>NZ_CP023068.1:1800000-2011513 GCF_002288525.1 Sinorhizobium sojae CCBAU 05684
TCCTTGCGCATCGAGCTCTCCGAAAGATTTTCCGGCCAATCCGCTTAGAGCGCCGCCTTGATCTTGTCCGCGGCTTCCGGAGTAACCCACTTCGTCCAGGTATCCTCGTTCTCCTCGAGGAAGTGTTTCGCGCCTTCTTCACCGGTCGCTTGGTTGTCGGTCATCCAGGCCATCAGGTTGTTGACCGTCTCGTTGCTCCAGGAACGCTTCTCCAGATAGTCCATTACCTCGGGACCGACCTTCTCGGAGAACGACTTGGCAACCAGCGTCACGACCGTGTCGACCGGCCAGGCGTTCGGCTTCGGATCGGGGCAATCGGCCACCGTGGTGCAGCGCTTCCATTCGGCTGCATCGTAGGGCACGCCGTGGTCGAGCTTGACCATCGGATATTTGCCGAGCAGCGCAGTCGGCGCCCAATAGTACCCCACCCAGCCCTGCTGGCGCTCGTAAGCCTTGGCGATCGAGCCGTCGAGGCCGGCAGCAGAGCCCGTGTCGACCAGCGTGAAGCCCGCCTTCTCGGCGTCGTAGGCCTTGTAAAGCTGAGAAGTCACCACGGTACCGCCCCAGCCCTGAGGTCCGTTATAGATGGCGCCTTTGCTGGGATCTTCCGGATCCGGGAAGAGTTCCGGATGTTTCAGCACATCCGGGATCGTCTTGATTTCCGGGTGAGCGTCCGCGATGTATTTCGGGATCCACCAACCCTGCACGCCACCATCTGGCAGCGGAGACCCGGCCTGAACGATCCGTCCTTCTTCCGTTCCCTTTTTCACCACATCCGGCAGGAGGTCGACCCACGCTTCCGGTGCGATGTCCGGCTGGCCCTTTTCCGCCATGGAGGTGATCGTCGGCACGGTGTCGCCGATGGTGATCTCGGCACTGCAATCGTAGCCTTCGTTGAGAATGAACTTGTCGAGGTTCGACAGAACCTCGGCACTCTGCCAGTTCATGCTGGCGATAGTGACGCTCCCGCACTCCGCGGCGTTCGAGACCGATGCTCCGGCGATGAGGCCAAACACCAGGCATGTAGACGCAAACAGCTTCTTCATTAACGTTCCCTCTTTCTTGCGGCGTTTTATTTCAGGAGCAGGGTGCCGCCTTAACCCGCTCCGGACGGCGGGTCAGGAGCTCTGTCCCATACTCACCGACTTCTTGAACGCGGCAGCAAGCCCGCCGGCGACTGCGGCGTCAAAACCGGCAGCCCGCATTGCTTCGATGGCTGCCGCAGTAGTGCCCTGATAGCGGAGAAATGTTTTGACCGTCTCCACGGGAGATTCCCCATGACGTTCGAGCAGGCGGCCGGTTCCGATCAGGACGGCCGCGACAGCACGACGGGCGACCTGCGGGCCCAGCCCGTGCGTCAGCGCATTCTGCATCATCGCATTCGCGAGGAGGGCGGGGAAGGCCGGCCCGGAACCCGACAGGCCGGTCAGATAGTCGATGTCGGCTTCGCTCGTCACTTCGTCCGTGCTGCCGCAAGCTTCAAATATGCGCCGTACGATGGAGCGATCGCGTTCGCTCGCAGCCGGGGACGCGACCCAGGGCGTGTAGGATTTGCCAACCTCCGCGGCCGCATTCGGCAAAGCACGGACGACACGGTCAGTCCTCAGCTGGACGGTCAATCGACTGAGCGGAATGCCTGCCATCACGGACACGACGAGCTTGCCAGTGGCAGAGATTGCGACCGACGGCCAGTGAGCCGGGCGCACCGAAACGATGATCAGATCCGACCGGTCGGCGAGTTCTTGATTGTCCGTTGTCCAGCGTACGCCCTGAAAACGTGCAGGCCGTTCGCCTCGATATGACAGCGTGAGCTCTTCAGGCGGGGCGAGCCTGGCGTCGAGAACCGCCTGAACGATGGCCCCGCCCAACCATCCGTTGCCCCCAATCACGCCGATTTTCAACGCATCGCTCATCTTCGCCCGTTCTTGCCGCTATCCGGAGTAGCCATGTCGGGCGAAGAAGCGGTCAAGCTCCCTTCGCTCCGGCGCTCGTCCGGTGAAAATTTCGACATATTCCGGGATTCGTTTCATGCGGACGGCGATGTCTTCCTTCGTCTGCATCGAAATGTAACCGATCTGCACGAGATAGATCGTGCGCGCCCGAACATCGGCGTGGGCCGCCTCGAAGCCGAACCGAAGGAACATGCGGGACAAGGCATCGAGACGCTGCTGGTCGGCACCCTGGACTTCCGCCAGAATCTCCGGCGATTGGAGAGCCCAGCTTCTCACCGCAAACTCGAACTGCGAGTCAAAGAGCTTGGGGTTCAGCCAGCAGTCGAAGACGTTCAGCATCGCCTCGGCGACCGTTTCGGCATAAGCCCCGGCCTGCCTGATGAGGTTGCCCGTATTCTTCTCGCGCCAGCGCGATACCAGGGCCGAAAGCAACTCCTCACGATCCTTGAAGAACCAGTAGAAGCTCGTCCGCGACAGATTGAGTTTCTTCGCCAGCGGCTGAATCTTCACCGCGTCGACACCGCCCTCGAGCAGGGATTCGTAAGCCGCCCCCAACCAGACATCCGGGGAACCGCGCCAACCGCTCTCATTGATCGTCTGCTCCATGGATCGTTTTCCTATCAAATCAAAAGGGCTCTCGCAAGGATAATGTACACTCATGTCGCGGATAGTGACTTTAATGACCCCTTAGTTGACACATGTGTACATTTCCGATTACGCTTCGAAACAAATCTAATTCGGAGCCCGGCCCCATGTCGAACGATCCCCTCCTCCAGCCTTTTCAGCTCAAGCACCTCACGCTACGCAACCGCATCATCGTGACCGCACACGAGCCGGCCTATCCGGAGGATGGCATGCCGAAGGAGCGCTACCGCGCCTACACGGTAGAAAGAGCAAAGGGCGGCGTTGCCATGACGATGACGGCCGGCTCGGCAGCGGTCTCCAACGACAGCCCTCCGGTTTTCAACAATCTCCTTGCCTATAAGGACGAGATCGTGCCGTGGATCAGGCAGATGACCGACGCCGTGCACGAGGAGGGCGCGGCGATCATGATCCAATTGACCCATCTGGGTCGGCGCACGCGCTGGGACAAGGGTGAGTGGCTGCCGGTTGTCGCTCCCTCCCATCATCGCGAAGCCTCGCACCGCGCCTTCCCGAAGAAAATCGAGGACTGGGACATCGAGAGGATCATCAAGGATTTCGCCGATGCCGCCGAGCGCATGAAGGCCGGCGGCATGGACGGTGTCGAACTGGAGGCCTACGGTCACCTCCTCGACCAGTTCACGTCGCCACTGACGAATGAGCTAGATGGTCCTTACGGCGGCTCGCTCGACAACCGCATGCGCTTCTGTTTCGATGTGCTGAAGGCGATCCGGGCCCGTGTCGGATACGATTTTATTCTGGGCGTTCGCTACACGGCCGACGAATGTCTTCCCGGCGGCACGGGCAAGGCGGAGGGCATCGAGATCTCGAAGCGCCTAAAGGAAAGCGGGCACATCGATTACCTGAACGTCATCCGTGGCCACATCGATACCGACGCGGGCCTCACCGACGTGATCCCGATCCAGGGCATGGCGAACTCGCCCCACCTCGATTTCGCGGGCGAAATCCGCGCAGCGACCGACTTCCCGACGTTCCACGCGGCGAAGATCCCGGACGTGGCGACGGCGCGCCACGCCATCGCGTCCGGCAAGGTCGACATGGTCGGGATGACCCGCGCCCATATGACCGATCCGCATATCGTCCGCAAAATTATGGAGAAGCGCGAGGACGACATTCGTCCCTGCGTCGGCGCGAATTACTGCCTCGATCGCATCTATCAGGGCGGAGCGGCCTACTGCATTCACAATGCGGCAACCGGACGTGAACTGACGATGCCGCACACGATCGCGAAGGCGGATCGCCGGAAGAAGGTCGTCATCGTCGGCGCAGGCCCCGCCGGCCTGGAGGCTGCGCGGGTCGCAGGCGAGCGCGGCCACGACGTTGTCGTCTTCGAAGCCGCGAACGACCCGGGCGGGCAGATCCGCCTGACGGCGCAGAGTGAGCGTCGCCGTGAGATGATCAGCATCATCGACTGGCGCATGAGCCAGTGCGAGAAACTGGGCGTTGCCTTCCACTTCAACACCTGGGCGGACGCGGAGACCGTTCAGGAGGAAAATCCGGATGTCGTCATCATCGCGACCGGTGGATACCCTCACACGGAGGTCCTGTCTAAGGGCAACGAGCTCGTCGTCTCCGCCTGGGATATCATCTCCGGCGATGTGAAGCCCGGCACAAATGTTCTGATTTTTGACGACGCCGGCGATCATGCCGGTTTGCAGGCCGCGGAAATCCTCGCCAAGGCCCGTGCCAAGGTCGAGATCATGACGCCGGATCGCTCCTTCGCGCCGGAAGTGATGGCCATGAACCTCGTTCCCTACATGCGCTCACTGCAGAAACTCGACGTGACCTTCACCGTCACATACCGACTGGAAGCGGCCGAGAAGAGCGGCAACGAGATTGTTGCCCATGTCGGCAGCGATTATGGCGGTGTTTGCAAGCAGCGGACGGTGGACCAGATCGTCGTCAATCATGGCACCATTCCGCTCGATGACCTGTATTTCGAGCTGAAGCCTATCTCCAGCAATCTCGGGGAGATTTCGCACGAGCAACTGATTGCAGGCGAGCGGCAATCTGTCGTCCGCAATCCGGACGGCAAGTTCCAGCTCTTCCGCATCGGCGACGCGGTGGCGGCGCGCAACACGCATGCGGCGATCTACGACGCGCTTCGCCTTCTCAAGGACATCTGACCGCAAGCGGGCCGCGCGAAAGCGGCCCCGGCTTCCTCCGAGGGATACTCAATGACAAGCCGAAGCGAAGTTCAGTCGTTCATCGACGCCGCTTTCGCTGCTGATCAGCTCGCGCAGGCTCACGAAGGCGTCTGACGGAAGTGAGCATCGATCTTTCCGGAACCTTGGACTGCGAGGTCGATTAGAGCGGGCATTACACCGGACATCATCGATGGAGTTCACCATGTTGCAGGCGTTTACCTTCTTCTTGATTGCCATGGCGATCGTCCTGACGCGACCCGATACCGTCGTGGCGCAAGATTCACCTCGCACGCTCGAAACCGACAGCGGCCCCGTCGGCGTGGAGGTCTTCGCGGATGGCCTTGAGCATCCCTGGGGCGCCGCCCTCCTGCCGGACGGCGGCATGCTGGTGACGGAACGTCCCGGCCGGCTGCGCCATGTTTCGAACGACGGCACCGTCGGTGAACGGGTACGGGGCGTACCGGACGTGTTCGCACAAGGCCAGGGCGGGCTCCTCGATGTTGCCCTCGATCCGGAATTCGCGAGCAATCGAACCATATATCTTTCCTTCGCCGAGGAGCGCGAAGGCGGCGCGGCGACATCGGTCGGGCGTGGCCGCTTGAACGAGGACGCCACCGCCCTCTCGGATTTCGAGGTGATCTTCCGGCAGGAACCGGCGGTTTCGGGCGAGAACCATTTCGGATCCCGGCTGGCTTTTGCGCCGGATGGCACGCTTTTCGTGACGCTCGGAGAGCGCTTCCACATGCGGCAGGCTCAAGATCCCATGAACCATCTCGGTACGATCGTCCGCCTCAATCCCGATGGGTCCGTACCGAGCGACAATCCGTTCGTAGACCGGGACGGTGCCGACGAAATCTGGTCCTACGGCCACCGAAACGTTCAGAGCGCGGCCATTCACCCCGAGACGGGTGTGCTCTGGTCAGCCGAGATGGGGCCGAGAGGTGGAGACGAGCTGAACATCCCCGAGACCGGAGAAAACCACGGCTGGCCCGTCGTCAGTTGGGGCCGCCATTATTCGGGCGAGCAGATCCCCGATCCGCCGACCCGGCCCGAATTTGCCGGCTCCATCCATAGCTGGACACCCGTGATTTCACCCTCGGGCATGACCTTCTATACCGGCGACATGTTCCCCGACTGGAAGGGCGATCTCCTGATCGGGGGTCTTTCGGCTGAAGGAATCGTCCGGGTCGAGACGAACGCACAGGAGGTGACCGGAGAGGAAGTCCTTTCGCTGGGCGTCAGGATTCGCGATGTTCTCCAGGCCTCCGACGGCGCGGTGCTCGCGCTGACGGACGAGCCATCCGGAAAAATTCTGCGTCTCACACCTGCGGAGGGATAGCCCGGATGCGAGCGCCGTCCGGCCCGGTGGCGCGGCAGTCAGCGACGGCTGCGCGCTCACGATCGAAACAGCCGCCTCAGTATGAGATGGGTCGGCAGATAGGCGACCACGGGCAACAACACCATGTAGAGGCCGAGATAGACGCGCGGCGACAAGATCTTTTCCGCCTCCGTTCCCGGGCCGAGCCCATGAACCCAATTGATGTTCTTCTCGGGAGGGGTGAGCCAGTAGCTCGCAAGGAGCACGATCCAGGCGAAGACGGTCTGCGTCTTCAAGGCCCGGCGGTCGTAGCCTTGTCTGAACAGCATGTACAGGATGAGCACCGGCAGCAGGAAGTGAAAGCCGGACAAGGCCCGCATATGCGCCGGCTCATCGGGATCGAACATATAGGCCGCAAGTCCCATGAGCCTGCCGCCTGTGAAGAAGTCGACAGTCCATGCCACTTCGAACGGCAGCACGCCGACCGCCATCATCGAGTGGATGAGCCTGTTTCCGGTCCAGAGCACGATCAGCAAGGCGAACAACGCTAAGTCCGAGAACCACAGGAAATTGCCGGGACCGTATCGCAGCCAGTAGACCGGCGTAAGCACGGCAACGAACAGCGTGTACGGCACGGTAATCCAGAGCGGATAGGCCGCATGCGGGGCTTTGCGTTGCTTGGCTGTCATCGCTCGCCTCGTCTGTCGCGGACCACGCAACGCGGTGTTGCGCGCGGTCAAAGGCCTAACTCCGCGGTCGCCAGGCAGTTCCCGGGCGGAGGATGGCCGCACAGCTCTTCAGCCCTGGCGGGGGGCGTCTTTCTCGCGGTGCCCGGCTGCAATGCCAGGAAGTCCGGCCATCGAGCCCTTTGCGCCGGGGTTCAACATCTTGCCCTCAACGGTTTCGGCGCTCGCAAAATGCGGCGACGAAGGCCGCAAGCAAGTGCCTGGCAACGATCATGAAATCCTCCTCAGCCTGGGTCGTTCGGCGACCGGCGAACCGGGTGGCCGGTAGCGGATGTGACAGCGCCCCTCGCCCTCCTGTTCGACATCGGCCTCCACCCCGAAGACGGTGCCGATCCGCTCTGCGCTGAGGACTTCGGATGGGCGCCCCAACGCTACGATGCGGCCGCCGCTCATCAAGGCGATTCGGTCGCAGAACATCGCCGCGTGGTTGAGATCGTGAAGCGCCGCCACGGCCGTCAGCTGCTGCTGGCGGACGAGATGCAACAGGCCGATCTGGTGGCCGATGTCGAGGTGGTTCGTCGGCTCGTCCAGAAGCAGGATTTTCGGCTGCTGCGCGAGGGCGCGGGCGATGTGCAGGCGCTGGCGTTCGCCCCCCGAGAGCGTGTGCCACTGCCGCGACGCTAATGGCTCCATGTCGACATTGCGGATCGCCGCGCCGACGATCTCGTCATCCTCTGCCGACCATGGTGCGAGCGGCCCGAGATGCGGGGTGCGGCCGAGTTCCACGGCCTGGCGCGCCGATATGCGCTCGCTCGTCTCGGCCTGCTGTTCGACGAGGGCGATGCGTCTGGCGACCTCACGCCGTCCGAGCCCGTCGATCGGCCGGCCGTCCAGCAGCACACGACCCGACTTCGGCCGCCGGAGACCCGCAAGAAGCGACATCAGGCTCGTCTTTCCGGAACCGTTCGGTCCGACAATGCCGAGAAATTCACCCGGGACGACGTCGAGCGAGACATTCTCGAGAATTGAAATTCCGCCCGTGGACCATGAAACGTTGCACGCCGAAAGCATCATCGAACCGCCCCCCGCTGGCCAAGAATGATCGCGAAGGCAGGCGCCCCGACAAGTGCCGTCACCACGCCGATCGGCAGCACCTGGCCCGGAATGATCACGCGTGAAACCACGTCCGCGGCGATCATGAATATTGCGCCGATCAGAGCGGATGCCGGCAGCAGCAGCCCGTGCCGGACGCCCACCAGCATCCGGGCCGCATGCGGGATGACGAGCCCGACGAAGCCGATCGAGCCGACAACGCTGACCATCGCCGCCGTCATCATGGCCGATGCGCCGATCAGCACGACATAGACGCGGCGCACGGGAATGCCGAGCGAAGCGGCGGACTCGGAGCCGAAGGTGAAGGCGTCGAGGGCGCGTGCATGCCAGAGGCAGGCAATGAGGCCCGCCACCGCCACCGGCAGCGCGAGCCAGACATCAGGCCAACGGACGCCGGAAAGATTGCCGAGCAGCCAGAACATGATCGCGCGCGACTGCTCCGCATTGGCCGCCTTGGTGACGATGAAGGAAGTGAGCGCGTTGAAGAGCTGCGAGCCGGCGACACCGGCGAGAATGATGGCACCATGCCCCCTGCCCGCGCGCATTGCGAGCAGGCTGACAAGCCCGAAGGCGAGAAGCGCGCCGAGGAAGGCCCCCAGCGGCAGCGTCAACAGACCGGCGCCGAAACCGAGGATGGCAACGGCGACCGCGCCGGTCGATGCACCCGCCGAAATCCCGAGAATATACGGATCGGCCAGCGGGTTGCGCAGAAGCGACTGCAGCACGACGCCGGAAAGCGCAAGCGCCGAGCCGCAGCACGCCGCCACCACGGCGCGGCTCAGCCGGTAGTTCCAGATGATGCCCTCGTTGATCGGATCGAGCGGATAGCCCGCATGCCAAAGCCGATTGGCGACCGCCCGGGCGACGACATCCATCGGGATCGCGGTCTCGCCGATCGCCGCACCCAGCCAGAGCGCCGCGAACAACAGGACAAGCGCCAGCACTGTGGCGCTTGTCCTCGATAGGGAGCCCACCAAGCCGATCACTGGGTCAGGCCGGCTTTTTCAATGGCCTCGGCCAGGACCTCGATACCTTCGATGGTCCGGATCGTCGGGTTCATCGCCTGGGCGTCCATTTCGACGACACGGCCCTCCTTGACGGCCGGCATGAGGCTCGTGACCGGGTCGGACTTCAGGAACTGGTGCTTGACGGCGATGTCGTCTGCGGGGAAACGGCGACGCTCCATCCTGCCCGCGACGATGATCGTCGGGCCAGACTTGGCGATGGTTTCCCAGCCGACGGTCGGCCATTCCTCTTCGCTGTCGATGACATTGCGGATGCCGAGCGCCTGCATGATGTAGCCGGGAGCACCGTTCTTGCCGGCGACAAAGGGATCGATGTCGAGCTCCGCGCTCGAGAACCAGAACACGGCGGAGAGCCTGCCGTTCGCCGACGCGATCTTCTGCTTCGCCGCATCCTCGCGCGACTTCAGCTCGGCGATCAGCGCCTCGCCGTGAGCCTGGACGTTGAAGATCTGCGCCAGTTCAGCGATCTCCTGGTAGATCAGGTCCATGGTGAAAACCGCATGGCGAACGCCATCGCCGCCACCCGTATTGTCCTTGCCGACGCAATCGGCGGGCGAGGTGTAGACGGGAATGCCGAGTTCCTCGAACTGCTCCGGTTTGGCGACGGTGCCTTCGGGCCCGACGTGCCACTGGAACTGCGCGGTGACGATGTCCGGCTTCTTGGCAACGACGCTTTCGAAGCTCGGATCGTTGTCCGCGAGACGCTCCACCCTGGCATTCGCCTCCTCGTAACCCCCGATGACCGGGCCGAGCCAGACGGCGGTGCCGACCATCCGGTCCTGCAGGCCGAGCAGATACATGATCTCCGTGCTGCTCTGGCCGATCGAGACGGCGCGTTCGGGCGCCTTCTGGAAAGTGACCGTGCGGCCGCAATTGGTAATGGTCAGCGGATAGGTGGTTTCGGAGGCCCGAGCGTCGACGGTGAGAGTCGACACCAGCGCAGCGACGGCAACAAAGCTGCCACGAATGGTGGGAATGATGGTCACGGTTGATCTCCCCGATTGGAAAAATACCGGCCGCACTGCGCGGACGGCAGGAATGATCGCGCCGCGTCAGTCAGCGGTTTCGAGCGAGCGGCCGCTCGAGCGGGAAGGAACGAAGGCAGGAAGGCGCAGCCAGGCGCGAGAATTTGTCATGGCACATCCTGTTCCGGGCATCCCCGCCCGTGGACATTGGAGCGAACACATGACGGCAGGTCTCCTGGCTTGCGGATGTCTGTCGTCCATCTGCCTTCCCGTGCCGGGTGGCACAGTGGCATGGCGCTGGAGGCGCCACGAGGATGGACGGCAATCCGCTCACAGTTGCGGGGGCAGCCACGGCCTTGGTCCCTACTGGGTCGCCCGCACCGTGTTCCCTATTAATCCCCTTCGCTTCATCGTCGGGGAACCGTCGAGAGACTCCATAGATAGTTGCCCCGGGCCGGTCAAGGGCGGGCCCCTGCTTCCCTACCGGAGGTCCATGCCCGCTTCGCGGGTCAGGAAACCGATGAGGCCTCCGGCGACAGTTCCTCGGCAAGCCAGGTGCGGAAGGCTTCGAGCGGCGGGTAATTGGCGCGCGCTTGCGGCCAGACCAGCCAATAGGATCCGGACCCCGGCACGCCCCTCTTCAAGAGGGGCACAAGGCGCCCTTCCGCGATCTCCGCATATGCCAGATAGTCCGGAAGAAGAGCGACGCCGAGCCCGGAGATCGCAGCCTGAGTCATGGTGGCGAACTGGTCGAAGAGCATTCCGGTCACGCTTGTTGGTTCCGCGCCATGGGCGGCAAACCAGATCAGCCAGGCATTCGGCCGTGTCTCCAGCTGCAGAAGCGGCAGCCCGGACATGTCATCGACACCGGTGATCGGATGGTCGTTGAGCAGTGCCGGCGAAATGCAGGCGGTCAGTCGTTCCTCGAATAGCTTCATATGGCCGGCGTCGTGCCAATCCTCGGCGCCGAAATGAATGGCGGCATCGAAGCCTTCGACGGCAAAGTTGAAGCGCTTGAGGCGCGTTGCTAGATTGATCGTGATGCCGGGATGCTTGACCAGGAACGTGCCGAGCCGCGGCGCCAGCCATCGCGTGCCGAAGGCCGGCAGGATCGCCAGCGACAGCGTGCCGCCGCCCGGATTTGCGGCAACTTCCATGCTGCCGCGCTGAATGAGATCGAGCGCGCGGGTCACATCCCGGCCATAGGCGTGGGCGGCTTGCGTGGGGATGAGCTTCTGCCGGTGACGCTCGAAAAGCTGGCGGCCGAGCTGCTGCTCCAGATTCTGGACAAGGCGGCTCACCGCGCTCTGCGTCAGATTGAGGTCGCGCGCAGCCGCCGCCGTCGAGCCGGTCTTCAGGACGGCCTCAAAAGCGGACAAAAGGCTTATCGAGGGAAGGAACCGGCGCGGGCGCATCTCCACCTATGCACTCTATGAATGATATTACGCCTAAATACGGCTTTTTACGCCCGGCAACAATCGGTATCTACATAGGAAATCGGCTTGCCGTTTCGAGATTATCGGGGCCGTTTCGAGATTATCGGGAGAGAATCCGTGACCACAAACCCGTCCACTGCCCCCGCCATGCAGTCACCCCAAGGCAGCGCCTTCGTATGGGACGATCCCCTTCTCCTGGACGACCAGCTTGCCGAGGACGAACGCATGATCCGCGATGCGGCCAGCGCCTTCGCGCAAGCAGAACTGCTGCCGCGCGTAGAGGAGGCCTATCTTGAGGAAAAGACCGATCCGGGCCTCTTCCGGCTGATGGGCCAGGCGGGTCTTCTCGGCGTGACCCTGCCGGAAAAATATGGCGCGGCCGGCGCCAATTACGTTTCCTATGGTCTCGTGGCGCGCGAGGTGGAGCGCGTCGATTCGGGCTACCGCTCCATGATGAGCGTGCAGTCGTCGCTGGTGATTTACCCCATCTACGCCTATGGCTCCGAAGAACAGCGCGACAAATACCTGCCCGGCCTCGTCTCGGGCGAGTTGATCGGCTGCTTCGGACTCACCGAGCCGGATGCCGGATCCGATCCGGGTTCGATGAAAACACGCGCCGAGAAGATCGAGGGCGGCTATCGCCTGCGGGGCTCGAAGATGTGGATCTCCAACGCGCCGATCGCCGACGTCTTCGTGGTCTGGGCCAAATCGGAGGCGCATGGCGGGCAGATCCGCGGCTTCATCCTCGAAAAAGGCATGAAGGGCCTCTCGGCGCCGAAGATCGGCGGCAAGCTGTCGCTGCGTGCCTCGATCACCGGCGAGATCGTGCTCGAAGGCGTCGAGGTGGGCGAGGACGCGCTGTTGCCGAATGTCTCGGGACTCAAGGGACCGTTCGGCTGCCTCAACCGTGCCCGCTACGGCATCTCCTGGGGCGTGCTCGGCGCCGCGGAGGATTGCTGGTTCCGTTCGCGACAATACGGCCTCGATCGCATCCAGTTCGGCAAGCCGCTCGCCGGTACGCAGCTCTACCAGAAGAAGCTCGCCGACATGCAGACGGAGATCACGCTCGGCCTGCAGGCCTCGCTTCGTGTCGGGCGGCTGTTGGACGAGGGCAGGTTTGCGCCGGAGATGATTTCCCTCGTCAAGCGCAACAATTGCGGCAAGGCGCTTGACATTGCGAGGCAGGCCCGCGACATGCATGGCGGCAATGGCATTCAGATCGAGTACCACGTCATGCGCCACGCGCAGAATCTCGAAACCGTCAACACTTACGAGGGCACGCATGACGTCCATGCGCTGATTCTCGGCCGTGCCCAGACCGGCATTCAGGCATTCTTCTGATGGCTGTTCCAAACAGCGCCCCACTCGCCGGCCTGAAGGTCGTCGAGCTTGCCCGCATCCTGGCCGGCCCCTGGATCGGACAGACGCTCGCCGACCTCGGCGCCGAAGTGATCAAGGTCGAGAGCCCGCAGGGCGACGACACCCGCACATGGGGGCCTCCCTTCATCGAACAGCCGGACGGCAAGGGCGGCACCGAAAAGGTGGCGGCCTATTTCCACGCGGCAAATCGCGGCAAGACGTCGGTCACCTGCGATTTCGGCGACCCCGAGGATCTTGCCCGCGTCAAATCCTTGATCGCGGAGGCGGATGTCGTGATCGAGAATTTCAAGGTCGGCGGGTTGAAGAAATTCGGCCTCGACTATGACAGCATCGCCGCAATCAACCCCCGCATCGTCTACGCCTCCGTGACGGGTTTCGGCCAAGCGGGTCCGCGGGCGCAACAGCCGGGCTACGATTTCCTGATCCAGGGCATGTGCGGCATCATGGACCTGACTGGCGAACCGGACGGCGAACCGCAGAAAGTGGGCGTTGCCTGGATCGACGTGTTTACCGGCCTCTACGGGGTGATCGGCATCCAGGCGGCACTTGCCGAGCGGGAGCGATCCGGCCTCGGCCAGCTTGTCGACCTGGCACTACTCGATGTGGGCGTTGCGGTGCTTGCCAACCAGGCGATGAACTATCTTGCGGGCGGCAAGGTGCCCCGCCGCATGGGCAATGCGCATCCCAATATCGTGCCCTACCAGGTGTTTCCCGCCTCCGACGGTCATCTGATCATCGCCTGCGGCAACGACCGGCAATTTGCGGCTCTGTGCGGCATGCTCGGTCTTGACGGCATCGCGGACGATCCGACCTATGCGACCAATCCGGCCCGCGTGGCGAACCGGGAAGCGCTCAGCGCGCTGATTGCGGAAAAGACCAGGCTGAGGCCGAAGGCGGAGCTGATTGCCGCACTCGAGACGGCAGGCGTTCCCGGAGGTCCGATCAATACGGTGGCGGAAGCGATCAACGAGCCGCAAATCCAGGCACGGGAGCTGCGCATCGATCCCGAGGGCTTGCCTGGCTTACGGACGCCTATCATTCTATCACGCAGCCCCTTGGCGCTTGATAAGGCCGCGCCGGTTCTGGGGGCTGGAAGCTGGGGATTCTCGAAAAACGCCGGGGAAGAATAGAGATGGCGATTGAGACGATTGGAGTGGTCGGCGCCGGGCAGATGGGCAACGGCATCGCCCATGTGCTTGCGGTTGCGGGATATGACGTCACTCTGATGGACGTCGATGCGGAAAGACTTGAGGCCGCGATCGCCAGGATCGGCGCGAACCTGGACCGCCAGGTGGCGCGCGGTAAGATAGAGCATGAGGACAGGAGCCTCGCGCTCGGCCGCATACGAACGACCGTAAGCCTGCCTGAACTCGGCGCGAGCGACCTCATCATCGAGGCGGCAACTGAGAAGGAGGCCGTCAAGCAGAAGATATTCGACGATCTGGCGCCAAGCCTGAAGCCGGAGACGATCCTCACCACCAACACGTCGTCGCTGTCGATCACCCGCCTCGCGGGGCGGACGAAACGGCCCGAACAATTCATGGGACTGCATTTCATGAATCCGGTTCCGGTCATGCAACTCGTCGAACTGATCCGGGGAATCGCCACCAGCAAGGAAACCTTCGATGCGCTGCAGGTAGTCGTACAAAGGCTCGGCAAGACCGCGGTGGTGGCCGAGGATTTTCCGGCCTTCATCGTCAACCGCATTCTCATGCCGATGATCAACGAGGCGATCTACACGCTCCATGAGGGGGTCGGCTCGATCGTCGACATCGACCAGAGCATGAAACTCGGCGCCAACCATCCGATGGGCCCACTCGAACTTGCCGATTTCATCGGCCTCGACACCTGCCTCGCCATCATGAACGTCCTGCATAGCGGGCTTGCCGATACCAAGTACCGGCCGTGCCCGCTGCTGGTGAAATATGTCGAAGCCGGCTGGCTCGGGCGAAAGGTCGGCAGGGGTTTCTACGACTATCGCGGCGAAATGCCGGTACCGAGCCGCTGAGGAAGAGCCCGGCTATAGTCCCAGCTGACGCTTCGCCTGCATGAAACTACGGGCGTCGTTGAGACAGTCGACCGCCAACAGCCTTTCGCCCAGGAAGTAGGAAATCGTCATGCTGCTTTCCGCTGGGCCACCAGCCGACTGGACGCGATCATAGCCGCGATTGAGGCCGGCAATCTGCAATTTCGTGTCGAACTGATCCGACCAGAACCACGGCCGCGGACGATAGGCCCTGCCCGCGCCAAGAACGTTGCGGGCGACGTGTTCGGCCTGATCGATCGCATGCGGAACCGACTCGATGCGGATCATCTCGCCGTCGTACTCGAATGTGGTGCAATCGCCCGCGGCCCAGATATGGGGGTCGGTGGTACGGCCGAAGGCGTCGACGACGATCCCGCCCTCGACGGCCAAACCCGCCTGCATTGCAAGGCTTGCATTCGGCCTCACTCCGATGCCGACCACCACTGCATCGGCCGAATGGCGGGAGCCGTCCGCCAATGAGGCCGTGACCCGTGCGCCGTCGACCGTGAGTTCGGTCAACCCGGTGCCCTCACGAATTTCGACACCCTTGGCGCTGTGCAAGTTTCGGAAATAGGCGGCCGTCGGCTCGGCGGCCACCCTGTTCAGAATGCGCGGCGCCATTTCGACGAGTGTCACGCTTGCGCCGGCCTGCCGGGCAGCGGCAGCCACTTCGAGGCCGACATAGCCGCCACCGACGACCAGTAGCCGTGCGCCTTGCTTCAGGCTCGGACGCAATCGGTCCGCGTCGGCCCTGTTGCGCAGATAGAAGATGTTGGAGATGCCGGCCGCCATGGGCGCCGGCAGTTCGATCGGACGAGCGCCCGTTGCCAGCACAAGGTGATCGTAGGAGATGCGCCTTAGCGTCGTCACGACCTCGCCGGCCGCTCTGTCGATTTCGACCGCCGCCTCGCCGGGCGCAACTTCGATCTCCTCATGACGATAGAATTCCTCGTTTCGATACGACAGGCGATCCGCCTCCAACTTGCCGAGGAGATAGGCCTTGCTCAGCGGCGGGCGCTGATAGGGCATCAGCCCCTCGTCGCCGAGCATGGTGATCGAACCGGCAAAGCCCGCCTGGCGCAGCTTCGCGGCCGCCGCGAGGCCGGCCTGCCCGGCCCCGACGATGACGATCCGGCGCGGCATGATCAGGCCTCCGCCGGAATGCGGACAATGGCACCGTCGAGTCGGTCGTCGACCCGGATCTGGCAGCTCAGGCGGCTGCCCGGCTGCCGCGCTGCGGCGGTGAATTCGAGCATGTCGTTTTCATGCTCGCTGATCGGGTCGAGCATTGCGGCGAGCGCATCCTCGACAATGACATGGCAGGTCGCGCAGGCGGCCGAACCGTTGCATTCGGCGATGATGCCGGGCAAGGCGTTCTGCAGCGCCACCTCCATCAGGCTCAGACCCTCATTGGCCGAGCAGGTCCGTTCCTTCCCGTCGGGAAGGGCGAATGTGATTTTGGGCATGATGTTCTCCTCTCAAGCGCCCCAGACGACCGGGAGCGTCACCGGCCCCCGGAAGACCCAGCCCTGGATGCGAACCGCGTCGGGATCCTTGAGACGCAAATTCGGCAGTCTCTCAAAGAGCCTCGGCACGACGAGGCGCCCTACCATGTGGCGGGACACCCACGTCCCGGCGCAGAAATGTGCGCCGGCGCCGAAGGCGAGATGCGACTTCTTCTCGCGAAAGACGTCGAATCGGTCCGGATCTTCGAAACGGCTGCCGTCCCGATTGGCAGCGCCGACGCAGAGGCCGACCTGATCGCCTGCGCGCAGTTGCACGCCGGAAAAGACGATGTCCCGTGTCACCCGGCGCGGATACATGCCGATCGGCGATGTCCACCGGACGGCTTCTTCGAACGCCACCGGCCAGAGGTTCGGGTTCGCTTTCACGCGCTCGAGCTGATCTGGATTCTGCAGGAGGCCGAGGATCAGCGTCAGGATGGAATCGCGCGGCTCGTTCAGCCCGCCGCCGACCGCGACTTTGATATTGGCGTAGATCTGATCGATCTCGTGCGGGTCCTCGGCGTGGATCATTGAGGAAAGCACCGATGTGTTCGGATTCGCCCGATGATACGGCAGGGCGCGATCAATGGCGTCCTCCACGCCGCGGGCGGCCTCCACGGCCTTCCGGGAGATTTCCGGGTCGCCGGAATAGTTTCCGGCCCCGTCGATCAGCGATTGCGACCAGAAAGCCATGGTCTGCCAGTCGACATCCTGGAATCCGAGCACTTCGGCGAGAGCACGGCCGGCCATCGGCGCCGCCAAGGCTTGGAAGAGATCGGCTTCGCCATCCCTTTCGAAACGGGCGACGATGTCCTCGAAAACGGCTTCGAGCTTCGGCCCCCAGCACGACTTCACCGCACCCGGCCGCAAGGACGGATCGATGGCCCGGCGCTCGCGCTGATGCGCCTCGCCGTCCTTGCGCATCATCGTATGGCCCATCACCTTGTTGACGAGCGACTGCGGGTTTTCCGAGGAGAAGGTCTCCGGGTCGCGCTCCATCGCCACGATATCGTCATAGCGGGTGGCAACCATGATTTTGGCCGCCTCGATGCGAACGATCGGCGCCATGTCGCGGGCGCGCTTGAATGTCGGATAGGGGTCGTTCAGAAGCTCCGCGAAGGCCACGTCCGATATCATCGGCACCGCGGTCGAACCGGCCTTGAATGCAAATGTGCCTGCCATCTTGCCCTCCCAAGCAACTCGATATTCGTGAAGGCTAACGGAAGGCTTCCCTTCAGCCAATTGGATGGATACGATCGAGGTCATCGAAGTTTTCGATGACGGAGGATAAGTTGCTTTCCGATGAACTGGGGCAGATCGACCTGCGGTCATTGCAGGTGCTGGTGACCGTACACGATTGCGGCTCGTTTTCGACCGCTTCGGCGAAGCTCGACATCAGCCAGTCGACGGTGAGCTACACGATCGACCGTCTCCGGCGCGCCTTTGCGGACCCGCTCTTCGTGCGCCAGGGCAACCGCGTCACCGAAACCGACAAGTGCCGCAACCTCATCTCGCAGGCGCGGGAAACGGTCAACCGCATGCACGCCCTTGCGGCGCCGGCGGAATTCGATCCGGCGACGGCCGAGGGCACCGTGACACTCTCATGCAACCACCACGAACGGTTTCTGCTTGCGCCTCCCCTTCTCAAGGCCATGCGGCGGGCGGCACCCCATGTGGCGTTCAATCTTCTGGAATCAGCGGTCAATGGCAAGCAGCAGCTCAAGGAAAACCTCGCCGATATCGTCCTGGGGCCGGTTCGGATCCTCGGCGAAGGCTATTTCCGCCGACATGTTTTCTCCGACCATTATGCCTGCCTGATGGATCTGGCGAATCCGCTGGCAGAGGGCGAGCTGACGCTCGACCGCTACCGGAACGCGGCACATGTAGCAGTGACCCATAACGGCCAATGGCAGGCGCTCTACTTCGAGACACTGCGGATGCGCGACATTCTTCTGGACACGCGATTAACGCTTCCGAGCCATGACAGCCTGCATCTGATGATCACCGACACCGATCTCGTGGCGACGATCCCGAACCGGCTTGCAAGCCTCTATGCCGACACGCTGGCGGTACGGCCGTTTCCGGTTCACATCCCGATCGAGATCGACATGTACTGGACCGAACGGACGCACCGCTCGGGCCTGCACCGCTGGGCACGGCAGCTCCTGGCGGATGTCGCGACGACCGTTGCTCGCGAACTACAATAGCCGCAATCCCTGCTCAAGCTGCTCGAACAATTCCCCCAGGCCCTCATCGTCGAATGCAACGCCAAAGACCACATGGTCGGGCCGAATGAGCACGGCGCGAGCATTGACCGAGGAGAGCCAGTCGCCAAGGACGCCGTCCTCTTCGGTTAGGCCTTCCGCGCTGAATTCATGCACGATAATGCCGAACTGGTTTCCGCGCTCCCTGTTCGACTGGCTGATTGTGAAGCCGCAGGTCAGCAGAGCGAAACCGGAGCCGGCGAGATCATCCAGCCGGACCCAGCGATCGTCCACGCGCACGTGGGGCTGCGGACAGCACTCTCCTGCTCCCGGCATCGGTTCGCCTGCCGCATTGCGAGCAATCAAGCCTTCGCAAATCGGCGGAAACAGCTCCTGTCTTACCTGCGTGCCCTTTCCTTGGAGGACCAGGGATTTGAGCTTCTCATCGCGCGTCTTTGCCTTTTCCTCGTCTATCTCACAGATGACTTCGCCGAGTTCCTTGGTGATGGAGATCACCTTATGGACCAGAGGCCGTCGCTCCTGTTCGTAGCTATCGAGTAGCGCATCAGGCGCGCCTTTCAACACGTAAGCAAGCTTCCATCCGAGGTTCGCGGCGTCCTTTATGCCCTGGACCATTCCCTGGGCGAGGAATGGCGGTGTCATGTGACAGGCATCGCCCGCAAGAAATACATTCCCGACGCGCCATTTCTCTGCCACCAGCGCATGGAAACGGTATGTTGCCGAGCGCCAGATCTCGGCCTCGCTCGGCTTGATCCACGGAGAGAGCAGCGTCCAGACGCGCTCCGGGCGATTGACCTCGTCCGCCGTCTCGCCGGGAAGCAGCATAAATTCCCAACGGCGTAGCCGGCCGGGGCAGACAACGAAAGTGTGAGGCCGGGCGGGATGGCAGTATTGTACATTCGTCTCCGGCAGATCGATTGCAGCGTCACCCAAGATCACGTCGACGACGAGCCAAGGCTGATCGAATATCAGGTCCTCGAACTTGATCTCCAAACTTCGGCGGACGAAGCTCGCTCCGCCGTCGCAGCCAACGACAAAACGCGCATCCAAGGCTGCAATCTCGCCGGTGCTGGTATCTCGGAGTGTAAGCCGCGGCGCTACCGGGCGCGTCAGGCCGATGGCTTCCACACCTGTGCGAAGCATGATGCATTCGCAGGCGTTGGCCTTTGCTCGAAGTGTCTTTTCCAACTCCGGCTGAATGAAAGTGAGATAGGCCGGCCAACCCAGCCTGTAAGGCGGTGGCGGCGAGGTGAAATGCCGCAACAGTGCGCCGTCGGCCGCACGATAGACGGAATCCCTGTATTCGGCGACCACGCCGGCAAGATCATCCGCGACGCCGATGTTCTGAAACACGCGCATCACTTCGTGATCCATGCCAATGGCCCGCGGCAATGCGTAGATGCTTTCCCTCGCATCGATGCCCAGCATTCGGATGCCAAGACTTCCCAGTATGTTGCAGAGCGTTATGCCGACTGGGCCGAGCCCAATCACCACGACGTCGACTGCTGTGTCAGAGAGTTCAGTCACACCGCTATTGCTCATGGCGCTTCCATCGTCGCTTTGTATTGCTGAACTTCTGCGAATGTCAGGCACAGATCGGATGGCGGACCGTCAATGCCCAAGGAATGCCTTCTTGACGCCAGCATCGTTCAGCAGATTTTCCGCCGCGTCCTCGCCCACGATCCGTCCCGCCTCCAGGAGGTAACCTCGGCTCGCCAGCGAAAGACTGGCGCGCACATTCTGCTCGACGAGAAGGATGGACATGCCGGTGTCGCGGATTTTTCGCAGGGACTGGAAGAGTTCGCCGACCACGATGGGAGCAAGACCCAGGCTCGGCTCGTCGAGCAGCAGGAGCTCCGGTTTCGACATCATGGCGCGGGCGACCGCCACCATCTGCTGTTCGCCTCCCGACATGGTGCCGACGCGTTGCTTGCGCCTTTCCGCCAGGCGCGGGAAGAGCTTGAGTATGCCTTCGCGGCGCGCCTCGAAATCGGCTCGGGCCCTCGCCGGATTGGAGCCGAGCAGCAGGTTCTCCTCGACCGTCATCTCGGTGAACACCCCTCGCCCCTCCGGCACATGTGCGATGCCGTGGTCGACGACCCGATGCCGGGCGATGCCGGTGATGTTCCTGTCGTGGAAGTGGACCTTGCCATGGCCGGCAAGCGGGACCATGGAGGTGAGCCCGCGCAGAAGCGTCGACTTGCCCGCCCCGTTCGCGCCGAGAATGACGACGCATTCGCCGCGGTCGACGTGGATCGAGACATCGTCGAGCGCCAGATGCTTGCCGTATCGGACCGAAAGATGACGGGCCTCAAGCATGTTCGAAATCTCCGAGATAGGCGGCGACGACCTGGGGATCGGCAAGCACCTCTGCCGTCGGACCATCCGCGATGACGGCACCGGCGCTCATGACGATGGCGCGAGGGCAGAGTTCGCGCACGGCTTCCATGATGTGCTCCACCAGCAATATCGTGACCCCGGTTCTTTCGAGCGAACGGATGAGTTCGATGCCGGTCCTGAGTTCGGTCGGATTGAGACCAGCGAGCCACTCGTCGAGCAGAAGCAAATCGGGGAATGGTGCAATGGCTCGGGCGAGTTCGAGCCGCTTCTGGTCGATATAGTTGAGGCTTTGGACCGTCGCGCCTCCCTGGCCGGCTAGACCGACCGAGGCCAGCACCTGCTCGGCCCGCTCTCGAGCCGCGCGCCCCCAAATCGGTTTCCGGCCGAAAGCGAGCGTCAGGATGATATTGTCTCCCGCCGAAAGTGATGGAGCCAGCCGCACGAGCTGGAACGTACGGGAGATGCCCTCCCGCGCCCTCAAATGCGCGGCCATCGCCTGAACGGGCCTGCCTCGGAGCAAGACCTCGCCGCTTGTCGCGGTCAACGCGCCGGAAATCAGGTTCATCACCGTGGTCTTGCCGGATCCGTTGGGGCCCAGCAGGCCGATCACTTCGCCCTCGGCGATCCTCATGTCGACGCCATTGACGGCGACGAGACCGCCGAATTGCTTCTTCAGGTTCTTCACTTCAAGCAAGACGCTCATTCGGCACCTCCTTGGCGGCCCTTGTCCGCTGCGCCCTTACCCTGTTCAGGAACTCCTCGATCCGTGCGAGCACCCCTTCCGGAAAGAGGAAGACGATGCCGATGAACAGCAGGCCGAGAATGATGGAGTAGTGATCCGGGAACCGGCCGGATAGCCACTCGAACAGGAAGAAGAGCGGCGCGGCGCCGAAGACGGGTCCCCACAGGCGCGAGGCGCCGCCCAGCAAGGCCATGATTACCGTCAGGAAGGAAATGGTCGGGTTGAACACGATGCTGGGCTCGACATAGGTCCAGCGCGGTGCCTGGATCGCACCGACCAGCGTGATCAATACCGAGCTCATCGCAAACAGCGCGAGCTTGACTCGGGTGACATCGACCCCGGCATGGCGCGCAACCGCTTCATCATCGCCGATCGCCCGGACCGCGAGCCCCAACCGGCCCCTGTCGATCCACCAGCGTATGGCCAGAGCGGCAACGGCCACGGCGAGCAACATGTAATAGATGTCGAAACCATCGACGTCGACGAAGATATATCGGCCCAGCGTTCCCGTGACATTGACCTCGTACCAGGTGAGCAATTGCCGGACCATTTCGGCAAGGCCGAAGCTGAAGACGACGAAATAGATCCCTGCGAGCCTCAGGGTGGCAAAGCCGACGACGAAGGACGCGAACAGCCCGATCAGCGCCGCGATGGCGAGGATGAGCAGGAAAGGCAGGTAGTCACCGAGCACGGCCACCGTATAGGAGCCGAAGCCGAAAAAGGCGACGGTCGCGAGCGAGATGTAGCGGGTAGGCCCCGAGAAGAGCGCCCAGCTGCTGGCGAGCGCGATATAGCCCATCGCGCCGATGGCAAGCCCGAGGCCGTAATCCTCGACCGCCAATGGGACCAGGGCAAGGACGGCGACGACCACGACGATGAGGAGCGGGGAGACACGGTCTTTCATGGGTCAGCCTCGATTGAACAGGCCGTTCGGCCGCCAGAGCAGCACGGCGAGGAAGATGGCGTAGGTGGCCGCGAGCGTCAGTCCGGGGTCGACGGCTGCCGAAACGCCGGCTTCGATCAGGCCCAGCATCAGCGCCGCGGCAATGGCGCCCGCGAGATTGCCCACCCCGCCCATGATGATGATGACCAGCGCTTTCATCGTGACAAAGACGCCGTCGGTCGGGGTAAAGGGTTGAAACATGGAGAGGATGACACCACCGGCAGCAGCCAGCGCGCCGCCGGTTGCGAAGGCCGCGCGGGCGTGCCTCTCATTGTCGATGCCGACAAGCGGAGCGAAGCCGGGCCGCGAGGCAACGGCGCGCATGGCCATGCCCCAGCGGGTCTTCTGCATGGCGAAGAAGAGAGCGCTGCCGACTGCGAGCGCCAACAAAGCGCCGATGAGACGGCTGGCGGCAACCTTGGTTCCAAGGATGTCGACCGGCAGTTCTAGCCAACTGTATCCGGTGAAGCCGCTGCCGAAGCTCAGCGCATAGATGCCCTGCAGCAGAAACATCAGTCCGAAAGTGACGAGAATGGAATCCACCTCAAGCCGCCCCGAGCCGCCGGAGCGCCTTTCCAGGGGCCGCATGACGGTGGCATAAAGCATGTAGGATGCCGCATAGCCGAACGGCACCACGATCGCGAGTGCCGAAAACGGATCGAGGCCGAAGGCCATTATCGTGAGATAGGTCAGGAAGGATCCGCCGATGACCAGCTCGCCATAGGCGAGATTCATGACGCGGGCGACACCGTACTGTATCGTCAGGCCGAGCGCCATCAGCGCGAATGTTCCGCCGAGCACCAGCCCGACGATAAGGGTCGAAAGCAACATGACGGCTCCTCCCGTCTCACTCATGCCCAAGCCGGTTTCGGCAGCAGCGGCGTGCGCGCGCCCTGCCGTTCGGAGGGTGCGATCCCGACGAAAGTGCCGTGTTGCCACTGCCCCAGCAGCCAGAGATCGCTCATCCGATTGCCGGTGAGCTTGACGGCGCCGACGATCGTCTCGAAGGAGCCCGTGGCGATCTCCTCGGTCACTGCGTCGCGATCGAGCCCGCGGCGCGCGATCGCCTGTTCGAGGATCTGAAGGCTGGTATAGATGAGGGAGCTCGCCCAATAATCCGGCGGCGCGCCGATCAGCTTCTCGTGGCGCTCGACATAGGCCTGCATTTCCGGCCGCGAATTGTCGATCCCGCCGAGACTCATGACGCCTTCCACTTGGCCTTCATTGATATCGGAATAGATCGGGAAACTGGTGCCGACACCCGTATAGAAAACCTTCGGATTGTAGCCCGTCAGCCGCGCCTGTTTGGTGATGGCGAACGTATCCGGCGGATAGGAGAGCGCCATGAAGATATCCGCGCCCGAACCGGAGGCCTCGTTGAGCAAAGCGGAAAAATCCTGCGTGCCGATGGGATAGGACTTGTCCATCACGATCTCGACGCCGGCCGCCTCCAGCTTCTTGCGCGCTTCCTCGACGAGCTCGATGCCGAACCCGTCCGCAACGGAGATGATTGCCGCCTTGTTGTTGGTCACGCCTTTGCCTGCTGTGGAGATGACCTTGGTGAAGGCGCCCATGTAGTCGTCGGCCGTTCCCAGGAACCAGAAGGTGCGCTTCCATTTCGAAATTGCATCGATGCGGTGCGGAACGAAGGATGTTCCGATGAGCTGGGGATAGCCGAAACGGTCCATCAGCGGCGCGATCGCCAGATTGAAGCCCGTACCCCAGGGTGGAAGAATGAAATCCACCTTGTCGTGCCGGGCGAGCCGTTCGATACCCCGCACGACCTCTTCCGTTTGCGACCGGTCGTCATAGGCGATGATCTCCAGCGGAAGCCTGCTTCCGTCCGGCATGGCGAGACCGCCCGCCGCTTTGACGTCCGCCGCCCAGAGTTCGTAATTCGGGATTGAGGTGGTTCCGGCACCCGGCGCGTTCACGCCGGTCTTGGAAACGATGTAGCCGATGCGGACGGATTTTCGTTCCTCGCCGCGCGCCGGCAATCCGAGCGAAAAGGCTGCCGCAGCCGTTCCGGCCGCCATAAGCATGTTGCGTCTCGTTATCTCAACCATGACCTTCCTCCCTCGGTAAACATGATCTTCAGATCGGATCTTCCAGGCAAAATCCTCCCCTGCCGGCTCCCATGTGGCGGAGCCGGTAATACGGGTAGCTGCTGACGAGTTGGTCCTTGCGGATGCTTAAGGCGTCTCGGCGCCGATCAGTACGAAAGCGACGGTGGCCGGTTCGTCGTTCGGGTTGCGCCAGGCATGGCGCGCGCCGTGCTGGACGACAGTGTCGCCGGCCTTGAGGTCCACGGTCGCGCCGTCGTCGAGTTCGAGCGTGATCCTGCCGCTGACGACGACGCCGTAATCGAGCGTCGGCGTGGTGTGCATGCCGGGATTGTCCATCTCGAAGGTCTCGGCGATACCCGGCGCGGCCGCGAAATGCTCCGGCCCGGCGAGTTCCGGCCGGAAATCCGGGGACGTCATCACGGCGTCCGGCGGAAAGGTCACCACCAGGAATGTCGAGCCGCCGGCCGGCTGTAGCAAAGTCCCCTCGCTCGCCATCGGGTCCCGGCCGTCGTGGGGCAGCGACGGCACGCCGGAGATACTCCAGATCGGGGCGGAGACGAAGCCCGGCGTGTGCTTGAGCGCCACTTCCCGCGGCGAAGCGCCATCGCTGACCACCACCGATTTGCCGTCTTTGTTTTTAGCCGTAACCACACGTCTGAAAGTCATGACATCCTCCCCATGTCACAAGAGCCTCGGTAACGAATAGCGCCCGCCCGGTGTGGGGCGGGCGCCGGAAATCACGGGCAGATCACGTAGTTCGAGAAGCCGCCATGGCGCTGGGCAATGCCAGAGATCGCGTGGTTCACTTCGGACAATGGATAGCTTTCGGTCTCGAAGGGCGAGAGATCGACGACGCCCGAGGCGACCATGTCGGCCATTTCCTGACCTTCAGCCGTCGTGAACCAAGCGGAGCCATAGAGACGCTGGTTTCGGTCCATCAGCCAGTGCACGTCGATCGGCACCTCGCCGGCGACTGCGCCGACATCGACGATGATGCCGCCGCGGCGAATGCTCTTCACCCCTTGGAGGAAGGTCTCGTGGCGAGCGCCCGGCCCAAGGCAATCGATGAAGGCGTCGACGCCCTCGCCATCCGTATGAGCCATGGCGAAGTCCGTGACGCTGCCGTCATTGATCGAGAAGATTTCGATGCGGTGCGGCGCGAGCGCCTTGATTTCCTCGAGCAGCCCCCTGTCGCGTCCGGTGCCGAGAATCCTGTTCACGCCCATGGCGAGGCCGAAGATTGCCGCACCGATGCCAAGCGTGCCGCTGATGCCGTTGACGAGAATGGTATCGCCCGGGCCGGCATTCACCTTCTTGAGCGCCGAATAGGCCGTCCCAAGGTAACCGAGGCGTGCGGCCTGTTCGAATGCCATGTTGTCGGGGATTCTCACGATCGCCGATGCAGGGGCGACCATGTATTCGCCGAGGCCGCCGATCGGATAATCGGCAAAGGTCTGCATCGCATGTTCGGAGAAGCCGAAATAGCCCTGGAAGGCATAATGCCTGCAGGAGATGGAATCGCCCCGGCGGCAATGCCTGCAGGTTCCGCAGCTGCGGCCCGGATTGACATAGACGCGGTCGCCGGGTTTCAGCGCATGAACGCCCTTGCCGACGGCGGCGATCTCGCCGGCGGGGTCGAGTCCGAAGACCGCAGGCAAAGGCGGCAGCGGCATATGCGGGAACCAGGTCGTCCAGTTTGCGAGGATATTGCCGAGATTCGGCACGATACCGCAGGCTCGAACGCGCACCAGCACGTCCATATCGCCGGGCGCAGGCGTGGGCAGTTCCTCTATCTTCAGCTCGCCGCCGACGGTGTGCATACGCGCAGCTGTCATTGTCTGCGGAATGGTCATGAATTCCTCCTCCACTTCCTAAATGGGCCACCCATAGGCGGGTGGGGCGCTCCTCCGCCTTGATGAAAGTCGTAACTCATGATTTTCGAAATTTCAAGTGTTTTCGTAAAACAACCGTGTCATCAGACAAACGCTCCTTACTGCGCACAAGCCCCGACACGCTGAACGGGAGAAATTTCAGCGGGACAGGAGAGACTTTGACGGATGTTCAGGGTCGGTCGCCGCTATTCAGCGGCGCTCGTGATCGCGCGCTTTTTGCCGGCGGCTACAGGAGCGTCGTCAAAAAGGTGACCGGCATGTTCGATGACATTCTCGCTGGTTTCGCGGATATGCCGATCGATGAGGCGGAGCGCCTTTTCAGCGTCGCGGTCGAGCGCGGCGTCGGCGATCTGCTTATGCTCGACGTCCTTTTCTCGCCATTGCGGGCGGAACTGCGAAGACATGCGCCGATAGCGATGGGCGCGTTCGAAGAGTTTGCTGCGAATTTCGAGCAGCGTCGGAGACCGGCAGGCCGAGACGAGCGAGAAATGGAACTCGCCATGGACGGCGCTCCACTCTTCCGACAGATAGTATTCCCGCCCGAGCCGCTGCTGCAGCCGGTCCATGCGATGGTAGGTGGACAGGATATTCGCTTCCCAGCGGTCGTCACCGAAGCGAATTGACCTGCCGAGCGCCTCCCGTTCGATCAGTACCCGGACATCGGTGAGGTCGTTGAGATCGGCGATCGAGACCGGTGCCACGATAAAGCCGCGCTGCCCTTCGGAAATGACGAGGTTTTCGGCGGCAAGACGCGACAGGGCCTCGCGCAATGTCGAGAAACTGACCGCATATTTGTTGCGCAGCGACTCGAAGCGCAGCTTCTCGCCGGGCTTCAACACGCAATTGATGATGTCGAGCCGCATGCGCTGCAGCACGTCGCCGGCTCTCGTTTCGCTGCCCGCTTTCTGCTGTTCCAAAAGACAATCCTCCCGATACGGGCCTGTCGCGAAGCACTCTGCGCGAAGGCCGACTTAGGTTTTTGAATACAAAAAATTTCGAAAAAAATCAATCTTGTTGAAAATTCAGCCGCCTGGAATGGCGGAGGGGACTTGCAATGCGCACTACCTGCCTGTTTACGATATTACATAATATTTTCGAAATAACGTTGGAGCCACCATGAGGTATCTGAGCTTTTCGTATGAGGGACGGGTGAGCTACGGCTGCATTGTCGATCAGGCGGTGTGCGATCTCGGGAGGCGCACCGGCCTGCCGGATCTTGCCAGCCATATTGCCGATCGGTTTCCTACTCTCGGATGGGAAGCGGACCTCGCACCGGACTATTCCCTTTCGGCAATCCGCTACCTGCCGGTTATTCCAGATCCCCGCAAGGTGCTCTGCGTCGCGACCAATTATCGGGAGCCGGGCGACGACGGCGCCGCGAGGCCGGAATATCCGCTGGTCTTTAGCCGCTTCGGAATCTCGCAGACCGGCCATGAGGAACCGCTGCCGAAGCCGGAAGTTTCCGAAAAATTCGACTATGAGGGCGAACTCGCGGTCATCATCGGCAAGACCGGGCGAAGGATCGCCGAGGCCGAGGCGATGACCTATGTGGCAGGCTACTCCTGTTTCAATGACGGCAGCGTGCGTGACTGGCAGAAGCACTCGTCCCAGTTCACGCCCGGAAAGAACTTCGCCAGGACTGCAGGTTTCGGTCCGTGGATGGTCACCAGCGATGAACTGCCGGACCCGGGCGCACTGGACCTCGTCACACGCGTGAATGGCGAAACGAGGCAACGCAACAACACCAGCCGTATGATCTTTCCGATCGCCTGGCTGATTTCCTATTTCAGCCAGTTCACCGTACTGGAGCCCGGCGACGTCATCGTCACCGGCACGCCCTCCGGCTTTGGGTCGTCAAGGCAGCCACCCGAGTTTCTCAAGATCGGCGACACAGTCGAAATCGAGATCGAAAGGGTCGGGACCCTGCGCAACGTCGTTGCAGATGAAAGCCAGAACCAGGACAATTTTCGATAAACATAAAAATTTCGAAATATCTTGCGATCGTCAGTTATTTGGCGTATCAAAACATCAAGGATGGATGTCCAGAGCGAATTCGAGGGAGGAACTCATGACGCACATCGTGCATGCCGTCGGGCACATGAAGGTCAATGTCACTGACCCAGAGGCCGTTGTCCGCGATGCGACCGAGATTCTCGGCCTGCAAGTCACAAGTCGGGACGGCCGGCAGACATGGCTGAGCTCCAACGGTCGGGCCGCGGAGCTGGTGCTCATCCACGCCGACGAGAACTCCGCCCATACGATCGGACTCGAGGCACTGACGCCCGAACTGGTCGCCGAAGCCGCCTCGCGCGTCGAAGCGGCGGGCTGCCGCATCGTTTCGGAAGAGCCGAGCCTCGATTGCATCCAGAACGGCGTAACCTTCGCCACGCCTGAAGGACTGCGTTTCGAGATCCACACGCCGGTCCGTAACGTCACCTATGGCCGGCGTTATCCGACGACCGGCGTCGGCGCAAACCGCATCGACCACATCAACCTGAAATCACCAGATCCGGCCGCCACGCGCGAACAATTGACTGCCATCGGCGGCCTGAAACTTTCCGAACGCATGGTCAATGACAGCCTGAGCTGGATGTATGGCGGCAACCGCCAGCACCACATCATCGGCGTAGTCAAGGGCGAGGTCGGGCTACATCACGTCTCCTTCGAATTCCTCGAATTCAATCAGTATCTGCGACTCGGCGATATCCTCGACCGGTTCGACAAGCAGATGCTCTGGGGGCCCGGCCGTCATCGGCCCGGCGACAATACCTACGCCTATTACACCGATGCGAGCGGCATGATGATCGAATGCTCCGGCGTTATGGCCCATATCGCCGACGACGCCGACTTCACGCCGAATGTCATCACCAATCTCGACCGCCCCGGCAACGTCCGCGCCATGAATGTCTGGGGCACACCCGCGCCGCTGGAGTGGCGCGAATATCACTTCCCCTTCGCCAAGGTCGCCTGAAGCAAAGGATATCAAGATGCAGGAAAAACTGACCTTCATGTCCGACGGGCTGAGGCTTTCCGCCGTTCTGCACGTTCCTGACAACCGCAAGCCCGGCCAGAGGCTGCCGGCCTTCATCGTCTGCCATGGCTTCGTCGGCTCCAAAGACGAGAGCCACGCGCAGATCCAGGCCGAGATGATGGAAGCCTTCGGCTATGTCGCGCTGCGCTTCGACTTCCGCTGCTGCGGCGAAAGCGAAGGCGAGCGGGCCCAGGTGCGCTGCTTCGATCAGGTCGCCGACGCCAAGAACGCGCTGACGTTCCTGGCAGGGCGCGAGGAAGTCGACCCGCAGCGCATCGGCGTCACCGGCCACAGCTTCGGCGCCGCCGTCTCCGTCTACACGGCCGGCATCGACGACCGTTTTGCCTGCTGCCTCTCCTCCTGCGGCTGGGGCAATGGCGAACGCAAGTTCCGCGGTCAGCATCCGACGCCCGAATCCTGGGAGAAGTTCATCGGCATCCTGGAGAAGGGCCGCAAGCACAAGCAGGAGACCGGTGAGAGCCTGTGGATGTCGCGCTTCGACGCCGTGCCGATCCCGGAGCCGCTGCGCAAGAATCTCTCCCCGAAAGCGATCATGGAGATCCCCGTGGAAACGGCCTGGTCGATGTATAACTTCCGCGCCGACGACGTGGTCGCCAACATCGCGCCGCGGCCGCTGCTCCTGTTCCACACGGCAAACGACATCATCACGCCGACGGTCGAATCCATCCGTATGTTCGAAAAGGCAGGCCAGCCGACGGAACTGATGCTCGTCGATACGACCGCCCACTTCCCGCTGGCGCCCAATGATGCAACGCGCACGAAAATGATGGTGAAGAGCTGGCTCGACAAGTTCTTCCCCTCCCCTCTCGGAGCCGTTTCATGAATGGGATCGCGGAAAAGAGAGTGATCGCGAAGGAAACGCTGGAGGCCTTTTCCGCGTCTCTCCTCGAGGCGGGCGGTTTCAAGCGCGACTATGCCCGGCAGTCCGCGGAGCTTCTGGTCTGGGCCAATCTGCGCGGCGCGGACTCGCACGGTGTCTTGCGCATCCCCCGCTACATCGAGATGACCGAGCTCGGCATCGTCAACGGAGACGCAAGACCGGAACTTTCGAGAGAATTCGGAGCCGTTGCCGTCATCGAAGGCGACCGGGTGCCGGGGGCAACCGGCATGTCCATGGCGGCGGACAAGGCCGTGGCGCTGGCCGAGACGTTCGGCATCGGCCTGTGTTCGATCGTCAGGACGAGCCATTGCGGGGCAATCGGCTATTTCACCGAGAAGGTTGCGAAAGCCGGCATGATCGGCATCGCCATGTCGGCCTCGAAACCGCTGATGGTCTATCACGGATCCCGGAGCGAAGGCGTTTCAACCAATCCGCTGTCGATCGCGGCGCCGGGCAAGGACGCGAACCACCCCATCGTGCTCGACATGTCGACGGCGGCCGTCGCGCTCGGCAAGGTCATGGCGGCCAAGGATGCCGGGAGATCGATTCCCGCCGATTGGGGCGTCGATGCCGACGGCGTTGCGACAACCGACCCGGCAAAGGTCAAGGCGGTGTTGCCCATGGCAGGCCCGAAGGGCTCCGGACTTTCGTTGATGATCGAAGTTCTGGTGAGCGTCCTCGCCGGCAATCCGCTCATTTCGGCCGCGCTCACGGAAAACAGGGATGCCGGCTTCAACGGCCTGGTGATCGCGCTCAGCCCGCAAGCATTCGGGCTAAAGGGCAGGTTCGAGGCGGAGGTCGATCAGCTCGCCCGTGCCATCAGGTCCTTGCCCCCGGCCGCAGGCAGCGATCACGTGCTCCTGCCAGGGGAGCGCGGGTTGCTGCTGGCTGAGAGGCGGCTTCAAGAAGGTATTCCAATAGCCGCAGGGACGAAAAGCCGCCTTGCAGAGGAGGCCTTCAGGCGCGGTGTTGCGGTTCCCTTGGAGCTCCAGTGACGGTTGGATATCCGACCACGGCCTTGCCATAGGCGGGCGGGAGCATAGCTCCCGCTTTGTCGTCATTTTTAGACTTCCATTGGCGGGGGCCGACCTCCTAGCCAAGTCGGCGCTCGCGATTCGAAAGATTGGCGATGAGGTCGCCGAAGCGATCGCCTTGAACGGCGACGTGACCGCGCAGGCGCTCCCGCGCCCCCTCCGCGTCGCCGGCGAGAATGGCCTCGACAATTTCTCCATGCTCCTTGAAGGACACCTTCATCCGGTTGCGAACCCTGAGCTGCAGGCGGCGATAGGGACGAAGGCGGCGATGCAGCGCCGTGCATTGGTCCTCGAGGAAGCCGCTATGGCTCGCCGCGTAGATCGCGCGGTGGAAGATTTCGTTCTCGTAATAGTAGCGGTCGGTGTCCTCGCTGGCGACCGCCTCCTTGCACTTCTCGTGGGCGGAGATGAGCGCGGACCGGTCTTCCTCCGTATGCCGGCGGGCGGCAAGAGCGCCGGCCATGCCCTCCAGTTCGGCCATCACCTCGAACATCTCGAAGACGCGCTGCGGCGCCGGATCGACGACGACGGCACCGCGCCGTGGCCTGATTTCGACCAGCCCGGTCGCGCTCAACTGCATCAAGGCCTCGCGGATGGGCGTTCGGGACACGCCGAAGCGCTTGGCCAACTGCGTCTCATCCAGGCGTTCACCCGGCTCGAACTCGCCCGTCACGATGCCGTTTTCGATGTCATCGCGGAGCTTGTGGAAAATGTTCTCGGTCATTGCTTCCATTCCCGATATGCAGGTCATCTCATCTTGTATACAAAACTCTTGACACTGTGCGCAAGATAACGACACTAATATACCTGACCGGCGGGAGGGCCGGAATATCAGGGAGGAAGAAATGAGCAGTTTTCGACGGAAGCTGGGAGCTTGCGCTGTCGCAGCCCTCGGCAGCTTGATCGTCTCGACGGCGGCCGCCCAGACTATCTTGAAGGCTTCGCATCAGTTCCCGGGCGGCAAGGGCGACATTCGCGACGAGATGGTGCAGTTGATCGCCCGCGAAGTCAGCGCGGCGAATGTCGGCCTCGAAATCCAGGTTTTCCCCGGTGCCTCGCTCTACAAGCCGAACGACCAGTGGAATGCGGTCACGCGCGGCCTGCTCGACATGACGTCGTTTCCGCTCGACTATGCTTCGGGTCGCCATCCGGAATTCTCCGCCACGCTGATGCCGGGGCTCGTCGGCAATTTCGACCGCGCCATGCGGCTCAACGATTCAGAATTCATGCAGGACATCAAAAAGGTCATCGAGGATGCCGGCGCAATCGTGATCGCCGACGCCTGGCTGTCCGGCGCCTTCGCTTCCAAGACGCATTGCATCACCTCGCCCGAGACGATCAAGGGTCAGGTGATCCGCGCCGCCGGGCCCGCCTTCGAGGAGATGTTGGTGGAAGCGGGCGCTTCGATTTCGTCCATGCCCTCGTCGGAAATCTATACGGGCATGCAGACCGGCGTGCTCGACGCGGCCAATACCTCATCGGCGAGCTTCGTCTCCTACCGCCTTTTCGAGCAGGCCAAGTGCCTGACCGCGCCGGGCGAAAACGCCCTCTGGTTCATGTACGAGCCGGTGCTGGTGTCGAAGCGCATCTTTGAAGGCCTGACGGAAGAACAGCAAAAGGCGATCCTGGCCGCGGGCGAGAAGGCGGAGGCCTATTTCAACAAGGAGGTCCGCAAGGGTGACCAGGTCATGATCGACACCTACAAGAAGGCCGGCGTCGAAGTGGTCGAGATGACGAAGGAAGACTACGACGCCTGGCTCGAGGTCGCAAAGGAGTCGTCCTACAAGAACTTTGCCGCCAACGTACGCGGCGGAGACAAGCTGATCGAAAAGGCGCTGGCTGTCGAGTGAGGCGAACTGAAACCGGCGCGCTTTGGCGCGCCGTGCCGTCTGTCCCGCAACCTGAGGATAAGTGCATGCTCAAGGCCTATATCCAGGCTGTCGGCAATGCTTCGCGCGGGCTCGCGATCGTTGCGACGGCCCTGATCATCGCGTCGATGCTCGTCGTCTGCCAGATGATCCTGATGCGCTATGTGTTTCGCCAGGCAACGATCTGGCAAACGGACTTCGTCGTGTTTTCCGCAACCGCAGCCATGTTTCTCGGCGCGCCTTACGTGTTGCTCAAGGGAGGCCATGTCGGGGTGGATGTCGTCGAGGTGATGGTCGGCGACCGCACGCGATCGGCCTTGCGCGTCGTTGCAAGCCTGCTCGGTCTCCTCTTCTGCATCATCATGCTCATAGCGACCTGGATTCAGTTTCACGACGCATGGGCAGGCAACTGGAAACACTCCAGCGTCTGGGCGCCGCCCCTTTGGGTGCCGCTCGCTGCCCTTCCCGTCAGCTTTGCCATGCTCTGTCTGCAATATGTCGCGCAGGTCCTGACCCTCCTGACCGCTGCGGGAGCGCCGGCAACAGTCAGCCATGGCGATGTCGAATCGGAATCGGTGCCAAACGCCAATTCTCATCCCCGGGAGATCATCCAATGAGCCCGACCATTTCCGGACTGATGATCGTTGCCTGCCTCTTCGTACTGCTCGCAACGGGCATGCCGATCGCGTTTGCCCTGGGGCTTTCCGCCTTCGCGGCGCTCTACATGCAGAGCGGCGCTGCCATTTTCTACGTGCTCGGGGACACGATGTTCTCCGGCATCGCCAATCTTGCCTATGTGTCCATCCCGATGTTTGTCCTCATGGGCGCGGCGGTCGCCTCGTCCCCGGCGGGATCGGACCTCTACACCTCCCTGGACCGGTGGCTGAACCGCATCCCGGGCGGCCTCATCCTGTCCAATATCGGCGCCTGTGCCATCTTCTCCGGCATGACCGGTTCTTCGCCGGCGACCTGCGCGGCGATCGGCAAGATGGGCATTCCGGAGATGCTGCGACGGGGCTATCCGACCTCGGTCGCAAGCGGCTCGATCGCGGCCGGCGGCACGCTTGGCATTCTCATTCCCCCATCCGTGACACTGATCGTCTACGGCATTGCGACCGAGACCTCCATCGGCCGGCTCTTCATGGCCGGCGTCCTCCCAGGCATCCTCCTGACGACCTTGTTCATGGCCTGGGCGATCGTCGATTGCAAACGGAAGGGCTACGAATTCGATGCGCGTTTCATCCGCTATTCGATCAAGGAGCGGCTGGCTGGCCTTCCGCGCATCCTGCCGTTCCTGCTGATCATCGCAGGAACGCTTTACGTGCTTTACGGCGGGATCGCCACGCCGTCGGAGGCGGCCGGCGCTGGCGCCTTCCTCACGCTGCTCGTGGTGATCGTCGCCTATCGCCTGTTCCGCCTTCGGCCCGTCGCCGGCATTTTCGGATCGGCGATGAAGGAAAGCGTCATGATCATGATGATCATGGCGGCCGCCGAACTCTTCGCCTTTGCGCTCTCCTCGCTGTTCATCACCCAGACTGTCGCGACGGCAATCGCCGACATGGAAGTCAACCGCTGGGTGTTGATGTTGATCATCAACGTCTTTCTCTTGATCTGCGGCATGTTCCTGCCGCCCGTCGCCGTCATCGTGATGACCGCGCCAATGCTCTTCCCGATCGTCACGCAGGCGGGATTCGACCCCTACTGGTTCGCGATCGTGCTGACGATCAATATGGAAGTCGGCTTGATCACGCCGCCGATCGGGCTCAATCTTTTCGTCATCAACGCGATTGCGCCGCAAATTCCGACGAAGGACATTCTCTGGGGCTCCCTCCCCTATGTGCTGGTGATGTTCCTGGCGATCATCATCCTCTGCCTCTTTCCGGAGATTGCGACGTGGCTGCCGAACCAGATGCTGGGGGCAATCCAATGAGCAGGACGTCTTTCTTCAGCGACATGTTGCAGACGATCGCCGACCGCGGCCGCCGTTTCCTGTCGTTAGGACCCGCACGCGAAGGCGAAGCCGATGCGGTCGACACGATGGAAGGCCTTTGCGAAACGCTGCTGTCGAGCCGAGGCGAAGCGTCGGGTATGGCGCTTGCGAAGAATATTCTGGACCGCTGGCAAAGCTTCGATCCGCAGCAGCGGCGCGACTTCGTGATCGTGCTGCTCGCGCGCTTCGGACCCGATACCGAGCGGCTGGAGCAGGCGATCGAGAACTATCGCGCCGAGCCCAACCCGAAGGCCCTGCTGGAATTGAGCGTGGCGGCCGAGCCTCGCCGGCAGGAACTGATCCGCAGGCTCAATCTGGCGCCGAACGGCATCGCCACGCTCGTGCGGATGCGGGAGGATCTCCTCAAGTTCAAAGCCGATAACCCCGACCTTGCGGCCGTCGACGCAGACTTCGCCCATCTTTTCGGATCGTGGTTCAATCGCGGCTTCCTCGTATTGCGGCCGATCAACTGGTCGACGCCGGCCAATATTCTGGAAAAGATCATTCGCTACGAGGCCGTCCATCATATCGGCGGCTGGGACGAGTTGCGTCTGCGCCTCGCGCCGGAAGACCGGCGCTGCTTCGCGTTCTTCCATCCGCAGCTCGTCGACGACCCGCTGATTTTCGTGGAAGTGGCGCTGACCCGGGAGATGCCCTCGAACATTGCGGACCTGTTGACGGAAGACCGCGCGCCGATCCGCGCCGCCGACGCGACGAGCGCGGTCTTCTATTCGATCTCAAACTGCCAGGAGGGCCTCAAGGGCATTTCCTTCGGCAACTTCCTGATCAAGCAAGTGGTGGAGGATCTGCGCCGCGAGTTCCCTCGCCTCGATACCTTCGCGACTTTGTCGCCGGTGCCAGGCTTTGCCGAATGGCTGTTGCGCGAACGGCGTGCAGAGATCTCCGATGCCCTGTCCGCCGCCGACCGCAGCAAGCTTGCGGCGCTTGATGATCCCGGTTGGGCCGACCAGCCGCAACTGCTGGCAAGCATCAAGCCGGTCATGACGGCCGCTGCCGCCTGGTATTTCCTCAAGGCCCGCAACCGCAATGGCAAGGTCGTGGACCCCGTTGCGCGCTTCCATCTCGGAAACGGCGCACGGCTCGAGCGCATCAATTTCCTCGCCGACCGCTCCGGTCGTGCCATGCGACAGGCCCACGGGCTGATGGTCAACTATCTCTACAAACTCGACGACATAGAGACGAACCACGAGACATTTGCGACCCGCGGCCAGGTCGTCGCCGCTCCGGCCATCCGGCGGCTGGTGCCCGCGGACAAGGGCCCCCGCAGTCTGGTTCCCGTTCCCGGCGTCCTTCCTCCCGACGTCCAATCAAGCGATGCCGCAAGGAAGAAAGGCAGCAAGGAGTTCACCTCATGAGCAATCATCTGTTCGATGCCATCCGCAAGGCGGCGCGGCCCGGCGCCAGCTTCATCCTGGCAGCCGATGACCGCTCCTGGACCTACGGCGACATGCTGGATCGTTCGGGCCGCATCGCATCGGCGCTCGAAGCCCTCGGCGTGCGGCCGGGCGACCGGGTGGCTGTGCAGGTGGAGAAGAGCCCCGAGGCGCTGATGCTCTATCTCGCCTGCTTGCGCGTGGGAGCCGTCTATCTTCCGCTCAATACGGCCTATACGCTCGCCGAGCTCGACTATTTCATTGAAGATGCCGAACCCCGGATCGTCGTCTGCGCCCCGGCGGCCAAGGAGGGAGTGGCCAGGCTCGCCGCAAACCACGGGGCCCATGTCGAAACGCTGGACGAGAAAGGCGGCGGATCGCTGATCGAGCTTGCGCGCGGCGAGGCGCCCGATTTCCCGGATGCACATCGCGGGCCCGACGACCTTGCCGCGATCCTCTATACGTCGGGAACGACCGGACGCTCCAAAGGAGCCATGCTGACGCATGACAATCTCCTGTCAAACGCCTCCACGCTGCGAGACTACTGGCGCTTTACCACCGACGACAGGCTGATCCACGCCCTGCCGATTTTCCACACGCACGGCCTTTTCGTCGCGTCGAACGTGATCCTTCTTGCCGGTGCATCGATGTACTTCCTGCCGAAGTTCGACGCGGACGAGGTCCTGCGGCTGATTCCGCAGGCAACGGCGATGATGGGGGTTCCAACCTTCTACGTCCGCCTTGTCCAGCATCCCGGGCTGACGCGGGAGGTGACCGCCGGAATGCGACTGTTCGTTTCGGGCTCGGCTCCGCTGCTCGCCGAGACCCACAGGACGTTTGAAGACATGACGGGGCACGCCATTCTCGAGCGTTACGGGATGACGGAGACCAACATGAATACGTCGAACCCCTATGATGGGGATCGCATCGCCGGAACGGTCGGTTTTCCTTTGCCCGGCATCTCGCTTCGCGTCGCCGATCCGGAGAGCGGCAAGCCGCTTCCAGACGGCGAGACGGGCATGATCGAGGTGAAGGGCCCGAATGTTTTCCAGGGTTATTGGCGCATGCCCGAGAAAACGCAGGCCGAATTCCGTGCCGACGGTTTCTTCATCACCGGCGATCTCGGCAAGGTCGACGAGCGGGGCTACGTCCATATCGTCGGCCGTGGCAAGGATCTCGTTATTTCCGGCGGCTACAATATTTATCCCAAGGAGGTCGAATCGGAAATCGACCGGATGCCGGGTGTGGTCGAAAGCGCCGTCATCGGCGTGCCGCATCCGGATTTCGGCGAAGGCCTGACGGCCGTTGTCGTCAGAAAGTCGGATGCGGCGATCGACGAGCGAGCGGTTCTCGACGGGCTGAAGGACCGCCTGGCACGCTACAAGCAGCCGAAGCGGGTGATCTTCGTGAACGACCTGCCACGCAACACGATGGGCAAGGTCCAGAAGAACCTGCTTCGCGAGACGTATGCCGAGCTTTATGCCCACGCGGGGAACGAGAAGAGCGTGCAAGCGCGGGTGTGAGGCTTCAACCATTCAAAGAAGAAGTTCCGTACAGCGCCGTGTGTCTTTGATGCGGCGAGGCGGAAGCGGCGCTGGTGATCAAACGAAGCGCGCGCCTCCGCCCTCGGTTGTCTTGCCAATTCAGCCCGGTGGGCAGAAGCCACATTTCCCCCTAATCTATAGCCGATGCGCCCTCGGCTGACATTCGGGCCAGCCGAGGGCGGGCTGTGCTTGGCTATGCCGCCGAGCCGCAAGACGAAGCCGAATACGCGACATTCCGGATTGGGGATCCATGGCAGAAGACAGCAGTGCGCAATTCTCGTTTCGGTTTCGCGGCTCGTCCTTCGACAACATGATCGAAACGCTCGGAGGCGCTTTCGGTGCGTTCAACGCCGAGCCCATTGGGAAAGCCCGGGATTTCCATTGGGGGATTGACTTCGCCGCCTGTGACAATGCTGTGATGCTCAGCGGCTATCATCAGGACGAGTTTCAGTTCAACATCGAGCCGACCCGCGATACGGCAGAGTATTTGTCGATCGTGATTCCGCGAAGTGGCGGCATGGGGGTGACCTATGGGCCGCGCACCGCCGAGGCGGGACGGGGAAAGCTGTTGCTCTATAACAATTTCGAGCCGAACAGTGTCCTGATGTATGGTCGATCGAATGTGATCGATGAGCTCCTGATCAATTGGCCCGTCATCCTGCAGGCCATCGAGCAAAATTTTGAGGTGCCGCTCAAGGGCTCCCTGGATCTGTTGCCGGAGCTGGACCTGGCCACCCCGGCCGGCCAGACAATCGCCAGCCTGGCGGCGACGATGATGGACGGCATGCGCGACAATGGTCCATTGCTGCGCTCCCCGATCGCGATGGCACATCTCACCCATGCAATGGCCGATCTGGTGGTGCGCCTTGTTCCCCACCAGCTGTCGCATCTGCTGGACAAGAAGCCTTGCCTGGTTGCCCCCCGGCATGTCCGTCGCGCCATCGAATATATGCAGGCCAACATCAATCGGCCGATCACCATGCCCATGGTAGCCGAAGCGTCCGGCGTGTCCGTCCGAGCGCTCCAGATGGGCTTTCGCGCCTTCAGGGACACGACGCCTGCCGCCTATCTGACGATGCTCCGTTTGCGGGCAGCGCGGCAGGACCTGCTCGACCCCGGGAATAATCAGACCGTGAACGATATCTGCCTGAAATGGGGCTTCTTTCATTCCGGACGGTTCTCATCCGCATACCGAACGACCTATGGGGAATACCCTTCGGACACAAGGAAGCGTGTGGACAGGTCTCATTTCGCTGCCGCCGGGCGATAGGCACTGCCGGAGCAGGATTGTCCGCCTGATTTAGACCGACTTGAGCTTGACCCGCTGTTCCAGCTTCTCAGCGTCTTCCTTGCGTTCGCTGTATCGGTCAACGAGGTAACCTGAAGCGTCGCGGGTCAGCAGCGTGAATTTCACGAGTTCCTCGCAGACGTCGACGACCCGATCATAATAGGAAGACGGCTTCATGCGTCCGTTCGCCTCGAATTCCTGGTAGGCCTTGGCGACCGAGGACTGGTTGGGAATGGTTATCATGCGCATCCAGCGACCGAGCAGGCGTAGCGTGTTCACCGCATTGAAGGACTGCGAGCCGCCCGACACCTGCATGACGGCGAGGGTCTTGCCCTGGGTCGGCCGGATCGACCCGATCGAAAGCGGTATCCAGTCTATCTGGGCCTTCATGATGCCCGTGATCGTCCCATGGCGCTCCGGGCTCACCCAGACCTGGCCTTCGGACCATCCGGAGAGTTCCCTGAGTTCCTGGACCTTTGGATGGCTTGCCGGTGCGTCGTCCGGCAGCGGCAGCCCCGAAGGGTCGAAGAAGCGCACCTCGGCCCCGAAATACTCCAGCAACCGCCCCGCCTCCTCCGCCAGAAGCCTAGAATAGGACACCTGGCGCAGCGACCCGTAGAGGACAAGGATGCGCGGGGGATGCGTCGAGAATGCCGGCCGCAACGCCTCGGCATCGGGCGCGCGCAGACAGCGCGGATCGGCGGCCGGGAGATCAGACAATGCGCCGCCCCTCCCCGTCCAGAACCGCTTCGCCATCCTCCTTGACAAACGGCCCCTTGAAAGCATCGGCGGGCAGGATGTCGAGAACCGCTTCCGACGGACGCGCCAGCCGAGTGCCCAAAGGGGTGATGACGAACGGCCGATTGATGAGGATCGGATGCTCGAGCATTGCCGTCAGGAGTTGGTCGTCGGAAAGCGACGGATCGTCGAGCCCGAGCTCCGCATAGGGCGTGCCCTTCTCGCGGATCGCCTCGCGGACCGAAAGGCCGGCGCCGCGGACCATGCCGGCAAGCTCCTCGCGGCCAGGCGGGGTCTTCAGATATTCGACCACCTTCGGCTCGATGCCGGCGTGGCGGATCAGCGCCAATGTGTTGCGCGACGTGCCGCAATCGGGGTTGTGGTAGATGGTGACGTCCATGGTCATTCGGCTCCCTTGACCGCAATCTGAGAAATCGAGGCGCTCCGCTCGGCGAGCATCCAACCGGCAACGGCGGCTGCGAGGAGCGCCCCCAGCACTTCGGCCAGAACAAAGCCGGGCAGATCCCCGGGGCGGATGCCCGCAAAGGTGTTCGTGAACGCCCGGGCGATCGCAACGGCGGGGTTCGCGAAGGATGTCGAGGCGGTGAACCAGTAAGCCGCCGTGATATAGAGGCCGACGAGCCACGGAATGGCATCGCCGCGGAAGCGCAATCCCGCCAGGATCGTGAAGACCAGACCGAAGGTTGCGACGGTCTCGGCTAACCATTGGCCGCCGCCAGTGCGAACCGTTTGCGACGCCTGGAAGATATCCAGCTCGAACATGGCATGGGCGACAAGCATTCCTGCAAGGCCGCCCGCAACTTGGGACAGGATGTAGAGCGCCGCGGCGGGCGGCTCGATCTCCCGCCTGGCCGCGAACACGATCGTCACCGCCGGATTGAAATGCGCACCGGAGACCGGACCGAGGATGCTGATCAGGACGATGAGGATGGCACCCGTCGGTATGGTATTGCCGAGCAGCGACACGGCCACGTCATCCGAGAGGCGATCGGCCATGACGCCCGAGCCGACGACGGTAGCGACCAGGATGGCCGTGCCCAGAAATTCCGCCGCGAGGCGGCGTTTCATATCGAACGTCATGCGTCAGCCCGCCTTCGGAACATCGCGACCGATCTCGTCAAGTCGCCTCTGCAGGGCAAGCCTGTCCAGGCTGATCATCGGCAGGCTGGTGAATATCGAGAGGCGATTGTTCAGCATTCGGTATGTCTCGGCGAAAGCGAAATGCCGCTCGGTTTCGCTGCCCTCGGCCGCCGCCGGGTCGGGCACGCCCCAGTGGGCCGTCATCGGCTGGCCGGGCCAGGCCGGACAAGCCTCGGCGGCCGCGTTGTCGCAGACGGTGAAGACGAAATCCATCTGCGGCGCGCCGGGAACCGCGAACTCGTCCCAGGACTTCGAACGCGCGAACGACGTGTCGTAATTCAGTCCCTTGAGAAGCTGCAAGGCGAACGGATGCACTTCTCCCTTCGGATAGGACCCGGCCGAATAGGCGCGGAACCGACCGCTTCCGAGCCGGTTCAGAATGGCTTCGGCGATGATCGAGCGGGCCGAATTGCCCGTGCACAGAAAGAGGACATTGTAGACTTTGTCGCTCATGGGCGCTCTCCCGGTTGGCTCAACGTGTCTGCGCTTCCCTCGGAGCGCAGCATGGGGTCAAATCTGAAATCAATGGCGCGCAGAGGCTCGCATTGCCGCCGCAGCAGTCTTGCAGCAGGTAGAGCATCACGGCGCGGAAGCGATCGAGATCGGCGCGATAAATGATCGAACGGCTTTGCCGATCGCCCCGGACCAGCCCCGCCTGGGCGAGCGTCGAAAGATGTGCCGACATCGTGTTCTGCGGCACATCGACCAGCCTGGCCAGTTCGCCGGCGGCGATACCGTCCGGTTCCCGCTCGACCAGCAGCCGGAACGTCCTCAAGCGAGTGGATTGGGCAAGGGCGGCAAGAGCCACGATCGTTTGAATTTCATCCATATATCCAGAATATTGGATATATTTTTAACAGTCAATCCTACTGCATCTCAGAACAATTCGGTGGGACGAAGCTTCCGCACCCGAAAAATCCGAGAAGTGCGACATTGAATGCCTGTGCCGATTCGACGTTGACGACGTGGCGGCCCGGCAACGACAGATGTCGGCCCTGCTGCACGCGCGCAGCAATATCTTCCAGGTCGGATGGCGGGCACACCGGGTCGTCATCGCCGGAAACGGCCATGACGGGGTTGGCGATCCGCTTGATATCAGTACGTAGGTCGGCCCCGGCCAGAGCCGCACAGCAGCCGACATAGCCATCGATCGACGTCGCGACAAAGCTGTCGAGCACCTTGCCGACAGCGCCGGGTTCGACGGTGTTGTACGCCGGGGTGAACCAGCGTTCGGCGGTGGCGGCGGTCAGTGCCGCAAGACCGCTCCCCCGCACGGCCTCCAATCGCTCGATCCAGTGTTCGCCGGTACCGATCTTCGCGGATGTCGCGCACAGAGCGATCTTGGCAAGGCGATATCCGGCATGAATGCCCAGCCACTGCCCTGTCAGGCCGCCGATAGAAAGGCCGCAGAAATGCACTCGCTCTATTTTAAGCGCATCGAGCAGCGCGAGCGCATCATTGCCGAGATCGGACAGACCGTATGGCGGCGGTGGAGCCGACGACAGGCCGTGACCGCGACGATCGTACCGCAGCATGCGAAAATGCGGCCGCAGCCCAGCCACCTGCGCGTCCCACATGTGCAGGTCGGTGCCGAGCGAATTGCAGAACATGAGCCAGGGCTTGCTCTGGCACCCATCCGTATCGCCGTCGATGCGGTAATGGAGGCGATGACTGGGAAGTTCTAGGAAAGGCATAGGTCAAGTACTCACGATATGGACCCTCGGCAGAAGGGTGATCGACAGCGCCGGGTTGGCCCGGCGCTGCTTCAAATTCGGATGACCAGCGGTCTGGCACATGCGATCGGCCGTGCTCAGTTATGCCGCGGCTAGCTGCACGGCGCCGGCGCGGCGCGCGTTGCTGATCGCGAATACCAGCATTGCCAGAGCCGAGACCGCCGCCGGGATGGAAAAGATCAGGAAATTCTGCTGGAGCGGAAATTCCATCGCCAGCAGCACGCCGCCCAGAGTGGGGCCGACAATGGCGCCGATGCGGCCGACGCCCGATGCCCAGCCCAGCCCCGTGGAGCGGACGGAGAGGTTATAGAGCTGCGCAACGCTGGCATAGAGCAGGATCTGCGTACCGATTGTGGTGGCGCCGGCAACGAACACGATCAGGAACAGCAGCACTGCTGGTAGATTGAAGCCGATCAGCGCAATCGATGCGGCAGCCGCCACGAAGAAACCGACCACCACCTTCGGCAGGCCGAACCGGTCGCCCAGCCAGCCGCCCGCGATCGCGCCGAACATGCCGCCGAAGTTGAGGGAAAAGAGGCTCAAGAGGCTGGCCTTTTCGGCATAGCCGGCTTCCTGCAGCACCTTCGGCAGCCAGGACGACAAGAGATAGACGAGCAGCAGGCAGCAGAAGAAGGCGACCCACAGCATGAGGGTGCGCAGCGTGCGCTGGTGGCGGAACAGTTCAGCGACCGATGCCGAGGCGCCGTTGGTTTCGGCGAAGACCAGCCTGTCGTCGTCGCCAAGGCGTGCAGAGGGATCGATCTTGCCATAGATCCGCTTCGCCTTTTCCTGCTGGCCCTGACGGATGAGGAAGCCGAGCGATTCAGGCAGCTTCCACAGGACGACCGGAAGCAGAAGCAGCGGCAGGGCGGCAACAAAGAACATCGGCTTCCAGCCATATTGCGGGATGAGGCCGATGCCGAGGCCCGCCGCAACCATACCGCCAACCGAGTAGCCCGAAAACATCAGGGCGACCATGGTGCCGCGAAGGCGCTTGGGTGCATATTCGTTCATCAGCGCCACGGCGTTCGGCATCAATCCACCGCAGCCGATACCGGCGATGAAGCGAAAGACCTTGAACTGATCCGGCGAGTTGGCGAAGCCGGTGAGAAGGGTAGAAACGGTGAACAGCATGAAGCTGATCGCGATGCCCTTCTTTCGACCGATCCTGTCCGCCAGCGGTCCGAAAACAAGCGCGCCGAACATCATGCCGAACAGAGCCCATGCCTGCAGCGCGCCGGCCTGCGGCTTGCTTAGGCCCCATTCCGCGATCAGCGTCGGCAGAACGGTGCCCGCAACGAAGACATCATAGCCGTCGACGATCAGCAGCAGGGCACAGAGCCCCACCACCAACCATTGGAATCCCCCGAATGGATTGTTGTCGATTGCTTCATTCACATCGATAGTGCGCATCATCGCTCCTCCCCGAGTTGCTACGCATGTTGAAAAATCAGCCGGTATCGCCCCCGGCCACGGGCAGCACGCTGCCGGTGATGTAGGACGCCTCGTCCGAGGCCAGGAAAAGGATCGGCGCCACCTGTTCCTCGATGGTCCCGTATCGCTTCAAGAAGCTGGATTGCTTCACCTGGTGGACGACGTCGCCCATCCAGGCCTCCTCCTCCGCCGTGTCGCCGGCGGCATTGCGCGGGACGCGGCGCGGCGGCGCTTCCGTGCCGCCCGGTGCAGTCGCGACAACGCGGATATTGCGTTCCGCCAGTTCCATCGCGAGCGCCTGAGTAATGGCGTTCACGCCGCCTTTGGCTGCCGAATAGGGCACGCGATGGATGCCGCGCGTGGCGTTCGACGACACGTTGACGATGGTGCCGCCGCCGCGCGCGAAGAGGTGCGGCAACACCGCATGGCAGCAGTAGAGCGTCGGCATCAGCGAACGGCGGATCTCCGCGTCGATCTGCTGCGGCTCGAATTCCGCGTAAGGACGCATGCGGATCGCCCCACCGACATTGTTGATCAGGATGTCGATGCCGCCGAACGTTTCGGAGGCAAAGCGCATGGCGGCAGCCGCGCCTTCATAGGTCTCCAAATCGGCGTTGAATGCCGCGGTTTCGGCGTCCCGCGCCTCGGCTGCAACCTCGGCGACGAAGTCGGCGCGGTCGACGAACACGACCTTACCGCCCTCCTCCGCAGCCCGGATTGCCACCGCGCGACCGATTCCCTGCGCGGCACCGGTCACCACCAGCACCCTGCCGCTAAAGCGGCCATTGAAGCGCGGCGCGCTCATGCGGCCTCCTTCACGACTGCATTGGGCGTGAACTTCTCGTAGTGGAAGCTGTTGGGCTTCACGCCGTTGTCGTCAAAATACCTGCGCACGGCCTCGACCATCGGCGGGGGCCCGCAGAGATAGACGTCGACATCGCCGCCATGAAGCACCTCGGCCGGCATGTGCTGGGTGACCCAGCCCTTTTGCGTATGGCTGGAAGCCTCCTCGGCGACCACCGTCGTGAAGCTGAAGTTTGGCAGGCGCGCCGCATAGGCTTCGATGTCGTCGACGAGAACCAGATCGAAATCACGTGTCACGCCATAGATCAGGTGGATCTTCTGTTCCGACCCTGTGCGCGCTAGAACTTCCAGCATCGACAGGAACGGCGCGAGGCCCGTGCCACCGGCGAGGAACAGAAGCGGTCTCCGGACGTCGCGGAGGTAGAAGCTCCCCAGCGGACCTGTGAGCTCGAGTTTCGTGCCGGCCTCGGCGCGCTCCAGCCAGTTGCTCATCAGCCCACCCGGTATCTTCTTGATGAGGAAGCCGATCCGCTGCTCGCCCGGCGCCGAGCTGAACGAATAGGATCGGCTCTGGCCGCTGTCCGGCACGTCGATGTTGACGTACTGACCGGGCAGGAAGGCGGGCACGGCGGCTTCGACATCCAGCTCCAACACGATCGCCGAGTCGTTGTGCGGCGTCACCCGTGCGATCATAGCGGCGAATTTCTGCTGCCCGGTTTTGCAGGCCACCGATGTCGTCGGCACGGCGATGACGCAGTCCGAGGCCGGCTTCATCTGGCAGGTCAGCACGAGACCGCTCTCGGCCTCGTCGGCGGTCAGCGCATCGTCGATGAAGTCGTCGCCGAGGTCGTAGCTGCCGCTCTCGGCGCGGCACTTGCAGGTGCCGCACACGCCGTCGGAACAGTCCATCGGCAGGTTGATCTTGTTGCGGAAGGCGGCATCGAGCACCTTCTCGCCGTCCTTGCATTCGATGAAGCGGGTCACCCCGTCCTCGAAGTTCAATGCAATCCTGTAGCTGGCCATGGAACCCTCCTCATCGCTCCCCTTGCCGGCCGGCGACGCCCGTCAAATGTGATAGACGTCGATGACCTGGCGGATGTAGTCGTTCTTCAGCACGATCTTCTTGTTCGAGATCAGAAAGCAGGCGCCGCTCTTGCGCAGCGTGACGAACATGGTGCCGAAGAACTGGTCGGTGACCTTGTAGCGATGGTTCAACGTGTGGAAGTTGTAGCGCACGTCGACCTCGTCGCCCCGATCCTCGAGCATTTCGACATTGGTGACATTGTGGCTGGTGCGTGGCTCCGGCGTCGAGGCGCCGGAACGCTCGGTCTTGATACGGAATACCCGGTCTTCGAGGCCGTCGCGGTTCGGATAGTAGATCAGCGAGATCTGCGACTGCGGGTCTTCGGTAGGCTGGTCGTCGTCGTCCCATGCCGGCATCCAGTAGGTCACATCCGGCGCATAGCAAGTGAGCCATTCGTCCCACTCACGATCGTCCAGAAGGCGCGCTTCCCGGTAGAGGAACGCGCAGATGGATTCGTGCGAAGCGCTCATGCGACGGCTCCCTTCTTCTCGGCGACGAGCGCCTGCCGCATCACCTTGGCCCAATATTCGTGCTGGCGTACGAACAGCCCCTCATCCTCGCTGCGCTCGCCCGACAGCAGCGGCTCGATGCCCATTCTCTTCGCGTTTTCGTCGGGACCGTCGATCCAGAGCGGCGCGCCGCGCGAAAGGTCGTTCCAGAGTGCCGCCGTGCCGGCATAACCCGCCTGGCAGGCACGGAATTCTTCTAGGTCGTCGGCCGTGCCCATGCCGGATACATTGAAGAAGTCCTCGTACTGGCGGATGCGCAGCGCGCGGTCGGTGTAACTTTCGCCCTTCGGCGCGAAGCAGAAGATGCTGATCTCGGTCTTGTCCACGCTGATCGGGCGCGTCACGCGGATCTGCGTGCTGAACTGATCCATCAGGAACACGTTCGGGTAAATGCAGAGATTGCGGGTCTGGTTGACGATGAAATCCGCCTTGTCCTCGCCGACGCGTGCCTTGATCTCGTCCCGGTGGTTGTAGACCGGACGAACCTCCGGGTTCATCGTGGTCGTCCACAACAGGATATGGCCGTTCTCGAAACCGTAAACGCCCGCGACCGAACGGCTCCAGCTGTTGGCATCGACGGCCTTCGTGCCCTCTTCCTTGCGCCGCCCCATCGTCGCGGCGTAGTTCCAGTGCACGGAGCTGACATGATAGCCGTCGCAGCCATTCTCCATCTGCAGCTTCCAGTTGCCGTCGTAGATGTAGGATGAGTTGCCCCGCAGTACTTCCAGCCCGTTCGGCGCCTGATCGACGATCTGGTCGATAATGACCTTCGTCTCGCCGAGGAAGTCCTCGAGCGAGGCCACGTCCTCCTTCAGGCTGCCGAACAGAAAGCCGCGATAGCTTTCGAAACGCGCAACGCGCTTCAGGTCATGCGAACCGTCTTTCGCGAACTGGGGCGGATACTGCGTCGTCTTCTCGTCCTTCACCTTGAGCAGCTTGCCGGTGTTGGAGAAGGTCCAGCCGTGGAAAGGACAGGTGAAACTGCCCTTGTTGCCGTGCTTGCGCCGGCACAGCATCGCGCCGCGATGGGCGCAGGCGTTGATGACCGCGTTGAGTTCGCCGTTCTTATCTCGGGTGACGACCACCGGCTGGCGACCGATATAGGTCGTGTAGTAGTCGTTGTTCTCCGGGATTTGGCTCTCATGGGCCAGATAGACCCAGTTGCTCTCGAAGATGTGCTTCATCTCCAGTTCGAAAAGGTCTTCGTTGGTGAAGATGTCGCGTCGGCAGCGGAATTTGCCGGTTTCCTTGTCGTCCTGCACGGCGGTGGCGAGCAGGTGATCGAGGTCCCTGGCTTTGTCGATGATCGCAGACATGACCTATCTCCCGCAAAGTGCGCGCTACCAGGCGCAACTTTTGCAACTAAGTCGTTGATGACGATGGTTATCAAGGCTGGCGACGACCCGATCGGGGCCGCCGGCCTCGCCGCTCAGGCGGCCGCGCGCTTGCGCAGTTCGTTGATCTGGTTGTCGACGCCGTTCACCATGGCCGTCAGATGGATGTCGAACTTGATCTCCGCAAACGGACCGCTCAGGCCGTTGGCTTTGATGCTGGCCTCGTCGGTTCGCTCGATGACGGCCGGAACCAAACCGGCGCGCGTTGCATAGGCGAAATCGTCATTGACGAGCGGATCGCCGTCGATATTGATCTGGGTCGTCAGCTTGCGATGGCCGTCGGCGCTGATGAAGAAGTGGATATGCGCCGGACGCTGGCCATGGCGTCCGAGCGCGGAAAGCAGCTGCTCGGTCGGGCTGCCCGGCGGCACGCCATAGCCATGCGGCACTATGCTCTGGAACTTGTAACAGCCGTTTTCGTCGGCGATGATCGTCCGACGCATGTTGAACGGCGCCTGCTTTCCGGTCGGGTCGAAGTGCGAATAGAAGCCGCGGGTGTCACAGTGCCACACTTCCACCGCGGCGCCCGGCAGCGGCTTGCCATCGGCTCCATAGACGATGCCATGCATGATGAGGGTGTGGCCGTTCTCGTCGGTGCCGTCGTCGAGACGGGCGAAGCCATGCGACACGGGCGCGCCCGCCACGTAAAGCGGGCCTTCAATGGTGCGCGGGGTCGGATTGTCGATGCCAAGGGCCTCATCGATCGCGTCGAGACGCTCGTCGAGGAAATGGTCAAGGCCGAGACCGGGCGAGATCAGGCCAGCCTGGCCGGCGGCACCGATTTCATTGAGCCAGGCGATGCCGGTCCAGTATTCGTCGGGCGTGATGTCGAGATCATCGATCGCCTTGAATAGATCGGACATAATTCGATGGACGATCTGCTTGACGCGTGGGTTGCCGCCGGCCTTGTCCAAACCGCTGAGGACCTTCAGAAACTCCTGAATGTCCGGCCTGTCGAAAATCTTCACGTTCATGTTCATTCCTCCTCGGATTGCTTTGGAAACTGGTACGGTTCCCGTCCTCCCGGGAGCACCGCAGATAAATGTTCTAGGTATCGTCCTCGCGGATCGACGAAGGGTGCCGACAGAGCGGCGCGACCTTGACGTCCATGAAGGGAAAGAGCGGCAAGGTGGACAGAACCTCGTGCAGTTCGCCTGGCCCGCTCACATCGAAAATACTCACATTCGCGTAGCGGCCGGCCACGCGCCAAAGATGGCGCCATTTGCCGGAACGCTGCAGTTCCTGCGCCCGCTCGCGTTCCGTGGCCTTGAGCTCCGCAACGACGTCCGATGACAGATCGTGCGGCAGACTGACGGTCATCTCGACATGAAACAGCATGATCTCACCCCACCACACGCAAGGTCGAAGCGTGTTTACCGTCCCTGCGGAAGCGATTGACGGCTTCTTCCGAAAGAGCCACGCCGAGCCCCGGCCCCTTTGGCAATTGCAGCTCGAAGTTCTCGAAGCGAAGCGGCTCCTCCAGGATCTCCTCGGTCAGAAGCAGGGGACCGAAGAACTCGGTGCCCCATTCCAGTTCCTTGACGCCTGCCATCAACTGAGAGGCGGCGATCGTGCCGATCGGCCCCTCCAGCATGGTGCCGCCATAGATGCTGATGCCTGCGGCTTCCGCGATGGCGATCACCCGGGCGGCGGCGAACAACCCTCCCGCCTGCTCGATCTTGATCGAGAACACGTCGGCAGCTCGCGCAGTCGCCGCCTCGAGCGCGCTTTCAGGCCCGACCAGGACCTCGTCCGCCATAACGGCGATCGGGGAAGTCCGCCGCAGCCGGGCGAGCGATGCGATCCCCTGCACCGGCTGCTCGACGAGCACACAGCCGGCATCGGCCAGAGCTGCGATCGCGTTGCGTGCCTCCCGCTCGCGCCACGCCATGTTCACGTCGACGCGGATGGATGCGAGGGCGGGCAGCGCCTTGCGGACGGCGCCCACATGGCGGATATCCTCTTCAATCGATTTGACGCCGATCTTCAGCTTGAAGTCCTTGTGCCGCCGCCGGTCGAGCATGGCTTGCGCCTCGTCGATGTCTTTGGCGGTGTCGCCGGAGGCGAGCGTCCAGGCGATGGGAAGGCTGTCGCGCCGCCGCCCACCGAGCAGTTCCGACATCGGCAGGCCGAGGCGGCGCGCATGGCAATCGATGAGCGCCGCCTCGACCGCGCATTTGGCGAAGTGATTTCCCTTAACCGCCTTGACGACCGCGTCCATGGCAGCCTGGATGCGCGTTGCGTCACGGCCGATCAGCAGCGGCGCGATATACTCGTCGATCGTCAACTTCATGCCTTCAGGACTTTCCGGTCCGTAGGCGAGACCGCCGATCGTCGTCCCCTCCCCGAGCCCTTCGCAGCCGTCGGAGCAGCGGACGCGGACGATGGTCATGCTCTGCCGGTTCATGGTCACCATCGACAGCCGATGCGGCCGGATGGTGGGCAGATCAAGTATAATTGTTTCGATCGCGCTGATGCGGATTTCGGTAGACACCAGGCTTTCCTCCCTTGATTGCAAGGAAATTAGCGTCCACTTTAAAATCAGTCCAAAACTATATAAGTTGGATTTGATACCTGAAAGGTATAATTATGGAGCTGAGACAGCTGCGCTATTTTCTTGCGGTCGCACGCGAGCGGAACTTTTCGCGCGCCGCGGAAGTCCTGCATATCGCACAGCCGCCCCTCAGCCGGCAGATCCAGCAATTGGAAGACGAGCTCGGCGTCCTGCTCATCGACCGTTCGAGCCGCCCGCTCGATCTGACGGAGGCCGGGCGCTTCTTCTACGAGCAGTCCGGACAGATCATGGCCCGGATCGAGCACATGCGCGAGCAGGCGCGCAAGATCGGCTTGTCGAAACGGGAGCGTTACGTCATCGGCTGCGTCGGCTCGACGCTTTATGGCGGCATGCCGGATCTCGTCCGCCGCATGCGCATGCGCTGGCCGGATCTCGACATCGAGATCAGGGAAATGATGTCGACCGAGCAGGTCACCGCTCTCAAGGAGAGGCGGATCGATCTCGGCTTCGGCCGGGTTCGCTTCAACGACAGGGAGGTCGAGAGGCTGACGCTTCGCGAGGAGCGACTGGTCGTCGCGTTCCCGAAAGGGCATCCGAAATCGCTCTCAGCCGACCCGATCGCGCTTTCCGAACTGGAGGGTGAACCGCTGATTGTCTATCCGTCGGCGCCGCGTCCAAGCTTTGCCGACGAGATCCTCAACATGTTGACCGAGCAAGGCATTTCGCCTGGCAGCGTGGAAGAGGTCCGAGAAATTCAGACCGCATTGGGTATCGTGGCGGCCGGAATGAGCTTGTGCGTCATTCCGGCGGCGTCGCAGCGGCAAAGGCCCGACGACGTGTGCTACCGCACTATCAAGGACGAGAACGCCACCTCGCCGATCATCATGAGCTTCCGGCGCGACGATGCGAAAGGCAGGATCGAAGAGATCAAGCAGCTCATTCGCGAGATGTACGCCGACAATCCGCCTTGGCTGCAACTGTCCAACGTGCAACTCGAAGGCGCGTGAGGATTCGATTGCCGAGAGGCCATCCGTGGCTGGAGCTTCGACAGGAGCGCGGTGCTGACCGGTCAAACGCTCGAATTCGCCCTACAGCGCCGCGCGTCTTTTCAGACGCGCAAAGGTCGCCGTAACGCTTTGAATCTGCGCATCGAGCCTTCCGAAAATCGGGTCCGATTTTCGGGTCGATGCGCTAGATCTCGACTACCGCCCGCGATAGATGAAGCCCATCGATGAGGTTGCCGGATACCGTTCCGTTTCCCGCGTCAGATGTTGGCGCAGCGGCGATCGGATGCAAACCGGGTCCGTTGCGCCCGCGTCGCCGGCAAGCGCCAGCGCCTGGCAACGACAGCCGCCGAAGTCAACCTTCTTGCGCTCGCAGCTCCGGCAGAGCTCCGGCATCCAGTCCTCGCCGCGATAGGCATTGAAGGCGGCGCTCTCATACCAGATCTCGGAAAGCGGGGCTCCGCGCACCGTCTCGAAGGAAAGGCCTGGAATGGTTTCGGCGGCATGGCAGGGCAGCACCCGTCCCGAAGGCGTGACGTTCAAACCGACCCGGCCCCAGCCGCCCATGCAGGCCTTTGGATAGCTGGAGTAATAGTCTGCCGGCACGTAGTCGATCACCAATATGCCCTTGTATTTTTCGCGCGCCTTAGTGATGGTTTCGGTTGCACGCTCGACCTGCTCGCGTGTCGGCATCAGCGCCGCTTTGTTGCGCTCTGCCCAACCGTGAAACTGCACCGTGGCAACCTCGATGCGCCGCGCTTTCAGCCTTATCGCGAGTTCGATCATGGCGTCGATCTCGTCCATGTTCTGCCGGTGACAAACGGCGTTCAGCGTCAGCGGGATGCCCGCCTCGATCGCCCAACCGGCGACGGCGATCTTTCGGTCATAACCGCCCTTGTATCCGCTGATCCGGTCGGCACCTTCCGGGGAAATGCCTTGAATGGACAACTGAATGTGATCGAGTCCGGCCTCGGCTAGGCTATAGATCCTCTCTTCGGTCAAACCGACACCCGAAGTAATCAGATTGGAGTAGAGCCCGAAGGAAACCGCAGCTCGCGTCAGCTCGACCAGATCCCGGCGGGCCGCGGGCTCGCCGCCGGAGAGATGCAGATGCAGCACGCCGAGATCGGCGGCCTGCTCGAATACGCCGATCCATTCCTCGGTCGCAAGCTCTTCGCTCGCCTTCGTCAGGTCGATCGGGTTCGAACAGTAGGGGCAGGCAAGCGGACAGCGGTGCGTCAGTTCCGCCAGCATCGCCATGGGCGGCGGTGGTCGCGAACGGGTGCGGGCGGCACCCGCGGGGGCGGTTCTAGCATCGCTCATTCGACGAACTCCAGCATGCGGCGAATGGAAAGTTCGCGGACGAAAGCCTCGACGTCGTTGGCGATCTCCGCGAGCGGGGCCTCGAACTCGGCCGCAAAGTCGGCGGCGATCCGCGCAAGCGTTCGCTCGCCGTCAAGCGCCTGCACGATCCGGACCGCGATCTGGTCGAGCGCCATCGCCCGCTCCGGTGCGAGGAGCACCATGTGGCCGCGAACCGGATCCTCGCGGAGCTTGACGCCGCGCGCCAGCTTGACGACGCTCGAGCCGGAGATCAGCGGCGCCTGCACATTCATTCCGCGGCCTCCTTCGCTGTCGGCTCGCGGGCGACCCCCTCGCGGCCGTCCCAGGCCCCCGGCGGAATGCGGCCGGGGACGACATAGGCGAAGTAAAGCGCATCGAGCTGGGCCCAGAGGACGTCCGTCTTGAAGGTGAGCGCCGCTGCGGCGGCGTCCTGTTTCTCCCGCGTGTCGGCGTGACCCAGGACATAAGCGAGGCCGAACTCGACGTCGCGCGGCGCCTCATTCAACCTTTGGCGGAAATAGGCGAGGGCCGCGTCGTCGGCGAAGGCATAGTGCTCCAGCAGCCCGGTGATGCGTTCAGAATGGATCTTCGGTGCAAAAAGCTCTGTCAACGAGGAGGCCACGGCCTCGATGAGCGGCCTCTCGCGCACGAACGCCACATAGGCGTCGACGGCAAAGCGGGTCGCAGATAGGACGCCCCTTGTGGAAGCGACGTATTGGGGATCGAGACCGACGGCCTCTGCAAGGCGCAGCCAGCGCCGGATGCCGCCGCCCTCGTCGAGGCCGCCGTCATGGTCCTCGATGCGGGAGCGCCAAGCCCGGCGCAGTTCCGGATCCTCGCAGCGCGAGAGAAAAGCCGCGTCTTTCATCGGGATGCGGCTCTGGTAATAGTAGCGATTGATGACCCAGGCGCGAACCTGCGTCGTCGAAGCGCGGCCGCCATGCAGCATCACGTGAAAGGGGTGTTTGTCATGATAGCGCTGGTTACCGATCTCCAGAAGGCGGGCGTGAAGGGCCTCTCTGTCCGTCGTCGTCTTGTCGACTGCCATCGTCAAAGTCGGACCTCCATGCCGTCGAAGCCGACTTCAAAGCCGCGGCCTTCCACGCGCTCGCGCTCGGCTCCAGCCCGCCAGATCGGGTTCGTGTTGTTGATGTGGACATAAATCTTTCTGCGGATGTCGAGGTCGCCGAGGGCGTCGAGGCTGCCGCCTTCGCCGGCAATCGGCATGTGGCCCATGCGGCGGCCGGTCTTGTTGCCCGTGCCGGTGGCGACCATCTCGTCGTTATGGAAGACAGTACCGTCGAAGAATAGCGCATCGGCGCCGCTGAGGCGCTGAGCAAGGGCCTCGTTCACCATCGCGCAGCCCGGAATGTAGTATACGCGCCTGCCGTCGGCCGTGAGCTCCAGGCCGACCGTGTGCTCGCCCTCGACGCCGAGCTCCGGCTCACCGTCTTCGAGAAAAAGCGGCACCTTGCCGGGAACGGCAAAAAGCCGGGCCTCGAGCCCCGAAAGCGGGGCGAAAGCTTCCTCGATGGCGACGGTTCTTCTTGAGACGATTTCCGGGTCGAGGACCTGAAAGGCCGGATTGTCCGCAATGATCCGGCCGACGGTCCCGGTCGAATAAAGAATGAAAGCCTGCTTCTCTCTGAGCACGAGAAGGCCGGCCAGGTGATCAATGTCGCCACTTGTCAGCACGACGCTCTCGATCGGTGAATGGCGCAGGCGTCGCGGCTGCAGGGCGCGATTGTGCAAAATCTGCTGGCGGATGTCGGGAGAGGCGTTGAGAACGGCCCAGACCTCTCCGTCGAGGCTGACGGCAAGCGACGACTGGCTCTGGGGTTCCAATCCGGAGGCTGGATCGCGGGCCATGGAACAATTCAGGCAGCCGCAATTCCATTGCGGGAGACCACCGCCGGCAGCGGCCCCCAGAACGATGATGCGAAAATCGGACGTTTTCTTCACCGGGATACCCGAGCGTTTTTCCAGTCGGGCGGAACCCGACGTCGGATGTTGCTGGCCAACCCTCGGGTGGCTGGGCCTTACAGCGCCGTGCGTCCTTGAGGGCGCGCAATGGCGCTGTAAGTCTTTGAAGAATTTCGGGCCGATGCGCTAGAAGAGGATCGGCTCATCCCCGTCCGCGGGAGCGTAGCGGGTGATTTCCATCGCGCAGCTGACTTCGATGAATTTCGGTTTATGCCAGGACATGTCTCCTCCATTGGTCCAGACGGGTGTGTCCACCCCTGAATTGCCGGCGCAATTGCAAACCGGTCGGACACTTGTACAAGCTTCGCCCAGGAGAGCTCTGCTTGGGTGAAGAGCCGGAGCGGCTTCCGCCGCCCGGCATGGCCCGGCGTCGCCGTCGCCGGGTTTCCCGCAATCTGCCTGGTCGCCGCGCCTAAATGGTCTGGTCAGAGAGACCTCGCTCATCAGCTGGCTTTCAGCCCGGCAGACGTTACGCAAATCTTCCTCTGTGCAAGATGGTATCAACCGCTCAGGGGCACCGCAATTAAGACCAAGGTGTCGGTCGACACTGGTCCCCCTCGCAAGGAGGCGCGCGACGAGCGGGCGGAAACGTCGTTATCTCGGCCGCAGCATTCGACGCAGAGTTTCCTCGGCCTAGCCGAACGCGTTGGCCGGATAGGGTTTGCTGACCACCGGCAGATAGCGCGCGCCCGATGCCAGCAGGAACCGCTCGAAAGCCTGCATTGCTGGAGTAGTGGCTCGGTCCGAGCGCGATACGCTGAACCATTGCCGGCGGATCGGCGTATCGACGACGTCGAGAACGACGAGCCGGCCGAGCTTCACCTCCTGCTCGATGGTGTGGGCCGAGATGAAGGCAATCCCCAGACCGGCAATGACGGCCTGCTTGATCGTCTCGTTCGAGGCAATTTCGGTGCCGACTTCCTCGAGCTTGTGGGGCGTATCGCTCAGGAATATCTCAAGCGATATTCGGGTCCCCGAGCCCTTTTCGCGCACCAGAAACTGCTCCTGCGCAATCCGCTCCCGCGAGATCTCCAGCACGCTGGCGAGCGGGTGGCCGGCGGGGGCGATGAAGACCAGTGGATGGTCGCCGAATACCTGTGCGCGCACCTCGAAATCTCGCGGGGGTCGTCCCATCAGCGCCATATCGATCTCGTGATCCCGGAGCTTGGCGATGATCTCGGCACGGTTGCCGATGAAGAGATTAACCTCGATACCCGACATTTGTTGACGGAAGGCGGCGATCAGTTGCGGCGCGAAATATTTCCCGGTCGACACCACGCCTAGCCGCAAGCGGCCGGTCCGCAGCCCCTTGATTGCGCTGATCGAATCCTCAAGGGCAGTCAAACTATCCTCGACCGCCCGTGCCGCTTCGAGGAAAGCTAGACCATAAGCCGTCGGAACCATGCCGCTGCGCGTCCTGTCGAACAGCGGGACACCGGCGTCGCGCTCCAATTGCTGGATCTGCAGGGTGAGCGCCGGTCCGGTCAGACCCAAAGCATCCGCGGCAAGATTGATCTTCCCCAGCCGGCAAACGGCCCCGACGGTGCGAAGTTGTCGAAAGGTCACATTGCGCATGGTCTCGGACGGTAAATATTTCTAATGCAGAAAGTCAAATCAATAAATTTTACAAACCCGCTGTTTGCGCCATCCTTGCCCCGACATCGCGTGGGAGGAGACATCAATGTCAGGCGCAACTCTCGAGGCTTATCTCGCTTCATTCACGGCCCGCGGTGACGATCTCGCAGCGGAAGTGGCCACCGTAGTCCAAAGGCTCGTCATGGCGGCGCTCGAAGTCCGTAAGCTCGTCAACCAGGGAGCGCTTGGCGCGACGTTCAACGGCACCAGCGGCGGCAGCAATACAGACGGCGATCTGCAGAAGGATTTGGACGTGCTTTGCGACGACCTGTTCCTGTCGTGCGTCCAGGGCGCACCGGTCGCATGCTACGCCTCGGAAGAACTGGAAAATCCTGTCCTGCTCGACCCGAATGCGCGCCTCGCGGTTGCCATCGATCCGCTCGACGGCTCCTCGAACATCGACAACAACGTCACCATCGGCACGATCTTCTCAGTGCTCCCCGCCGCCAAGGGGCCGGACGTGGACCCCTCCCAGTCCTTCCTGCAACCCGGAAATCGGCAACTGGCGGCGGGATTTTTCCTCTATGGACCGCAAACCGCGCTCGTGCTCTCGCTGGGCACGGGCACGGAGATCTTCGTCTTCTCCAGCCGGCTTGGCTGTTTCGTCGAGGCCTGCAAATCGATCAGCATTCCCGACCGCACCAGCGAATTCGCCATCAACATGTCGAACTACCGGCATTGGGAGGAATCGATCCGGCTTTATGTCGATGACTGCCTGGCGGGCTCGGAGGGGCCGCGCGAGCGGGAGTTCAACATGCGATGGATCGCCTCGCTGGTCGCCGAAGCTTATCGGATCCTGGTTCGGGGTGGGATCTATCTCTACCCGGCCGATGGACGGAAGGGCTACGGCCAAGGCCGGCTGCGCCTCGTGTACGAGGCCAACCCGATTGCCTTCATCATCGAGAACGCAGGCGGGGCAGCCACGACTTCCGTCACCCGCATTCTCGATCTCGTTCCGGAGAACCTGCACCAGCGCGTGCCGCTGGTTTTCGGTTCGCGTCGCGAGGTAGCGCGCGTCGCCCGCTACCACGTTGACCCGAACATGATCGGCGAACGCGCACCGCTTTTCGGCAAGCGCGGTCTGTTTCGGGCCTGAGGAGAGCAACATGTCAGCCAGATATCCGATCATATCGATCACCGGCTCGTCCGGCGCCGGCACAACGACCGTCAAGGACACCTTCGAAAAGATCTTCAAGCGCGAGAACATTCGCGCATCCTTCATCGAAGGTGACGCCTTTCACCGCCACGACCGGGAAAGCATGCGCCGCAAGATAGCCGAGGAGAAAGCCAGGGGCGTCGATTTCACCCATTTTTCGGCAGAGGCGAACGAGCTGGAAGTCCTCGAAAGTGTCTTTTCAGAATATGGCAGGCGCGGCGTCGGACGCACCCGTCGCTACGTGCATGACGACGCCGAGGCCGCGAAATATGGCGCGGCACCCGGCACGTTTACCGACTGGGAGGAGTTCGGCGACAGCGATCTCTTGTTCTATGAGGGATTGCATGGCTGCGCCGTCACCGACACGGTCAATCTCGCGCAGCATTGCGACCTGAAGATCGGCGTGGTTCCGGTAATCAATCTCGAATGGATCCAGAAGATCCATCGCGACAAGGCGACACGCGGCTACTCCACAGAGGCCGTAACCGACACCATCCTGCGGCGCATGCCGGACTACGTGCATTACATCTGTCCGCAGTTTTCTCTGACGGACATCAATTTCCAGCGCGTGCCAATCGTCGATACGTCCAATCCGTTCATCGCGCGCTGGATACCAACGCACGCCGAATCGATCCTGGTCATCCGCTTTGCCAAACCGCAAAGCATCGATTTTCCCTACCTCTTGTCGATGCTGCACAACAGCTTCATGTCGCGTGCCAATTCCATCGTGGTGCCGGGCGACAAGCTCGATCTCGCCATGCAGCTGATTTTCACGCCGCTCATCCACAAACTGCTCGAGCGCAAACACCGAATGTCGTGAGGAGGACACCATGAATGTTTCGCAGCAGATCGATACCCGTCCCGCCGCATCGGAACAAAACATGGCCGATGCCATCCGGTTTCTCGCGATGGATGCCGTGCAGAAGGCCAATTCCGGTCATCCCGGCATGCCGATGGGCATGGCCGACGCAGTGACCGTCCTTTTCAACCGTTTCATCAAGATCGACCCTTCGCTGCCCGACTGGCCGGATCGCGATCGTTTCGTGCTGTCGGCTGGCCATGGATCGATGCTGCTCTATTCCATCCATCACCTGATCGGCTTTGCCTACATGCCGATGGTTGAGCTCTCGGCCTTCCGCCAACTTGGCTCGAAGACGGCCGGTCACCCCGAATACGGCCATGCACTCGGTGTCGAAACCACCACCGGCCCGCTCGGCCAGGGGATCGCTACCGCCGTCGGCATGGCGATTGCGGAACAGATGATGGCCGCCCGCTTCGGCAGTTCGCTCTGCAATCACTTCACTTATGTGGTCGCCGGTGACGGCTGCCTGCAGGAGGGCATCAGCCACGAGGCGATTGACCTTGCCGGACATCTGAAGCTGCGCAAGCTTGTGGTGCTCTGGGACGACAACCAAATATCCATCGACGGTTCGACCGAGCTCTCCACGTCCATGGACCAGCTTGCGCGATTCCGCGCAGCCGGATGGGATGCGCAAGCCGTCGATGGCCACGATCCTGAGGCCGTGGCGAAGGCGCTCGAGCGGGCGCGACGGACCCGCAAGCCATCGCTGATTGCGTGCCGTACCCGGATCGGCAAGGGGGCGGCCAGCATGGAAGGGTCGCACAAGACCCATGGGGCGGCGCTCGGCGACAGGGAAATCGCCGCGACACGCGAAAAGCTTGGCTGGCCCCATCCGCCCTTCTTCGTTCCGCCCGAGATTAAGTCCGCTTGGGAAAGGGTGGCGGTGCGGGGGCGGATGGCCCGCGAGGCATGGGAAATCCGGCTCGACGCTTCGCGTTCGAAAAAGCGGTACGAACAGACCGCCGGGCGGCAGCTGGACGGAGAGGTCACCCATCTGCTGACAAAATTCCGAGCCGCGCATCGCAAAAGAGCCACCAAGGTTGCGACGCGGCAGGCCTCGCAGATGGCCCTGGAGGTCATCAATGGCGCGACGGCCTTGACGGTCGGCGGCTCCGCCGATCTGACCGGTTCGAACCTGACGATGACCTCGCAAACCCAGCACATTTCGCCGGGCAATTTCAAAGGCCGCTACCTGCACTATGGCATCCGCGAGCATGGCATGGCGGCCGCCATGAACGGCATCGCCCTGCATGGCGGCTTCATTCCCTATGGCGGCACCTTCCTGGTGTTTTCCGACTATGCCCGCGGCGCGATGCGTCTCTCCGCCGTGATGGGCCTGCCGGTGATCTATGTGCTGACCCATGATTCCATCGGTCTGGGCGAGGACGGACCAACCCACCAGCCCATCGAGCATCTGGCCATGCTGCGTGCCACCCCCAACCTCAATGTTTTTCGGCCCGCCGACATCATCGAGACGGCAGAATGCTGGGAGATCGCGCTTGGCGAGAAGAGGACGCCGAGCGTCCTTGCCCTGTCGCGGCAGGCGCTGCCGATGCTGCGCCAGACGGACGGGGACGAGAATTTGTCGGCGCTCGGCGCCTATGTCCTGAAGGAAGCGCGCGGACCTCGCGACATCACACTCCTTGCCACCGGATCCGAAGTCGAGATCGCCATCGCCGCTGCGCAGCGCTTGCAGGCCGAGAATGGCATAGAAGCGGCGGTGGTCTCCATGCCTTGCTGGGAGAAGTTCGAGGCCCAGGATGCACCGTATCAGAAGCAGGTCCTTGGAGATGCCCCGCGCATTGCCATCGAAGCGGCCGGCCGCCTCGGCTGGGATCGCTGGATGGGGCCGGACGGCATCTTCGTCGGCATGATCGGCTTCGGCGCATCGGCACCGGCCGGAGATCTCTACCGCCATTTCGGCATCACTGCCGACCATATCGTCGCCGAAGCTTTGAAGCTGTCTGCAGGGGGTCCGGGGAGAAGCCGCTCAGGAGCACCCGGACCGATCCGCAGCCGGGCAAACACGTCATCAGATCATTTGAAGGAGGCTTGACCCAATGGCCCGTATCACGCTTCGCCAATTGCTCGACCATGCCGCCGAAAACACCTATGGCGTCCCGGCATTCAACGTCAACAACATGGAACAGGGGCTGGCGATCATGGAAGCGGCGCGGGCCTGCGACGCTCCTGTAATCCTGCAGGTCTCGCGCGGCGCCCGCTCCTATGCCAACGACATCATGCTCGCCAAGATGATGGAAGCGCTCGAGCAGATGTATCCTGACATCCCGCTCTGCATCCATCAGGATCACGGTAACAATGTCGCGACCTGCCTCACGGCGATCCAGCACGGCTTCACTTCGGTGATGATGGACGGCTCGTTGACGGAGGATGCAAAGACTCCTGCCGATTACGCCTATAACGTCGCGATCACTGCGGAAGTCAGCCGCCTCGCTCATATGGTCGGCGCTTCGGTCGAGGGTGAACTCGGCTGCCTCGGATCGCTCGAAACCGGCCATGGTGAAGCCGAGGACGGCCATGGCTTCGAAGGTGCGCTCGATCGTTCGCAGCTTTTAACCGACCCGGATGAAGCCGCCCGTTTCGTCACCGAGACCGGGGTCGATGCGCTGGCTGTCGCCATCGGCACCTCGCACGGCGCCTACAAATTCACCCGGAAGCCGACCGGCGACGTGCTCGCCATGGACGTGATCGAGAAAATCCATGACCGGCTGCCGGATACCCACATCGTCATGCACGGCTCCTCGTCCGTGCCGCAGGAGTGGCAGGACGTCTTCAACGCCCATGGCGGCGAAATGCGGGAAACCTACGGCGTGCCGGTCGAGGAGATCGTGCGAGGCATCCGCTTCGGCGTGCGAAAGGTCAACATCGACACGGATCTGCGCCTGGCGGCAGCCGCAGCCTTTCGCCGCGTCGCCGACACCAGCCGCAGCGAATTCGATCCACGCAAATTCCTGAGATCCGCCATGGACGCCATGTCGGCGGTTTGCAAGGCCCGCTTCGAGGCTTTCGGCACCGCCGGCAACGCCTCCCGCATCAAGACCGTACCGTTGTCCGAGATGGCCCGCCGCTACGCGAGCGGATCCCTGAAACCCCAGACGGCGCGATCGCAAGCCGCCTAATCACATCACCCATAGAAAGGGACTGTGTCATGAACGCCGATGCAAAGACAGAGATCAAGGGCAAAGAGCGCTACAAGGCCGGCGTGCTCAAATACGCGCAGATGGGCTATTGGAACGGAGACTACGAGCCGAAGGACACCGACCTGATTGCGCTCTTCCGGATCACGCCCCAGGACGGGGTGGACCCGATCGAGGCGGCCGCCGCCGTTGCCGGCGAAAGCTCGACAGCCACCTGGACGGTTGTTTGGACCGATCGCCTGACGGCCTGCGATCAATACCGCGCCAAGGCATACCGGGTCGATCCTGTACCTGGGACGCCGGGGCAGTATTTCTGCTACGTCGCCTACGACCTGATCCTGTTCGAGGAAGGGTCGATCGCCAATCTGACGGCCTCGATCATCGGCAATGTCTTCTCGTTCAAGCCGCTGAAGGCGGCACGGCTCGAGGACATGCGCTTGCCCGTCGCCTACGTGAAGACTTTCAAGGGCCCGCCGACCGGCATCGTCGTCGAGCGTGAACGGCTCGACAAGTTCGGCAAGCCGCTGCTTGGCGCCACCACCAAGCCGAAGCTCGGGCTTTCGGGCAAGAACTATGGGCGCGTTGTCTATGAGGGTCTGAAGGGCGGTCTCGACTTCATGAAGGACGACGAGAACATCAATTCGCAGCCCTTCATGCATTGGCGCGATCGCTACCTCTACTGCATGGAGGCCGTCAACCACGCCTCCGCCGTCACCGGCGAGGTCAAGGGGCACTATCTCAACATCACCGCCGGCACGATGGAGGAGATGTATCGCCGTGCCGAGTTCGCCAAGGAACTCGGGTCTGTGATCGTCATGGTGGATCTCATCATCGGCTGGACGGCAACCCAATCGATCTCGGAGTGGTGCCGACGGAACGACATGATCCTGCACATGCACAGAGCCGGTCACGGCACCTATACGCGGCAGAAGAACCACGGCATCTCCTTCCGCGTGATCGCGAAATGGCTGCGCCTCGCCGGCGTCGACCACCTGCACGCCGGCACCGCCGTCGGCAAGCTCGAGGGCGACCCTTTGACCGTGCAGGGCTACTACAATGTCTGCCGCGAAATGAAGAACGAGGTCGACCTTCCGCGCGGCCTCTTCTTCGAGCAGGACTGGGCGGATATCAAGAAGGTCATGCCGGTGGCATCAGGCGGCATCCATGCCGGCCAGATGCACCAGTTGCTCGATCTTTTCGGCGACGACGTCGTGCTGCAGTTCGGCGGCGGCACCATCGGTCATCCCATGGGCATCCAGGCAGGGGCCACCGCCAATCGGGTCGCGCTGGAAGCCATGGTGCTCGCCCGCAACGAGGGCCGTGACATCGCCCATGAAGGCCCGGAGATTCTGCGGGCGGCGGCGAAGTGGTGCAAACCGCTGGAAGCAGCCCTCGATACCTGGGGCAATATCAGCTTCAACTATACCCCGACGGACTCTTCGGATTTCGTCCCGAGCGTAAGCGTCGCCTGAGGCCACAAGAAGTAAGGAGAGAAAACATGCGTATCACCCAAGGATGCTTCTCGTTCCTGCCGGACCTGACGGATGAGCAGATAACGGCACAGGTGGAATATTGCCTCGGCAAGGGATGGGCGATCGGCGTCGAACATACCGACGACCCGCACCCCCGCAACATCTACTGGGAAATGTGGGGCAATCCGATGTTCGACCTGAAGGACGCCAAGGGCGTCATGATGGAGCTGGAGGATTGCCGCAAGGCTTATCCGCACGACTACATCCGCCTCAATGCGTTCGATTCCAGCCGCGGCTTCGAGACCGTGACGATGTCCTTCATCGTCAATCGGCCCGATAACGAACCGAAACTGCGGATGACCCGGACGGAAAGCCGTGGTCGCAGCCAGCACTATGCCTGGGAAACGCGGCGATAGAAGGAGTTCACAAAATGGCGATGCCGGAAGCCCTATCAAGCACCGAAAGCCTGCCGACATCGGTCGACCTCGCCGAGGAATACAAGACCTCCGGCGTTGCCGAAATCCTCGATGAACTCGATCGAGAACTCGTCGGGCTGAAACCTGTGAAACAACGGATCCGCGAGACGGCAGCCCTGCTGCTCGTCGAGCGCGCCCGCCGTGCAATGGGCCTAACCCACGAGGCGCCGTCGCTGCACATGAGCTTCACGGGCAATCCGGGCACCGGCAAGACAACGGTCGCCTTGCGCATGGCCAATTTGCTGCACAGGCTCGGATATATCCGCAAGGGGCATCTAGTCTCGGTGACGCGAGATGACCTCGTCGGACAATATATCGGCCATACTGCTCCGAAAACGAAGGAGATCCTGAAAAAGGCAATGGGGGGCGTGCTGTTCATCGACGAGGCCTATTATCTCTATCGCCCGGACAACGAGCGCGACTACGGCCAGGAAGCGATCGAAATCCTGCTGCAGGTGATGGAGAACAACCGCGACGACCTGGTCGTCATTCTCGCCGGCTATGCCGATCGCATGGACCGGTTTTTCGAGAGCAATCCGGGCTTTCGCTCGCGCATCGCCCACCACATCGATTTCCCCGACTATGACGATGGAGAGCTCCTGTCGATCGCCGAGGCCATGCTGAGCCGGCAGGGTTACCACTTCGATCCCAAGGCGACGGCCGTGATGGGCGACTACATCGCCCGTCGCCGGCGCCAGCCGCATTTCGCCAATGCGCGCTCGATCCGCAACGCGCTCGACCGGGCCCGGCTGCGCCAGGCGAACCGCCTGTTCGAGGAAAGCACCGGACCGGTCGACGCCGAGCAGCTGTCGACCATCACCGCGCGGGACATTTCGGCAAGCCGGGTGTTCGGCATAGTCGAGCCCAATCAGGAGATCTCGTCATGAGCAGGAAGACCACCATAGCCCCCTCGGTCCTCTCGGCGGACTTCTCACGTCTTGGCGAAGAGGTCGCGGACGTCTGTCAGGCCGGTGCCGATTGGATCCATCTTGACGTGATGGATGGCCATTTCGTGCCCAACATCACTTTCGGGCCGCCGGTCATCAAGTCGATCCGGAACCGGACTGACAAGATCTTCGACTGTCACCTGATGATCGAACCGGCCGATCCCTTTCTCGGCGCCTTCGCCGAGGCCGGCTGCGACATCATCACCGTGCATTCCGAAGCGAGCACGCACCTCGACCGGTCGTTGCAGGCAATCCGCGACCTCGGCTGCAAGGCCGGCGTATCGCTCAACCCCTCGACGCCGGAAAGCGTCATCGCATATGTGCTGGACCGGCTCGACCTGATCCTCCTGATGACGGTCAATCCCGGCTTCGGCGGTCAGGCCTTCATTCCGTCCGTCGTCGAGAAGGTGCGGCGAGTGAAAGCCATGATCGGCAGCCGCCCGATCCATATCGAAATCGACGGCGGCGTGACGCCCGAGACCGCGCCGCTCGTCGCCCGAGCCGGCGCCGACGTGCTCGTCGCCGGCTCGGCGGTCTTCAAGGGCGGCCGGGAAGCTTACGCCGGCAACATAAGCGCGTTGCGCAGCGGGGCGGACGAGCCAGGATTGACCGAATTCAAGCCGGGCTGACTCCGGCTCTTCGACGAAGATCAGGATCAATCAATCACATTTGATCGGGAAGCGAGCGGAATCCGCGTACAATTCCCTACTCCGTTGTTGAAAGACGAGGTGACGGCGGCATGGCAGCAATCCCACCCCTCTGCGATTTCGGCTGGAAGGCGATCGACGCCCGACTGCCGGCAACTGACGGCCGCACCCATTCCATCCTTGACCTTTCCGGTCCCAATGGACTGGTCGTTGCCTTCATCTGCAATCACTGCCCTTACGTGAAAGCGGTCATCGCCCGCATCGTCCGTGACGCGATCGACCTCGAGGAACACGGCATCGGCTTCGTGGCCATCAACGCCAATGACGCCGAGGCCTATCCGGAGGACTCCTTCGAGAACATGAAGCGTTTCGCGTCGCACCACGCCCTGCCGTTTCCCTATCTCCATGACGAGGACCAAACCGTCGCGAAAGCCTATGGTGCGGTCTGCACGCCTGATTTCTTCGGCTTCAATAGGGATATGGAACTGCAATATCGCGGTAGGCTGGACGCCTCGCGCAAGGAGACAGGCGCTGCCGATCTGAAGCGCGAGCTCTATGAAACCATGATCATGGTTTCGCAGACCGGCAAGGGCCCGGCAGAACAGCAGCCTTCAATGGGCTGCTCTATCAAATGGAAGGCGTAGCCTTATCAGGCGTGAATCCTTCCAGTTGGCTCCGCTTCTCCCGGCAGAGTGGTGTTAACCTGCGCTTTTTCCGAACGTCGTCGCTACACCGTCTTTTGCCAAAAAAAACGCCATCAGACCCCGCCCGTCGGAATACCTCCTCGAGGGAGGCAACAACGAGCGGGGTCCGAGGGAGGAGACGATGAGTCTCCGAGCGCACACGGCCGGCGCGACGCGTCAGGCCGGCAGGGCGCCGGTCTGTTTGGCTATATGGGTGGCGATCGCGTCCATCAGCGCCGGAGACAAGCAATCGTAGGGCTGAAGCCCGAGCTCCGTCAGCCGAGCTCGTATTTCCGGCATACTTTCGGGATTGACCCCGCTCTCGATAACGGAGGAGACGAAGGCGGCGAATTGCGGTGGAGACCAGCCCGTCTCGTCACTGAGCTCGGTGTGAACGAAGTCGAGACCATAGAAGGGATGCTTCGCGTTCTCGATCCGACCATACATATGCGTGCCGCAATCCCTGCATGCGTAGCGCTGGATCGTGGCGCTCGGATCGACGACCTGCAGTCTTTCGGATCCTGAAGTGACATTTACGTCGTCGCGGCTGACAACGGCGATTTGCGAGAAGATCGCGCCGTCCGGCTTCCAGCATTTGGTGCAGCCGCAGGCATGGTTATGAGCTGTCTGGGAGCTGATCTGAACGGTTACCGGATCGGTGGCGCACTTGCACTTCAGCGTGCCGCCTTGAAAGCCCGGACTGGCCGGCGGAAAGCCATTATCGATGGACGGATGCAGCTTGAGCATTGGTTCCTCCTCGGCTTTGGACGTCTTTGCGTCTTCGTCCGTCAACAGGATCAGGGCAAATGCCGACCGCGGCAATATAGCGGAAAGTGTCGGTTTTCGGCGTCGACCCGCTGGCTCTCCACTTACACTTTATGGCGGAGCATGCCGCGCAGGATCAAAGCCCCAGAGCGCCCCGCATGAAGAGGACGAAAGAGGCGCTGACCCATGCGAGTGCCGTCAGGTGGTGCGGAAGGCCATTTTCGGTGTCACTGGATAGCGATCGCAACTTTCTGACTGTCGCCCGTCGTGTTTGGAATCTTCACCTCGTAGCTGCCGGGCTTTATGGCGATGAACGAGAGGGTTGCCGTGCCCTCCTCGTCGAATTCCAGGCTGTCGATCGCCATGGGGCGGACTTCTATGCCGTTAATGACGATCTCGTTCATCCAGATCGCACGGAAGAACGGCGCGCCGCTAATTGCCAGCTCTGCCGATCCGTCCGCCGTAATGCGCATTTCGTAATAGGCGCCGGACTGCAATGTGACGGCATTCCCAAGCGGCTTGCCGGCGCTGAGCGTGATCTCGATAGGCTCGCCTCGATTGCATTTGGCGAGCAGTCCAGCAAAGCCGAGTTCGGCGCAAAGCGGCGCCGCAGCCGCCGGGCTTGCCAGAAAGAGCGCGGCCAGTGCCGCAAAAATCGGTTTGCGCATGATGTCCTTTCCTCCCACTCCGTTGCACGTGTGCGTCTCAAGGGGCGACCACGACCCCCCAGGGCTGCTCGCCGACCTGGACCGAGCGGATCACCTCTTCCGCTTTGACGTCGATGATGCTGATGTCGTTGGAATTGCCATTGGTGGTGATCAGGAATTCTTCGTTTGGCGTGAACGCCATCTGCCAAACTCGCTGCCCGACAAGCAGGTAATCGAGAACCTCGTCAGTCGCCCCGTCGATCACTGCGACGCGGTTGGCGGGGCCGAGTGCCACGAAAATGCGCGAGCCATCCTTGGTCGCCTTGACGCCGACCGGCTGCAGCCATTCCGGCAGAATGCCCGGCACGGCGAAGCTGATCTTCTTGGCGATCACCGGTTCGGTCGCCGCCATGTCGATCACCGAAACGGTGCCGCCGATCTCGGAGCTGACGTAAAGCTTCTTGCCGTCGGAGGTGAATTCGGCATAGCGCGGCCGCTGATCGACCAGCACGTTGTGCACGATCTCGTAGCTCGAGGCGTCGATGAAGTGCGCCATGTTGGTTGTTTCGGAGGTATTGATGATGGTCTTGGCATCCGGGCTGACCGCGACGCCTTCCGGTTCGACGCCGACGGGCACTTCGGCGAGCACTTGGCGCGTCTTGACGTCGACGACGGTCACCAGATTGTCGTCCTCATTGGCGATGTAAAGCGGGTTTCCAGACGGATCGAGCGCAAAGAGCTCCGGATCCGGACCCGACGGCAGCGTGTGCAGTTCCTTGTAAGTCCCGGGATCGAAGACCCGGACGGTGTCATCATCCGAGGCGCAGACATAGAGTTCCTTGCCGTCCGGACTGATGGTGATGCCGCGCGGCCGGTTGCCGGCCGGAAAGGTGGCAATGACTTCCCAGCTCTCGCTGTCGAGAACGGTGACGCTATTGCCGCGTTCATTTGTCACGAAGACCTTGTTGGCCTTGGCGGGAGCGGCAAACATCAGAACGGCAGGCAGAAGCAGCAGTGCGGATCTCAGCATCCTATTCTCCAAAGGCATGGCAGGCGGTTTCGGTCGCGTCGATGCCCAAGGTGTCGAGCGGCGAATGCTGGTGCAGGTAGCCATCCTGCGGCGAAATGGAAACCGTGACGCGACCATCGGTCAAAAGAATCGGCTGACGCATCTGTCCATTCCATGAGCGGAAAGTCAGCTTCTGGCCTTTGAACGCCGCGAGTTCGAAGTCTGCCGAAAGCGCGTAGGTCCGCACGCTCGCCGGATCTGTCTTGCCGGAGCGGGTCACCGCCTCGCCGATGACGCGCGTGGCAAGCCATGCCTGGTAGTCCTCTTCGCGCATATTGCGCCCGGCCAGTCTCTCGAAGCGGCGCTGAAACTGGGTCGCACCCCAGGCTTCATGGGCAGCATGCCAGGATGCCGGACGTAGCCCCGCGGATCCCGCAACGGGCCGCGGATCCCAGGTGTGATATGGCAGGTATGGCGCGAAGACGCCGGCCTCGTCGGCCGCGACGATCACGTCATAATCCTCGGCGTCCTGGGTAAAGACAGGAATCTGCTTCTGCACCATGACATGGCCGGTATCCGTGCGCCTGGCGCCGCCCGTGTCTTCGAACTCGCGTTCCTCGACGATCTCCGCACCGAACTTGGCGGCGGATTTGCGATAGCTGTCGGCTAAGAGCCTATCTTCGGGATGCGAGCCGTGGATCAGCAGGATACGCGGCCATTTCTTCCACATCAGAAACTGGACGATGCTATCGCTGAGCATGGATCGGCTCGGCGAGACATGCAGCAGGTTGGCGCGGCATTCGGCATCGCGCAGTGCCTCGTCGCGAGCGCCAGCGTTGAAAAGCAGCACCTCGGGGCCGGCCCTGTCGGAGAGCGCCTTCAAAATGTCGCCTTCGGCGATGACCGCGATAAGGCCGATTCCTTCGGCCTTCAATCGATCGAGTGCCGCCGTAGCCTCACCCGGCGCAACTGCCTCAGTCTTCAGCGTATAGTCCATGCCGGTGAAGGCGCCGGTCGTCCGATTGTCCTCGTTCCCCAACATGGCGCCGGCAAACCCCAGATCGGCAGGTGGCGCGTCGAGCCGCGAAATCGGCGGGCCGACGACACGATCGACCCGCAGCACAGCCGTCTTCACCTCCGCCGCCCCTCCGGGCGACGTCACAAACATCGCCAGTCCGAATACGGCGAGCGTAAGCGAGAGCTTAGACATTGCCGGAACGACCTCCCAATCTTCCTGACACTCCCGAAGTGGAGACTAACAGCGCAAGTTTTATCGCAGAACCGATACTTATGGAGCGTAGTTCAGCAATACGCGTATACTCGCCTCAGCCAGTCTCTGCCCGGCATCGGCAGGACCGGAAAGGCGGCCGCCACAGGATCAATGCTGCGCCTCGAGCGGCCCAGTTCCCATATCGTTGAGGAGCGGCACACCCGCCGCTGTTAGGATGGCGTCGATCTCGGCTTGATTCCGGCGGATCAGCGAGTTCAGCTTCCGCTCCCATACCTTCTCGCCCTGCCGGACGCCCATGGTGATGCGGTAGAAGAGCTTCGGCGGCCTCGGCTCCGACAAAAGTGGCGTCACCTTCAGGCTCGGATGGCTCGCCTTGACCAGCGGTGCCCCGATGGGACCCCAGAGAATCGCTGCATCGATGGCACCGGATTCCAGATCGGCAAGCATCTCGTCGGCTGGATCCTCGTAGCGCCGGTCGACCATCAGGTGATAGCCCTTGGCCTTGGGCATGAGCCCGTTCCTTGCCAGATGCGTCGCCGGCGGGGTTCCGGCGATGATGCCGACCCTCTTGTCCTTGAGACGACGGTCGGCGAGCGTCGTGACCCCGTCCAGCGGGCCGCCCGAGGCGACGATCAGCACATAGGCGGAGGTATAGTAATGATTGGTGTTCAACACCAGTTCGTCGCCCTGCGCATAGCCGATGACAACATCGCAGTCGTTCGCCTGCAGGGTCTTGCGAATGAAGCCTGTCGCCATCGGAAACCACTTGTACTCCAGGGGCAATCCGAGCCTCGACGCCATCAGCGCGGCGATCTTGTTCTCGAATCCCGCACCCGAGCGATCCGACATCGGCAGATTGGCCGGATCGGCACAGACACGGAATGCCGTTTTCGATACGAGATCCGAGGTCTGGGCCAGCGCAGGGGCAGTGCCGGCGCACGCCAGCAGCAGAATGCCGCCTGCCGCCCTTAAGCTAGTTGTGGCCGAGACAAGAGCTTTCAGCATCCCGAATCGCATCCGATTTCGCCTCCTTCTTGGCCGGGCGCCCGCGCGGCAATTCGCCGGATCCGCGCGCCTTCAGATAGACATAGATGTCATCGAGATAACACATCACGTTGGGGTTCTCGCCGAAGGCTGGCATTACCGAGTTTTCGGCCACGTTCACCCTCTTGCGCCCATTCGTGACGACATCGACAAAGGCGTAGTAGTCGAGATCTATCGCCGACTTCTTCAAGGCCGGCGCATAGCTCGATCCCTCGCCCTCCGGACCATGACAGACATGACATTCCGCATGGTAGCGGCGAAAGCCCGAATAGGTCAGCCAGTCGACGGTGCCATCCTCGGCGATCTTGAAGGTGGGAACGTCGTCGGCGGTGTAGTAGCGTCCGTCTTCTTCGCGGGCGGCTGTGATATTATCCACCGGCGCTTGCGCCTCTTCTGCACCTGCGGCGCCGGCCAAAAGCGTCAACACGGTAAGGATCATCGATACGGCATGGGTTCTGCTGGTCATCTTGCGTCCTTTTAGGCGGAGAGCGAACGGGCGCAGGTTTCATTGACCCGCGCCCATTCCGGAGGAAAGATTGCCGCTTAATCCGGCAGCTTGAAGACGGTGAGCGTGCCGCCAAGCGCGGTGTAGTTGCTTAGCGACGCATAGCCGCCCACTGCTCCGAGACCGTCATTCGGATTGGTTAGGCCGGCTGCCAGACCGATACCGGCCCAGCCGCCCACACCCGAAAGCACGGCGACGTACTGCTTGCCACCATGAGCGTAGGTCATGACGTTGCCGATCACTCCGGAAGGCGTTTTGAAGCGGTAGAGCTCCTTGCCTGTGGCGGCGTCGACCGCCTTCAGATATCCCTCGAGCGTCCCGTAGAAGACCACGTCTCCGGCCGTTGCCAGCGCGCCCGACCAGACGGAGAACGGTTCCGGCAGGGACCACTTGATCTTGCCTTCCTTGTTGTCCCAGGCGATGAAGTTGCCCATGCCGCCGTGGCTGTCCTTCGGTGGGTACATGGATAGCGTGGCCCCCACATAGGGCTGCCCGGCGGTATAGGTCACCCGGAACGGCTCGTAGTCCATGCAGACGTGGTTGGTGGGCACGTAGAAGAGCTCGGTCTTCGGCGAGTAGGCTGCCGGCTGCTGGTCCTTGGTGCCGAGCGCCGCCGGGCAGACGCCGGTCGTGTTTACGTCTTCGCCGTTCTGCTCCGTAGAATACTCAGCCACGACCTGCGGCCGGCCATACTGGTCGGACTTGGGATCCATGTCCACTTCAGTCGCCCAGTTGACAACGGGGTCGTATTTCTCCGCCACCAACAACTCGCCGGTGCCACGGTCCATCGTATAGGCGAAACCGTTGCGGTCGAAATGGGTGAGCAGCTTGCGCTCCTGGCCGTCGATCTGCTGGTCTGTCAGGATCATCTCGTTGACGCCGTCATAATCCCATTCGTCATGCGGCGTCATCTGATAGACCCATTTGGCCATACCGGTGTCGACGTCCCGCGCCCAGATGGTCATCGACCAGCGGTTGTCGCCGGGCCGCTGGCTCGGGTTCCAGGTCGACGGGTTGCCGGACCCGTAATACATCAGGTTCAGTTCGGGGTCATAGGCATACCACCCCCAAGTGGTGCCTCCGCCGATCTTCCACTGATCGCCTTCCCAGGTGGTGAGGCCGGAGTCCTTGCCGACCGGCTTGCCCAGATGGGTGGTCTTTTCGGGATCCATTAGCGTATCGCCGTCCGGCCCCATGGAGTAACCACGCCACAGGAGCTTTCCATCTGCAATCGAATAGGCCGTCACGTGGCCGCGGACACCGAACTCACCGCCGGATATCCCGACGAGAACCTTGTCCTTTACCGGCATGACGGTGGCCGTATTGGTCTCACCCTTGGAAGGATCGCCGTTCTTGACGCTCCAGATTACCTTGCCGGTCTTGGCGTCAAGCGCCACGACGGTGGTATCCGCCTGATGCAGGAAGACCTTGTTGTCCGCATAGGCTACGCCGCGATTGACGGTGTCGCAGCACATCACGGGAATGACGTTCTCATCCTGTTTCGGCTCGTACTTCCAGACGATCTGGCCTTCCTTGCTGAGATCCAGCGCATAGACCGTATTCGGGAAGGGGGTGTGGACATACATCATGTCCCCGACGACGAGCGGCGATCCTTCATGGCCGCGCAGAACGCCCGTGGAGAAGGTCCACGCGACCTGTAATTTGCCGACATTGTCCTTGTTGATCTGGTCAAGTTTGGAGTAGCGCAGGTTGGCATAGTCGCCGGTTTGAATGGCCCACTGATTGGGGTCGTCGATGTGCTTTTGCAGTTCCGAGTTGGCGAGAGCGACCTGCGGGCTACCGCCTATCGATATGAAGGCAAGCACTGTAAGAAGTCGTTTCATTTTCATCCTCCTCTTGGGTCTGCCGATCAGGGCCGTTCAACCCGCTCGCCCCGGGAAACCTCGCGGTCTCCTCTTCCCGGTATCGGCTTGCGACACTGCCGCCTGTGAGGGGCGGCTCCTCCTGTGTCTTGCTTTAAGCTCCTCCTGCTCGCGTTAGGGAAAGGTTGCCAGATATGCGATGAGATCGGCGCGCTCCTGATCCTTGCGCAGCCCCGCAAAGGCCATCTTCGTGCCCGGCAGGAAACTTTTCGGATTGGTCAGAAACTCCGCGATTTTTTCAGGCGTCCAGGTCAACCCCGATTCGGCCGCCTTGCTCAACGCGGGGGAATAGGAGAAGCCTTCGACTTTGCCCGCCGGGCGGCCGATGACGCCGGTCAGCAGCGGGCCGGCCTTCGATTTGGCATCCGGCCCGATCGCATGACAGGCCTGACACTTGCGAAAAACCTTTTCGCCCGCCGCCGGATTTCCGGCCGCGGGATCCAGGGCAAGTGCCGGCGAACCCACGCCTGCAAAGACACTGCCGAATGCGATTGCAACAGCCAGCCCGATACAAAGCCTTGAAGTCATTCCTTCCTCTCCCTTACGCGGCGTTCAGCCGCTCTGCATGCCAGCGCACATGGTCTTCACCGAAGCTCGCCACGAAATAGTAGCTATGATCGTAGCCGGCCTGCATCCGCAGCACGCCGGCCTGCCGCCGCTCCGCCATGAGCCGCGCCATTGCCTCTGGCTGCAACTGGTCCAGAAACTGGTCCGCTGCGCCCTGATCGATCAGGATATCGCCCCGCCATCCGAGCTCGCTCAAGAGCAGGCAGGCGTCGTAATTGCCCCAATTGGCCTCGTCGTCGCCGAGATAGGCCGAGAACTGCTTGCGGCCCCAGTCGGATCGGGTCGGATTGACGATCGGTGCGAAGGCCGAAACGGATCGGAACAGGCCGGGATTGCGAAAGGCGATCGTCAATGCTCCATGGCCGCCCATGGAGTGCCCGGTGATGCCGTTAACGCCGTTCAACGGCAGTTTGCCGAGCAGCAGGTTGGGCAGCTCCGCCACGATGTAATCGTACATGCGGTAATGCCGCGCCCAGGGCTGCTGAGTCGCATTGACGTAAAACCCGGCGCCTTGGCCGAGATCGTAGGCTTGATCGTCTGCAACCCCTTCCCCGCGCGGTGACGTGTCGGGAAAGAGCAGAGCCAGCCCGTGTTCAGCCGCGTATCGCTGCAAGCCCGCCTTGATCATGGCATTCTCATGGGTGCAGGTGAGTCCCGAGAGATACCAGAGCAGCGGGACCCGGCGCGTCCGTGTTTGCGGCGGCATGTACAGGCCGAACGTCATCTCGACGCCGCAGAGCTCGGAAGCGTGCCGAAATACCGACTGCGTTCCGCCAAAGCATTTGTTTTGCGAGACGAGTTCCATTTTTTGGCTCTCAATAGACGACGACGCTGCGTATGCTTTCACCGGAATGCATCAGCTCGAAGCCCTTGTTGATGTCATCGAGCGGCATGGTGTGGGTGATCATCGGATCGATCTGGATCTTGCCCTCCATGTACCAGTCGACGATCTTCGGCACGTCGGTGCGCCCGCGCGCGCCGCCGAAGGCGGTGCCCATCCAGGTGCGGCCGGTGACGAGCTGGAACGGCCGCGTCGCGATCTCCTGGCCGGCGCCGGCGACCCCGATGATCACCGACTTGCCCCAGCCGCGATGCGAGGCCTCCAGCGCCTGGCGCATCACCTTCACGTTGCCGGTGCAGTCGAAGGTGTAGTCGGCGCCGCCGATCTGGTCGGCGCCGCGCTTCGTCAGGTTGACGAGATAGGGCACGATGTCCTCGCCCACCTCCGTCGGATTGACGAAGTGGGTCATGCCGAACTTCTCGCCCCATTCCTTCTTGTCATTGTTCAAATCGACGCCGATGATCATGTCGGCGCCGGCAAGCTTCAGCCCCTGGATGACGTTCAAACCGATGCCGCCCAGGCCGAAGACGATCGCCGTTGCGCCGATCTCGACCTTCGCGGTGTTGATGACGGCGCCGATGCCGGTGGTGACGCCGCAGCCGATATAGCAGATCTTGTCGAAGGGGGCGTCCGGGTTGACCTTGGCGACGGCGATCTCCGGCAGCACGGTGAAATTGGCGAAAGTCGAGCAGCCCATGTAATGGTGCAGCTTCTCGCCGTTGAGCGAGAAGCGCGAGGTGCCGTCCGGCATCACGCCCTGGCCCTGGGTGGCGCGGATGGCGGTGCAGAGATTGGTCTTGCGCGACAAGCACGAGGGGCAGGAGCGGCATTCCGGCGTATAGAGCGGAATGACGTGGTCGCCCTTCTTGACGCTCGTGACGCCGGCACCGACATCGACGACGATGCCGGCGCCCTCATGGCCGAGGATTGCCGGAAACAGCCCTTCCGGATCGGCGCCGGAGAGGGTGAAATCGTCGGTATGGCAGATTCCGGTCGCCTTCACCTCGACGAGCACCTCGCCTGCCCGCGGACCTTCCAGGTCGACTTCGGTCACGACAAGGGGTTTTCCGGCTTCGACAGCCAGAGCAGCGCGTGTGCGCATGGATTGCCTCCGGTAACAATTCGTAGGGGGTCCCTTGTGGGGCCTTGTACCAGGATTACAGACGGGCCCAGGCGCAAAGACAATTGCGACCTTAGTGTGTAAATCGCGACCTTTGGCTTTTACTTTGGTCAGCCTATACTGACGCTCGTTCGAAGATGGAGGCGAGAAGAATGAATGCGGCCCGTCATCGGTTTGGTACGGCGCTTGGCATGGCGCTTTGGCTGACGCAGGCTCCCGTAGCAACCGCCACCGATTTCTCGGATCCGGACTGGCCATGCATTCAGCGCAAGGTCGAGAACCTTTCGGCGAGCCTGATCTGGCCGGCGCCGATAACCCGCGCTCAACTCACCCCCGCGGCCAAGGATCTCGCTGCGACGCTGTCGCTCCGCCGGGTCTCGCTGGATGAGGCCGAGATCCATGTCCGCGATTTCGTCGAGAAGAGTGCGCCGGTGGACGGCGAGTTGCTCGGCAATATCTTCCTCGCCGTATTCGACAATATCGCTGACACCCGAAGGCAGCTGATCGCGGGGATTTCCCGCTATTCCCGCAAACAGATCGCGCTCTCGTCGCGGATAGAGGGCAGCCGGACAGAAACGGCAAGGCTTGCGGGAGAAAAGGATCCGGATTTCGACCGGCTCGACAAGCTTGAGGAACAGATGGACTGGGATGAGCGCATCTACCGCGATCGTGCGCAAGCGCTGACATATGTCTGCGAAACGCCGGTTCTCTTGGAAAAACGCGCCTATGCGATCGGCCAAATTCTGCTCAAGCACATGCCTGACAGGGACACCCAGTAAAGAGTTAGCGCTGGATGCGGGAAACCGCCTAGACGTTTCCTCTTTCGCGCCTGTCCGCTGCTGCCTCAAAGGTCAAAAGCAGAGCATCTCGGCCTCGGCCTGGGCGCGCCTTAATTCGGCCACCATGGTGCGTGGCACGACCGCCGACTTGAACATGGCCGTCTGCTCGCCGCCGACCTGCTGAAGCGACAGCACCGTTTCCGCTTGAACATACTTATCATAGGGCAGGATGGAAGCGATCACGTCGATCGAACACGCGCATCGGCTCAGCACCGCCCGGCTCTGCCCGTTGGTCGCCATGCAACCGAACACGTAGTCCGCCCGCGCTTCGGTCGGATAATCGTTCAGGCGCTCGGACATGTTCTGGGCACCGGCCGGCGCGATCGCGGCGGCGAACGCCAGCGCGCTTACGGCACCGCGCATCATGGCTTGCCTTCCCCTTTCCCGTCCAAAGTAATCGCATGGGAATAACCAACCTCCGACGCGCCTGCTGCTGCAGGCACAGTGGCGACCAGCGAATAGTACCAGCCGGGAATCTCTTCCGAGACGGTGACGGTAAGCGCCAGTTCGGAGAACCTCCCCATCCGCGCCCGCGCCTTGTCTTTCAGGAACGGCCGGATCATCACCTCCTGCGCGGCGACATCGCGGTTCCGGTATTGACGCGTCACCGGCACGACCTGCGCATCCTCGAGCAGGGCCTCCTTGATGCGGTTGCGCATGTAAAAGGGACTGCCGCCCGATTGAGCGGCAATATCCGCAAGCACGCTTTCCAGGAAATACATGATGACGGGATTGCCGACCGAGGCCGGATACTCACCCAGGCCGCGGGACCGCGTCCCCTGATAGAGCGTCATGGTGACTTTGTCGTCGGCCTTGACCTTCAGGCCGATGCTGAAACTGCCATCCATCTGCCCGTCGGCGGCGCCGGAAACGAGCCTATCGTAGACAACTGTGCTTTGGCCGGCTTCGCTGCCGGCCGGGACCGCCTCGAGCCCCTTCAGCGCCGTAGAGCGAAAGAGAAGCTCGTAGGTTCCGGCTGCCGTTGCCGGTGCCTGACCGCTTCCCACAAGGAGCAGAGCAGCCACAAGAAGAACACGCATCTTAGACCTCCCTTTCCCTGTCCTGACCCTAGCAAGGGCTGCGGCAATGTCACCGGAGACCTTTGTCTGTGTTTGTCTCACGCCACACGCGCGCGGGTCTTCCAGTCGATGAGCGCCCGCAGCCGCACCGGTTGCACCGGCTTGGCGAGGACGGCGAAAGACATCTCTTCGCCGACCCGCACGAAATCGCGTTGCCGATTGGCCGAAATGATGACGGCGGGAATTTCCACTCCAGCCAGAGCGCGCAGCGTGCGGATCGTTTCTATGCCGTTGTCGCCATCGTCCAGCTGATAATCGGCCAGCAGAATGTCGGGCGCAGTGCCTATTTCCTGCATGAGGGCGGCCGCCTCGGCCGTCGAGCTGGCCGCCAGCACGCTTGCTCCCCAGCTCTCGAGAATCTGCGTCATGGCATCGAGCTCGTCGGCATCGTTTTCGACAAGCATGACGATGAGATCGAGGTCGCCATCGGCAATGGGTTCCATTGTCGGATTTTCGCAGGCGCTGGCGCGGCCGGCGACGGCCTGCGGCACTTCGATCGAAAATACGGAGCCTTGTCCAGGCCGCGAAACCAGGCGGACGGGATGATTGAGATGCCGGCACGCGCGCTCGACGATCGACAGGCCAAGCCCCATGCCGGTGCTTTTTCCCGCACCGCCTGCCCGGGTGAACTCGTTGAAGATCCGCGTCTGGTCATCCTGCGAAATCCCGATGCCCGTGTCCCAGACTTCGATCCGCACCCGGTTGCGGCGCAGGCGGCAACCCACCAGAACGCGGCCGCGCTCCGTGTATTGGATGGCGTTCACCACCAGGTTCTGGATGCAGCGCATCAGGTAACGCTGATCGCTGGTGACCCAGCGCGTCGAGGGGACGATCCGGAGATCTATTCCCTTTTCCGTCGCCAGGGGCGCCAAATCCTCGGCTACGCCCTGGAGCAGGCTTCCAAGGTCGAAAGAGGTGATGTTGAACTCCGCGCCTGAACTGTCGAGGCGGGAAATGTCGAGAAGCGCCTGCAGGAGCGATTCGATCGAGGTGAAGGATCGGTTGAGCCGGCTGACCACCTCGCTCGCCCCCGGCTCGCCCACCCTTTCGGTCAGCATCGAAAGATAAAGCTTGGCGGCATTGATCGGCTGAAGAAGGTCATGGCTGGCTGCGGCCAGAAAACGGGTCTTGGAAGTGTGGGCTGCTTCGGCCGCCTCCTTGGCCTGCCGCAGCGCCGCCTCAATCTTCCGTTGCTCGTCGGCATGGATCTGCAGGAGCCGATTGGCCTCCGTCAGCTCGACTGTCCGCTCCTGCACGCGTTGCTCCAGCAGTGCCGCAGCCTGGGTCTCTGCCGTTACGTCCATGACCGAGACGATGAAACCGTCGTCAGGCAAGGAATGGATGCGAATGTCGAGACTCATACCGTCGCGCCGCCTGAACCTTTCCTGCACCGTATCGCCCCTGCGAACGGCCCTGAACCAGCCGGCGAAGTCGGACCGGCCGCCTTTGCGGTCGAGAATCTCGTGGCGTTCGACATGTTCGACGATGCGCTGGAACCGCGTACCTTTTCTCAGAAGTGGTAGCGGTACGCCGAGAAGCTGGCCGAAGCGCTCGTTGCGAATCAGCAATTCGCTCTCTGCCGAAAAGGTGCAAATGCCGAGCGACATGTGATCGAAGGCCGCGTGCAGGAAATGCGCCTGCTGATCGATCAGGCGGTTCTTCTCGCGCCGGTTCTCCCGCACGATGTCGGTGACTTCGGTCTGTAACACGGCGATGTTGCCGGAACTGGTCAGTCGGCAGGAAAACTGGAACCAGCGGTCGTTCCTGAGCACCATCACGAAGGATGAGAAGCGCCGGCCCGGCCTCTGTCCGCTCATCAGCAATTGGGCCCGACCGAGCACCCCGTTTTCGTCCGGGTTCAGATACTTGCTGGTGTTGACGGCCGCGAGATAGTCGTCGAACTCCAATCCGGGCTTGATCAGCGGCTCGATGTCGGGAAGCAACTCACGGAACTGGGCATTGCAGACCTGCAGGCGGTCTTCGGAGAAGAGCGCGAAACCGCCTTCCATGGCCACCATGGCATCCGCAAGGTTTCTCTGGATGCGCTCCTGCGTCTTATAGGCGATCTCAAGCTCGCTCGAGGCCCGTCCGAGCGTGTCGAGGGCCTCTTCCAGGTCCTTGGTCTTTTCCCAGACCTTGGCCTGCAGGGCGATAGCTGATTCGAACAGCGAGTAAGCCGAGCCGCCGACTTCGTGAGCGCGTTCGGCCCGATTGATCAGGGCCTCGATGATCTTGGCCTGCTTGGCAATCTGAACCTCGTATGGCTCGTTCGGATCGATCACAGCAGGGTGTCTCCTTTCGGGCGGAAGAAAGCAACGCCGACAAAGGTCTGGTTCACATGCACACCGAGGTGCTGTTCGCCATAGGTGCTGAAGCCGACGACCCGACGCCGGCGGAACTGCTCGGATGCCTCGCCGGACAAGCCCTTGCGGGCGATCTCAAGCTTGCGCAGATAGCAGTCGAAGCCCAGGATGAAGTCCGGTGCCTCACCGCCCTCGCCGCTGACGGCAAGACCCGTTTCCAGCGTGCGGATGATTTCCTTGCCGCGCCCGAGCCGCAACAGCAGGCCGTCGTCGATCGCCGAAAGAAAAGTGAGGCCGTGTTCGCCGTGGATCTGCTGGATCGCCCGCACGTGATAGAGATTGCCGTTGCGCACCAATACCGGGTTCTCGGCAAAGATGGTCGGCGAAAGCTCGGCAACCGGGGCCCTCACGAGCCGGGCATATTCTTGCGCCGCCGGTGAACCGTTGATCTCCAGCACCAGCCGCTCCTCCGGCACTGCACGGGTGACAACCATGCGTTGCTCCGTCGGCTGGAAATGATCGAAGCCGAGACCGGTAAAGGCGAGGTCCGTTTCCAAGAGCAGAAGGAGCGCGGCGTTGCTGTGGAATTCGCCATTGCGCAGCACCTGCGTGCGCTCGAACCGGAGCCCGTCGCCGGCCGATCCGCCAAACACGGGAATGTCCTTCAGTCCCGCCTCCAGGGCCGACATCAGGATGTCCTCCTGCTTGGACAGTCCGTCCGCAAAGATGAGGGCAAGCCGCTTTCGTCCGGGCGTTGCGGGAAACTGAGAGACGAGACGCTCCGTCTTCGACACGACATCGGCGATCGACACCGGCGCTATCGGCTTGAACAGGATCGACGCCACACGGAAGTGATGCCGCTCGAAGGCGATCGCCAGCAATGCGTGGTCCTCGTATCCACGCGGCGTGATCTGGCCCGCCGTCGTGCAGCCGAAAACCACGACGTCCGGCAATGATCTTCGCAGGGCGCCGGCCAGGTCGCTGCTTTGCAGCCTGTGCGGCACGAACAGAAGGATGAAGCTTGGCTTCGCCGAGGCAAGCTGCCGACGAATCTCGGCAACGGCAACGGCCGCGTCTTCGGCACGCGAGGCGGCAAGTTGCACTGCCTCCGCCGGCATGCGGTCAAGATCGTCGACAGCCGTCAATTCGCCGCCATCCTCCAGCCCCGCCAGGTACCTTGCCAACAGCCTACTGGAGACTGTGGCGGATTGAGACTTCGCGCACCAGCATCGCAGCCTGCGTGCGATTATGGACGCCCAGTCGGCGCAGAAGCGCGGTGATATGGGCTTTGACGGTCGCCTCGGCCAGTTGCATCTCGTAAGCGATCAGCTTGTTCGGCATGCCTTCGCAGATGAACCCCAGAATGCGGGTCTGCTGCTGCGACAGATTCGCGATCTTGCGCGATATCGCCTCCACCGACCGGTCCGTGATCGGAGCGCGGGCCGCCGCCGTGTAGCCCGGCGGCACATAGGTCTTGCCGTTCCAGATATCCTGCATCGCCTCGTGGAAATTCTGGCGGCCGATATCCTTGGGGATGAACCCCGCGGCACCGGCAGCGATCACCGATTGGACGATGTCGTTGGACGTGATCGCCGAGATCACGATCACCGGGATATCGGGCGTCCTTTCCTTGATCTTGAGGAAGCCGCTCAGACCGGACGCATCGGGCAGGTTCAGGTCAAGCATGATCAGATCGGGCGAAAATCGCATTCGCAATTGCAGCAGCGCCTCGCTCAGCGATGTCGCCGTTCGAATCCGGCGCGTATTGAAGGCGCTTTCCATCGTTGCGGCCAGCGCGTCGCAATAGAGCGGATGATCATCGATCACCAGCGCCGATCTTATCGAAAGCGGATGGACGGACGGGGCCCGCGGCATGGCTCTCCTCCCAAGAGTACTTCCCAGGTTGGGGAGCAGCCTCAAACGGCTCCAACGTCACCGTGCAATGTCCCTGCTCCCGACGCAGCCATGCTCTCCCCCAGCACGACGCGAGGCAATTTGTCGCACAGTTTTCCAGGTCAGGCAATGGCGACCACGTCCGCCACAGGGCACCGTAGCGCCGCGCATTCAATCTGACGCACAACGTGACTGCACCACTTCCCGTTGCCGCTCGTCGCGAGGACTTGGTGCAGTTTCCGGTATCAAGAGCGCTGGCCGCGCGGCAGACGTTGCTCGCTGACCAGCCGCGGACCGACCCGAAGCATTTCGGAATACCCGCTGGCACAGAACGCGATCTTGCCGCCCTGAGGCGAGTTCAAGCTGATCGTCCACCGCCAAAACTCGAATGGACGCGCCAAACGCTCCCGACTGACCCGGTCGATGGACAGTTCACTCATCGCGGTGCGCCCCTCGCTATCCCCGTGATTTATCGAGAGCTGCAGATCGGCGACGTCGTGGAACGTCAGCGTGGCTGGCGCTATGCGGAAACGAGCCTCCCCGGAATTTCCACAAAGCCACTCGACGATGAAGTCGATATCGAGCACCAGATCGCTGCGCCAATCTTGCCTTTCGGGATCGCCAATATCAAACCGGATCCCGTAGATGAGATTGTCATGCCATCGCCAGACGAGATCGTCGCCACGGGTGCCATCATCCTCGGCATCAGTTACCATCAGAACTGTCCCCACTGCATGCTGAGCTCGATGCCGTCAAGCTCATCGAGCCACATCTGAGCGCCATCAAACCCGCGCGAAAAACAAAGCCTGTCCGCGTCGCAGCGGCCCATTCTGACATTCTATACCATCGTATAGCTTCCCGAGCCGTCGTCGACCTTGCATGCTGCAAGCAAGCCACAAATTGGCCGCAACCATAGATCTTCGCAAGGCGCCTATCGCGAACTGGAGGCTGCAGTGCCGACGAAAAAGCCTCTCATTGCGATTGTCGATGATGACCAGTCTATGCGCGAGGCCACCAGGGGCCTTATGAGGTCGCTGGGATTTGATGCGGAGGCGTTTTCGTCCGCCGGTGATTTCTTGAAATTCCCTGATCTTCGCCGCACGGACTGTCTCGTAACGGACATCCATATGCCGGGGATGAGCGGGATCGATCTGCACCGCCGGCTCGTGGCGTTGGGAGAGAGCATCCCGACCGTTCTGATCACTGCCTATCCGAACGGGGATGCGCGCGCGCACGGCCTTGGATCCGACGTTGTCGGCTATCTGGAAAAGCCATTCAGCGAACAGGATCTGCTGAATTGCGTCCGCTCCGCGCTGGCGCGCGGGAGCGACGGTAAGGGATGATCGGAGACGGTTCAGGCGGATCTGCCCCTTCAGATAGCTGGAGGTTGGCCGACTGCCTCCCCCGGGCGCGGTCGTCCGGGTCCGAAGGCAGGCTGAAGCGGAGCACAGCCCCCGAAGGCTCATTCGCCACAGCCCACAGCCGCCCTCCATGCGCTTCGATGATCGAGCGGCAGATGGCCAAGCCAATGCCCAGACCCTCGGCTTTCGTCGTGTAAAACGCCTCGAACACGCGATCCAGGCTATCGGGCTCAAGCCCGACGCCTGTGTCCTGTACCGTTACCAGCACGGCCCCGGCTGCCTCCGGGCTCGACCTGATCAAAAGCTCGCGTGGCCGATCCGTCACGTTCTTCATCGCCTCGATGCCGTTCATCACCAAGTTCAGAATGACCTGCTGCAACTGAATTCGGTCGCCCTTAACGGTCTGGAGGTCGTGTGCCAGTTCGGTCTTAAGGACAATGCGGTTGCGGCGTAGCTCACGGTGGACGAGGGCGATCGTATCTTCGATGAGACCATTCAGATCCACCTGCACGACTGTAGCGGGAGTCTTCTTCAGCAGCGCGCGTACCCGGCCGATCACCTCACCGGCCCGGTGCCCGTCGCGCACGATCCGTTCCAGCGTCTCCCGGGCCTCGTCGATATCGGGGGGTCGGCTTGCAAGCCAGCGCAGGGCTGCGTTGGCATTGGTGACCACGGCGGCGAGAGGCTGATTGACTTCGTGCGCTATCGATGAGGTCAGCTCTCCCATTGCCGTCACGCGCGTGACATGCGCGAGCTCCGCCTGCGCCTTCTGCAGAGCTTCTTCCGCCCGCTTGCGGTCTTCGATGTCGAAGAGAAATCCATACCATTTGAGAATGTTTCCATGCTCATCCCTGAGCGGCACGGCACTTTCGAACCACCAGCGATATTCCCCATCAGACGCGCGGCAGACGCGCATTTCAGCCTCGAACGGACCTCCCGTGGCCAACGAGGTGCGCCACAGGGCCATATAGTGCTCAAGATCGTCGGGGTGGATTCGGGCTTTAAACTCCCAGGCTTCTCCCGTTGCATCCAGCGACAATCCAGTGAAATCCTGCCACCGCCGATTGATGAAATCGACCCGGCCGTCAGGCAGGGCGGTCCACACCATCGCCGGAACGGTCTCGATGACCTCGCGCAGCTCTTCCTCGCTCCGCCGGGCCGCCTCTTCGGCGCGCTTGCGCTCCGTGACGTCTTCGCAAACGATCAGGATTACGGGCCGTTTCTTGATGTACATCGTCCGGGCAGTTTCGCGGACCCAGAGCATCGAGCCGTTCTTACGAATCTTGCGCAGTTCCCAGCTCATGGCGCGGCCGGGATTTTCGAGGCAGGCCGCCGCATGCCTCTGGACGGCGGCTCGGTCGTCCTTGTAGAAGACATCCTCCACGGGACGGCCGATCAACTCGTCGACCGTGTAGCCGAGCTGCTCCGCACCAAACGGATTCACGGACGCGATGCGGCCGGTCGCGTCCACCATGAAGTACATGGTCGGGTTGTTCTCGAATACGGCCCTCCATTGCTCCTCGCTGTCTCGCAGCGCCGCTTCCACCCGCTTGCGCTCGGTTATGTCCTGGATCGTACCGAACATGCTGCGCGGCCGGCCCGACGCGTCCTTGGTCAGATCGCCCTGGCTGTGGACGATGCGCAACTCGCCGCTGGGCCTGACAATGCGGTACTCGATTTCATAGCGGCCCTCACCGCTCAGGGCCCTTGTTGCGACCTGGCTCCAGAACGACCGATCCTGCGGATGAATCCGCTCGACCGCCTCGGCAAGGCTGACCACCATGCCCGGCCGCGGCGCCATGCCAAAGATGCGGAATGTCTCCTCCGACCACAAAAGACTTTCCGTGCCGAGATCCCTTTCCCAATAGCCGACATGGGCGACGCGCTGAGCTTCCGCAAAATTGGCCTCGCTTCGCCGCAGGCCCTCCAAAGTCTCCTTGAGACGGGAGGTCATGAGCGTGAAGGCCTGGGCGAGCCGGCCGACCTCGTCCTTCCGCCGAAACTCGGGCACCTCTTGCCATTCGTCTTTTGCGATCGCGTTCGCGGCCTCGGTCAGGGTAGCAAGCGGCCGCAACGTGCGTCCGATCACTCCTATGCCAAGAAGGACGAAGACTGCAACGATGGCGGCGCCGATGCCCATCGAAAGATAGGCGGCGCGATGGACTGGTCCGAGGAAATCCGAGGATGGCACGGCCGCGATGATCGTCCACTCAAGTGCCCCGGGTCCTTCGACGCGGTCGGCCGCCGCATAGACCTCGCCGAGGGAAGAGTCTTCGAAGGAAAACACCGCCGGTGCGGAGGGCGAGGATCCGGCGAGGTCGGGATGTCGACCAAGGTAGCGCGCGGTTTCGCGAAGAATGGGATCCGTAGACTCTGATGCCTGCAGGCGCAGATGCTCTCCGTCCGCCCCGATTGCGACGGGTGACACTCCTCCCGACGCACCAATCAGATGTCCGGTCGCATCGACGATGAAGGCCCGCCCGTTCTCGCCTATGTCCAGTGTCTGCAAGAACCTGGAAAGCTGCGTCAGAATGAGATCGATCCCGCACACACCTACGAAATTACCGTCCTGATCGAGTACCGGGCCGGAGAGCGAGACACCCAGGATCGGCTCGCCGACGCCGAGATAGGCCTCGGTCCAGTACCGCTCGCCGGTTTCCTTCGCCTGCGAATACCAGGCCCTTTCGCGCGCATCGAACGTGCCCTCCGACTTTCTCAAACGGCCGATCCGTCCGCCCGGCAAGGCTTCGAACTCGCGCACGACACCCGCGCGAGAGTCGTCCGTCATCAGAAACACAATGGTTGAATCCGCCAATCGCCCGACCGAAACGATCCCGCCGGCCTCGTTCCCGAAAAACATCCAGTCGACGTCGGGCTCCTCGGTCAGCGACGCGTAGAGCTGTCGTGCGACCGCGTCCCGATCGCCGAGCGGCAGGTCGTCTCGAACAAGGCCGTTGGCCAATCGGGTCACAGCTTTATTGGCGCCGCGCACCAAATGGCCAACATCGCGATGCACGGCTTGCGTCACCTCTCGGATCAGACGCTCGGACATGATCGAGACGATGGTGTTCCCCGTCCAGATCCATAGCCCCGCCAACACGAGACTGAGAACGAGAGCGACGCCGGCAACAGGAAAGATCAAGCGGTTACGTAACATGATCGCCGAGTTCCCCCAGACAAATATCATGTGTCGCTTATATTGCGCTCATGTATGGGCGCCTGCAATCCGCGGCGCATATGGAGGCGCACATTACCGCCTTTCCGAGGTGGTCCACGGGAGCCGCTGTGATCGCGCCGCTCCCCAACAATGCCCCGCGAGGTCCGCGCTCCTGAATAACTCCCAAGAGCCTGCACGGAATCTGCAAATCCGGACGACATCCTGTCACCATGACCCGCTTCGAACTCTCTTCCTCCCCCTCACACCAGATTCCAGACCGCCTCCGTGATGACGGGTGGTGGCTGACTTCGGAAACGAGCTGCAGACGCGTCCTTGCCGGCCGCGAGCACGCACGGACATTCACCAAGGAGAAACTTGTCGATGACAATGACCGATAGCGCCGTGGTTCAACAGCAGGCCGGCCGAAGGAATGGCGTTATCTTCGTCCTGCTGACCCTCGTTGCGGCTGCCGATGGCCTGTTCTTTCAACAGCCGCTCGGCATCAACATGTTCCTGTTTGCCATGGCTGTGACGGCCGGCGTCCTGTTTTCAGCCTCGAAGCCGCTTGCTGTTAGGTCGGCCGTCGCCCTTGCCGCGATCGCATTCCTCGCGTCCCTCCCGCTCCTGGAAACACCGTCGCTTCCAGGCGCCTTGTTCGCGGCTTTCGGAATCGCGGTCGCGGCGCTGGCCCGATCGAGGCTTATGCCGCAGCGCCTTACCGCGTTTCCTTCCGTGCTCTTCCGCTTCGCACTTGCGGCTCCCATGCGGCTCGTCCGAGACTGGCACAAATTGAGGGCCGATCGCGCCTCGCATCACCAGGCTGCCAGGATCCTTCCGAAACTCGTCGGCTGGCTCGTCCCAGGGCTGCTCACGCTGGTATTTCTCACCCTCTTTTCGCTTGCCAATCCACTGATCGAGCAAGTCCTGTCGAATATCGACTTCGCAGCAATTCTTCACTTCCTCAATCCCTGGCGTCTCGCCTTCTGGCTTGTGGCCGCGGCAGCCGTCTGGGCGCTCTTGCGGCCCCGGCTCAAGCGGCGCCGTAGACGGGCCTCGCGAACCAAAGCCGGCGGCGAAGCGTTCGACGGCAATCTGTTCGGGCAAGCCGCCGTTTTCCGATCGCTGCTGATCTTCAACGTTTTGTTCGCCGTCCAGACGTCACTTGACCTTGTTTATCTTTGGGGCGGCGCGGAGCTGCCGGACGGAATGACGCATGCGGAATATGCCCATCGCGGCGCCTATCCCCTGATCGTCACGGCCCTGCTTGCCGGTGCATTCGTCCTCGTCGCAATGCGCAGCAACGGCCCAGGCGAGGCAAGCCCGGTGATCCGCGGACTCGTGCATGCGTGGATCGGCCAGAATATCCTGCTTTGCACTTCTTCGATCCTGAGACTCGATCTCTATGTCGAGGCCTACTCATTGACGGAGTTGCGGTTGGCGGCGGGCATCTGGATGGGCCTCGTTGCGGTCGGCCTCGCGCTGATATTACTGCGCATCCTCATGCGCCGGTCCAACGAATGGCTGATTGCCATGAATCTGACAGTTCTGGCTGCGACGCTCTATATCTGCGCTTTCATCGACTTCCCGGCATTGGTCGCACGCTTCAACGTGGAGCATAGCCGCGAGCTTACCGGAGAGGGCATGCCTCTAGATCTGGAATACGTGTACTCGCTTGGGCCTGCCGCCGTTCCCGCGCTCGACATCTACATTGCAGCGCTCCCGCGAGGTGCCTACGAAACGACTGGCGCGCTTTCTGTGAGGACCCGTCTTGAAGCTGACGCACTTGCATCCGCGAGCAACTGGCGAAGCTGGAGCTTCAGTGCTCATCGGCTTCAGCACTACCTCTCCGAGCATAAAAACATTGCAAGGCCGGCGGAGGGCGCTAAGAACGATCGGCAAGAGTTTTGACAGGACCTGCACCCGTGTCACGCATCCTGGTCGTCGATGACGAACCCCATATTCGCGACGTGATTTGCTTCGCGGTCGAGCGGGCCGGTATGAGCCCCGTCGCCGCAAGGAACGGAACGGAAGCGATGATGGCCTTTCATCGGGGAAACATCGACCTCGCAATCCTCGACATCGGCATGCCGGAAATGGATGGACTTGAAGTCTGCCGCCGCATCCGCGCAGCGTCGGCCTTGCCGATCCTGTTTCTCTCCGCGCGTGACGAAGAAATAGATAAGATCGTCGGGCTGGAGATCGGCGGTGACGACTATGTCACCAAGCCGTTCAGTCCGCGAGAACTGATGGCGCGCGTAAAGGCCATCCTGAAGCGGGTGGGCGGGCGCGAGCAGCAATCGTCCCTGAACCGAGGGCCCGTTCGGCTCGACCGGGATAGCAGGTCTGTCACCTTTGGCGGCGTCGAGATCGGCCTGACCGCCATCGAATTTTCCATTCTCGCGGCCATGCTTGCCCGGCCAGGAACGGTGTTCGCGAGGGAGCAATTGATGGCGGCGGCCTATGGCGCCAGCATCCATGTCGCCGACCGGACCATCGACAGCCACATCCGGAACATCAGGGCGAAATTCGCCAAGGCCGGGTGCACCAGCATCATCGCAACGGTCCATGGCGTCGGTTTCAAGCTTGCCGCAGAACCTGGGTCCCATATATGACGCGAGCCCCCAGGATCAGGCGGAAATGGCGCCCGTCGCTGGCTTTGATCGTCTATTCGGTCCTGCTAGCGGTGATGGCGCTGCCTGTCACGATCCTCATATGGTTTCGTGCCGTCGAGGGTGACACCCACTACCTTGCCGCGTCGGAGCTCGGCGCTCTGGTCATCGCCTTTTTATTCACCTTGGGTGTCGCCTACGTTCTTACACGCAGCGTAACCGGGCCGATCGAAGCCTTGATCGGCCGAACCGAAGAAATCGCACGCGGAGGACGTGCGGCGCTGAAGCCGTTGGAGCGATACGGCACGCGTGAGATCGCCTCGCTGTCGCAGAGCTTTCTCGACCTGGCCGGCGAACTCGTCGACCGCACCGATTATGTCCGTTCCTTCGCCGCCCATGTGTGCCACGAACTGAAGTCGCCGCTGACCGCAATCAGAGGCGCCGCCGAGCTTCTCATCGACGACGACACGGAAGCGCCCATGGCAAAGGCGCAAAGCCGCCGCTTTCTCGAGAATATCCTTGCCGATGCCGAAAGGCTCGATCACTTGCTTGTCCGGCTGCGGGAGCTCGCACAGGCCGAGCTTCCGGCGATGAAGGGTAAGACAAGCATCGCCGAAGTCGCAGCCGAACTGAGCCGGCGGTTCGAAGGGCTCAAGGTCATAAGTTCAGGCGATGTCGAGACCCCCATTGCGATGCCGCAAGAAGCCCTGGCGATCGCGCTCGCCAACATCGCGGAAAATGCCGACCAGCATGGGGCCTCCAAGCTCAAGCTCGCCGCCTCATCCGGAGAGCGCACTCTCGCCCTACTCGTCGCGGACGACGGTGCGGGGATTTCCGAGGGCAATCGCGCCCTCATATTTCAGCCCTTCTTCTCGACCCGCCGTGAAAGCGGCGGTACCGGTATGGGCCTCGCGATCACGCAAGCCATGCTCGCCGCCCACGGCGGCACCATCAGGCTCCTGGATAGCGATGGCCGAGGCACCCGGTTCGAGCTTGTCTTGCCCGTCCTCAAATGAGCTGCAACGCCGCGCGTCTTTTCAGGCGCGCAGAGGTCGCTCTGAACCCTTTGGATTTGCGCCTGCCAAGGCGGTGTGTCCGGACCATCCATCCAGGCCGCCCATCCGCAGCATCGGCGCCGGAAGACACATCGCCGAGACTCCACATCTAGCCGCCGAACACCGACGTTTGTGCAAGTCTCAGAAACCAGGCGGGAAACAGGCCGATGCCGATGGTGCCGGCGGCGGTCAGGGCGAGCGTGGCGCGGACGGAGGGCGTCAGTGCCGGATCGAAGACCCTCTCCGGTTCGCGCATGTAGATCACCATCACAACCCGGATATAGAAATAGGCGGCGACGGCACTCAAGAGCACCGCGACCACCGCCAGCGCGACGAAACCTTGCTCGACGAGCGCGACGAGCACGTAGAACTTGGCGAAGAACCCGGCCGTCGGCGGAATGCCGGCCAGCGAGAAGAGATAGAGCAGCATGAGGAACGCAAGCCCCGGATGCGACTTGGCGAAGCCCGCATAGTCCGGGATTGCCTCGCCGGAGAAGTCGCCGTTGCGCATCATTACGACAACGGCAAAGACGCCGAGAGTCATGAAAGCATAGATCAGCAGGTAGAGCATGACGCTGGCGATCCCATCCTGGCCGCCGGCCACGACGCCGAAGATGGCGAAGCCGGCATGGGCGATGCTGGAATAGGCAAGCAGCCGCTTGATATTGTCCTGCACCAGCGCGGCAAAACTGCCGAGCGCCATGGTCATGACGCCGATCGCCGCCACGATGATCCAGACATCGGAGGCTGCGATCAGCGGGTTGAGGAACACTCTGAGGATCACCGCAAAGCCTGCGGCCTTGGGCGCCACCGACATGAAGGCGGTGATCGTCGTGGGAGCGCCTTCATAGACGTCCGGCAGCCACATATGAAACGGCACCGCGCCGATCTTGAAGACGAGCCCGGCGACGATGAAGACCACCGCCAGCAGAAGTGCGGGATCGCGCGGATCGCCGGTCGCCGCCGCAGTCATCCCGTTGAGAGCCGTCGTGCCGGTGAGCCCGTAGACCAGCGAAACGCCGTAAAGGAACATGCCGGTCGAGACGGCACCGAGGATCACATATTTCAGCGCCGCCTCGTTCGATCGCCGCTCCCGCCGCAGAAAGCCGGTCAGCACATAGGTGCAGAGCACCATCAGCTCCAGGCCCACATAGATCGACAGAAGGTCGGTCGCCGAGGCCATGATCATCATGCCCGACAGGCAAAAGAGCAGCAGCACATAATATTCGCTGATCCCGATCCCCTCGATTTCGGCATATTTCCGCGACAGCAGGAATGTGAGAACGGTGGCGAGGTAGAATACGAATTTGAAGAACACCGCGAAGCGGTCGACGATGAACATGCCCGAATAGGCCGGCCGCACCTCGCCGGCGAGCAGGAAGGTGGCCAAAGCGGCGATCAGCACGACCGCAACGGAAGCCCAGACGATCAGATGCTCTTGTCCCCTGCGGATAAGCTGCCCCGCGATCAACAGGATACAGGCGCCGGTGACCACCAGGATCTCGGGCAGGCTCGCCAGCACCCACTGGTAGAGCACGGCGGCGCTCATTGGCCCCTCCCCCTGCTATGCACCTCGACCAGCAGATGCGTCACCGATGTGTCGATGATGTCGAGGAAGGGTTTCGGATAGAGCCCGACCCACAGCACGAAGGCGGCGAGCGGCAGGATCGCAGCCATTTCCCGGGCGTTGACGTCGCGCAGCGTCGGCCCGGCGCTCACGCGGACAGGACCGAGCGCGATGTTCCTGTACATGCCGAGCAGATAGGCCGCGCTCAGCATCGCGCCGAGAATGGCGACCGCGCCGAAGGCGAGGTTCGCCCCGAAGGCGCCCGAAAGCACCAGCAACTCGCCGACGAAGGCGTTCGTTCCCGGCAGTGCCATGGACGACAGGGTGAACAGCGCAAGAAAGGCGGTATAGACCGGCGCCACCTTCATCAGCCCGCCATATTCCGCGATGCTGCGCGTGTGGGTCCGCTCGTAGATCAGGCCGACGAACAGGAACAAGGCGCCCGTCGTTATGCCATGGTTGAACATCTGCAGGATGCTGCCCTCGAGCCCGCGGGCATTCAGCGCGAAGATCCCGAGCGTCACGAAGCCCATATGGCTGATGCTGGAATAGGCCACCAGTTTCTTCAGATCGTCCTGCGCCAGCGCAAGGAACCCGCCATAGACGATCGCGACCGCCGAAATCGCCAGCATCAGCGTCGAATAATAGACCGAGGCCTCCGGCAGCATCGGCAGCGAGAACCGCAGGAAGCCATAGGCGCCCATCTTCAGCAGCACGCCGGCGAGGATGATGCTGCCCGCCGTCGGCGCCTGCACATGCGCGTCCGGCAGCCAGGTATGGACCGGGACCATCGGCACCTTGACGGCGAAGGCGACCAGGAAGGCGAAGAACAGCCATGACTGGACCCCGAACGGCAGATCCTGATCCATCAGAACGAGAATGTCGAAGGTCTCGCCGCCATGGAAGTAGAGCACGATGACGCCGACCAGGAAGAGAAGGCTGCCGGCCAACGTGTAGAGGAAGAACTTGAACGCCGCATAGACCCGGCCGTCGCCGCCCCACACCCCGATGATCAGGTACATCGGGATCAGCATCGCCTCCCAGCAGACGTAGAACAGGAACAGGTCGAGCGCTGAGAAGACCCCCAGCATCAGCGCCTGCATAACGAGCAAGCTGATCATGAATGCCTTTACCCTGCGGTCGATTGCCACCCAGGACGCAAGCACCGAAACCGAGCCCAACAGCGCGGTCAGGAATACGAAAAGGGCGCTTATTCCGTCGACGCCAAGAGCATAGGTAATCCCGAGTGCCGGCACCCAGGGGCGCGTCTCGGTGAACTGCATCTCATACGTGGCGGTATCGAAGCCGGCGAGCATTACCACCGTGAGCGCGAGGTCGATGACGGTAACGCCGAGCGCCGCCCACCGCACCGCATCGTCGCTGCGCAGAAACATCAGCACCGCTGCGCCGGCGGCGGGCGTGAGAATGATCAGGCTGAGGAGCGGAAATCCCATCGCACCCCCTACCGCCACACCACGGCGAAGACCAGAATAGCCGCGATCAGACCGGCGACCATTGCCAGCGCGTAGTGGGTGACGAGCCCGGTCTGCAGCCGCCGGAGCACGCTGCCGCCGCTGAAAATCGAATGGGCGATGCCGTTTACCACGCCATCGACGCCGTGAATATCGAGCCGCAGCCCCGCGCGCGCCGATCCGTGCAGGAAGGGCAGCACCGCCGTCTCAGAAACGTCGCTCACCGCCTTCTCATAGCGCGCAAGCGGCCTTTCGGCGAACCACATGAAATAGCGCGCACCCTTGCGGTAGAACCAGTCGGTGTCGATGCTGATCGTGTTTTCCGGATCGAGCGCCCTCAAGAAGATGACGAAGCCGAGTGCCGTGAACATCAGAATGCCGAGGCTCTCGGCAACGTGCTGGCCGGTATAGGGCTCGAAGTCGACAGAATAGGGCAGAAGGGCGTAAAGCGGCTCCGGGAAAACCCCGATGGCGATGCAGAGCACCGCTGCCATGCCCATGGCAATCAGCATGTTGTGCGGCGGCTCCCGCGCCGCGAGCCCCCGGTCGGTACCGAAAAACATGTAATAGGGAAGCTTGAGCCCCGTGTGCAGGAAGGTCCCCGACGAAGCCATGGTCAGCGCCAGCACCACCAGCGCCCGGTGATCCTCGCCGGCGGCCGCCACGACCATCGATTTGGTGACGAAGCCGGAGAAGAACGGGAAGGCGGAAATCGCAAAGGCGCCGACCATGTAAAGCGCCACGGTCACCGGCATGGTCCTGTAGAGCCCGCCGAGCTCCGTGAGTTTGCGGCGGCCGGTGACGTAGATCACCGCGCCGGCCCCCATGAACAGCAGCGACTTGTAGAGAATATGGGCGAAGGCATGGCTGGCGGCACCGTTCACCGCCATTTCGGTGCCGATGCCGACGCCCGCGACCATGTAGCCCACCTGACTGACGATGTGGTAGGCAAGCAGCCGCCTGCAGTCGTTCTCCAGAACCGCGTAGATGACGCCGTATATCGCCATCACGGTTCCAAGCCACACCAGGAGTTCGACACCCGGAAACACCCGCGCCAGCACGTAGATGGCGGTCTTGGTGGTAAAGGCGCTCAGGAACACCGCGCCGGTAACGGTCGCCTCCGGATAGGCATCGGTGAGCCAGGCGTTGAGCGGCGGCACCGCCGCGTTGAGCAGGAAACCGGCAAGGATCAGATAGGCGCCGAGACCCAGCTCCCCGTCGATCGCCGTCCCGGCGATCGGACCAAAGAGCAGCGAGCCCGTGGCCGCGCCGTGGAGAAGGATGCCGCCGAGCAGGACAACGCCGCCGGTGACGTGCACCATCAGGTAGCGGAACGCGGCGCGGATCGCCCGCTCTCCGCGTCCCGCGAAAATCAGGTAGGCGGAGGCAAAGGCCATGCCTTCCCAGAAAAGATAAAGGGTCAGGTAGTCGCCGGCGAAGACCACGCCGAGCGCGCTGCCGACATAGACGAAGGCCGCCACATGCTGGCCGGCGCGCGGCAGATGCAGCGCATAGACGGTGCCGATCAGCGCCATGATGGTGAAGACGGTAGCGAAGACGATGCTGAGCCTGTCGACCTTCGCGACCAGAATGTCCTGCTCGATGAATTGCGCAGCGCCATAGCTGCCCGGCGAGGTCGTGGCGACGGCGAGGATCGCCAGTGCCGGGACCACCAGAAGATAAGCCTTGCGGATCCGTCCGCTGAGAAAGGGGATCGGAAGAGCACCGAGGATGAAGAGGAGGGCGGGATGGATGAAATCAGTCATAATAGTCCTCGCGCCGCATCAGGCCCCCGCGATGGCCGAGGAATTTGGAAACGAAGATGAGCAGAACGCAGGAGCCGAAGCCGTAAAGAGCCGACCAGCCGGGCAGGCGGTCCCACAGGAATTCGGCATGCTCGCGCGGCACAAGGAAATCGGCGACGACAATCAGGACGAGGATCAGATAAAACAGCCGGCGGCGCAGCCCTGCATATTCCTCGTCACCAAAGAAGCCGACGACACGCTTGATCATCGGATCACTCCATCCGCGAGCGTGAGAAAATAGCCGGGGAAGATGCCCATCAGCACCGACAGGATGGCGGTCGCGACCAGCGGTATCGTGACCAGCGGTATTTCACGGACCGTCGCGGAGCCCTCCCCTGCGGTTGCTTCCCCAAAAAATGCGACATAGCTGACCGGCAGGAAATAAGCGGCGTTCAGCACCGAGCTCACCAGCAGCACTGCGAGGAACGCCATCTCCCCCGCCTCTACCGATCCCTGCGCCAGATACCATTTGCTGACGAAGCCCGCGGTCGGCGGCACGCCGATCATGGAGAGCGAAGCGACGAAAAACGCCCCCATGGTCCAGGGCAGCCTGCGGCCAATGCCGGCCATGTCGCTGATGTTTCGCTTTCCCGAGGCGCAATAGATCGAGCCGGCGCAGAAGAAGAGCGTGATCTTCGAGAAGGCATGCGCCGCGATGTGGATGATCCCGCCGGTGATCGCGACCGGCGACAACAAAACCGCGCCCAGCACGATATAGGAGAGCTGACTGACGGTCGAATAGGCGAGCCTGGCTTTCAAGTCGTCCCGCGTCAGCGCGTAGACCGACGCGATGATGATGGTAAAGGACACCAGATAGGCCGTCGCGACGCCGAGGCCGAGCTCCCCGACCAGCCCGACGCCGAAAACGTGGAACACCACCCGGAGCACGCAGAAGACGCCCATCTTGACCACCGCCACCGCATGCAGCAGCGCGCTGACCGGTGTCGGCGCCACCATTGCGGCGGGCAGCCAGGCATGCATGGGCATGACGGCGGCCTTGGCGAAGCCGAAGAGATAGCAGAAATAGACGACGGTCAGCAGCGCCGCCGGGGCGTCGGCTACGGCCAGCAGCCCCCCGGCCAGGAAATCGAGCGAGCCCGCGACGTGATAGGTCAGCGCCAGCGCGGCGAGAAGCGCGCTTTTCGAGGCGCCCATCAGATAGACGAGATATTTGCGGCTGCCCTTCCACGCCGCCTCGTCCTCGTGGTGGTAGACAAGCGGATAGGTGACGAGGCTGAGCAGCTCATAGAAGATGACGAGCGTGAACAGGTTGGCGGCAAATGCGCCGCCGACCGCGGCGGCGAGGCTGGTGGCGAAACAGGCGAAGAACCGCGTCTGCGCATGCTCGTGCAAATGCCGCATGTAGCCGATCGAATAGAAGGCGGCCAGGATCCACAGAAGCGAAGAGACCGTGGCGAACACCATGCCGAGCGCATCGGCGCGGAAGGCGAAGTCGACCCCCGGCAGGATTTCGAACAGGCGCAATTCGACGGTCCCGCCCGCAAGCACCGTCGGGGCCATCGAGATGACGGTTAGGAACATGGCAAGCGCGGCCACGGGCGAAACGAGATCGCGCAGCGTCTCCCGCTTGTGCAATAGCAGGATCGTCAGGGCAGCCAGCCCCGCAATGGCGACGGCGATGAGCGGCCGGATCGATACGACGGGGTCCAAGCCGCTATCCTTTCATCATGGTCACGTCGTCGACCTTGAGGGTGGATTTGTTCCTCACGAGGGCGACCAGGATGCCGAGGGCGACAGCAACTTCCGCCGCGGTGATGGCGATCACGAAGATCGCGAAGATCCGCCCACGGAAGTCGCCGTGATAGTGCCCGAAGGCGATGAAATTGATGTTGACGGAGTTGAGAAGAAGCTCCAGCGACATCAGCACCACCAGTATATTCCGCCTCAGCAGTACGCCCGCCGCTCCGATGACGAACAGCACCACGCCGAGCAGGATATACCAGGAGAGCGGAACCATCAGCCCGACTCCCTCCGCGCCAGTACGATGGCGCCGACGAGGGCCGCCAAAAGGATGACGGACGCGACCTCGAACGGCAGGAGGTAGTCGGCAAAAAGCGTCGTCCCAAGCTGGCGGACCTCATCGCCACCGCTCACCGCAACGGGTTCGGAGACCGAAAATCGATCGCTCCAGAGCACAAGCGCCAGCATCTCGATGCCGAGCAGGCCGAGCAGCACCAGCGCCGGCAGGTTGCCGCCCGGCAAGAAGCGCTGCAACACCGCCTCGCGCACGTCGATCATCATGATCACGAACAGGAACAGGACCATGATGGCGCCGACATAGACGAAGATCTGGATCACCGCGAGCAAAGGCGCGCCGAGCAGGACGAAAATCGCGGAGATCTGCAGGAAGCATGCCATCAGCGCCAGGGCGCTGTGAATGGGATTGCGCGCCAGCACCACGGTCAGGGCCGTGATCACGGACACCGCAGCGAACAGAAGGAAGAACCCCTGGCCCATCGACGCCGCCCCCCACGCGAACGATCGCCCGGCCGGAATCGACCGGATTTCGCGATCGTTCCGCACATCAGGTTCATTCAAAAATTGTGCCCTAGTATCGGTTTTTACACAAGATTATTGTCGCCGGCGGTGTCGTGGCGGCCCCTCGCCCTTGCCGGTCGCCGGCTCACTCGACATCAGGTGCGCCCCGTGGCATCGACCGCCTTGCGCCACATTTCGAACGGGCCTTCGGCCGCGGAGAGATCGGCTTGCACGATCAGCCCATTGCCGCCGATGCGCGCAAGAATGGCCTCCGCAGCCGCCTTGTCCCGCCCATAATGGATGATCGGGTGCGCCCCCTCCGCCGCCAGACGTTCGACGATGACCGCCCCTATGCCGCCGGAAGCGCCGGTGACGAGAAGGCTTGCCCTTGCAATGGCCCGTCCATGTTGCTCCCTATTTCAGAAGAAGACCGACCTGCGGTCCCCAGGTATCCGAGAGCGCGAAACCGGCCGCGAACGGATCGTCCGGGTCAAGGCGCAGTTGCGAGCGACCGTAGACGTAGCCGCGCCCGGTGATCCGCGGCAGCACGGCCTTGCGGCCGGCCACTTCCGTTTCGCCGATCGCCTCGGTCCGGAATTCCCCGCCGATGATCGAGCGCGAGATGCGTGCCTCACCGACCGACAAGAGTCCGCGTGCATAAAGGGCCGCCAGATTGGCGGAACTGCCCGTCCCGCAAGGCGAGCGATCGACGCGACCCGGCGGCAGCGTCGTGCAGGTGCGCACCGCCCCATCCGGTTCCCGGCCGCGGAACATCACATAGGCGGTCTCGTCGACGCCGGGGAGCTCCGGGTGCTTCACCGTCACCTGCTCGGTGATAAGCGCCTTCAGCTCGATACCGGCCTCCGCCAGATAGCGCGCATGGACCGGCGCGATATCGACGCCGATCTGGTCGACGTCGACGAGCGCGTAGTAAACGCCGCCGAAGGCGATATCGGCCTTGATGCGCCCCCAGCGCGGCGTTTCGATCTCCCGGTCGAGCGCCTCGGCGAAACTCGGCACGTTGTCGAGGCTGACCGACAGGCAGCGCCCCTCCTGGCAGGCGGCGCGCGCGATCACCAGCCCGGCCGGCGTGTCGAGTCGAACGATCGTCACCGGCTCCCGCATCCCGATCACGCCGCTTTCAAGCAAGGCTGTGACGACGCAGATGCAATTGCTGCCGGACATCGGATGGGCTCGGTCGGCCTGCAGCACGATGAAGCCGGCATCGGCGTCCGGCCGCGTCGGCGCGACAAGCAGATTGACGGACATGGCGACGCTGGCGCGCGGCTCGAAGGTCACGAAGCGGCGGAGGCTGTCCTCGACCTCATTGATGTGGTTCATCTTGTCGAGCATCGTCGCGCCCGGGATTTCCGGCGCGCCGCCAATGATCACCTTGCCGATCTCACCCTGGCAATGAACCTCGAGCAGATCGAGGGAACGGTCCCAGTTCATGGAAACGGCGCTTTTCATTTGATGTACCAGCCCCAGGGATCTTCGCTGACATATTTGGTGATCTGCTTCGTCTCGAGATAGTTTTCGAGACCCCAACGCCCAAGTTCGCGGCCGATGCCGGATTCCTTGTAGCCGCCCCATGGTGCCTCGGTGAAGGTCGGCTGCGAGCAGTTGATCCAGACGATACCGGCGCGGAAGGCGGCGGCGACCCGCTCGGCGCGGATGTCGTCCTTTGACATCACCGCCGCAGCGAGACCGAAGCGGGAATCGTTGGCAAGCTCGATTGCCTCCTCCTCGGACGAGAAAGGCCGGATGCACAGGACGGGCCCGAAGATCTCCTCGCGCCAAGCGTCGCTGTCCAAAGGAGCATTGGTCAGCACCGTGGGCTCGATATAATAGCCCTTTTCGAAGCCCGCGGGCCGCTTGCCGCCGCAGGCTACCGTGGCGCCGGCGGCTTTCGCCGCCTCGATCGCCGCGAAGACCTGCTCGTACTGGCGCCTGGACACCAGCGGACCGAGCAGCACGCCCTCCTCGAGGCCGTTGCCGATCCTGATCTTTTTCGCCTCTTCCACGAGCCGCGCCAGCAGACGCTCGTAGATGCCTTCCTGCACCAGGACCCGCGACGTGGCCGAGCAGACCTGGCCCTGGTTCCAGAAGATGCCGAACATGATCCACTCGACCGCCTCCTCGATATCCGCATCGTCGAAGACAACGAAGGGCGACTTGCCGCCAAGTTCGAGGCTGACGCGCTTGATGTCGCGGGCGGCCGCCGCCATGATCTTGGAGCCGACCGGACCGGAGCCGGTGAAGGCCAGCTTGTCGACTTGCCTGTGATCGATGATTGCCTGCCCGGCAACGGAGCCGGCACCGGTAACAATGTTGAGGACGCCGGGCGGCAGGCCCGCCTCATGCGCGATCGCCGCGAGTTCTAGCGCGGTCAGCGACGTGAGTTCCGCCGGCTTCAGCACCACCGTGCAGCCGGCGGCAAGGGCCGGCGCAACCTTCCAGGCGGCCATCAGAAGCGGGTAGTTCCAGGGGATGATCGCGCCTGCGACGCCGACGGGCTCCTTGATCGCCTTGGAGGTGAAGCGCGCGTCGGCAAGCGCGATCGGTTCTTCCGGATTGTTGTCGAGCTGTTCGGCGAGCCCGGCATAGAAATCGAAGCATCCGGCCGCGTCGGCGACATCCCAATCCGCTTCCGGGAACGGCTTGCCATTGTCGATCACTTCGAGATGGGCGATTTCCGCCTGCCGCGCCCGGATGCCCTCGGCGATTGCCCCGAGATAGCGGGCACGCTCGCGACCGGCAAGCTTCGGCCAGCCGTCCTTGTCGAATGCGCGGCGCGCCGCCTTGACCGCAATGTCCACATCCTCGGCGCTCGCAGCCGCGGCCCTATGGATCACCTCTTCCGTCGCCGGATTGACGATCTCGAAAGCCCCGCCCTTGACCGGCGCTACCCACTGACCATCGATATAGAGTTCTTTACGCATTCGTCGTGCCTCCGGTTTGTTTGGACGTGGCGGATGATGCCGCCACCTACGCGGATGTGGTTTTTCCTTCGAGTTCAGAAGCGATCGACCCTATATGGGTGAAGATCGATTGGCGGTGTCTGACCGGTCGCGAGATCGCCGATCAGCCGGGCGGTCGTCGCGGCATAGGTGAGGCCCAGATGTCCATGGCCGGTAGCGTAGTAGACGCCGCGGTGCTTTGCGGAGGGACCGATGATCGGCACCGTGTCGGGAAGCGCGGGACGATGGCCCATCCACTCCGCGGCCTTCTCCGCCCGAAGGTCCGGCAGGGCCTCCTGCGCCCGCTTCACGAGCACCTTCGCCCGCCGATAATCCGGCGCAGCATCGAGCCCGGCCATTTCCACCGTGCCGCCGACGCGGATGCCGCCGGCCGTGGGCGTCACCATGAAGGCGCGCGCGGGCCAGATGACCGAGTGGCGCATCGTAATGCCCGGCGCCATAATCTGGGTGTGGTAGCCGCGCTCAGTTTCGAGCGGGATTGGTTCGCCGAGAAGCCGAGCCAGCTTGCCGGTATAGGCCCCGGCGCAAAGGATGATCTCGGGGGCGGCGATCGACCGTCCATCGGCAAGGCGCACCGCTTTGGTCCGGTCGCCGTGCTCGAAGCCGGCGACCGCGCCCTGCTCGATCCTGCCGCCGAGCGCCAGGAATTTCTCGCGCAGTTTCAGGAGCAGCCTGTACGGATCGACGATCGAGCGGTTGTCGGGAAAGAGTACCGCTTTGGCGATCTTCGACGTCAGTGCCGGTTCGAGATCACGGATGGCGTTGCCGCCAAGGACCTGGTGGCGGAAGCCGAAACGTTCGAGAATCTCGATATGCTCCCGGTCCGCCCTGAACTCGGCCTCGTCCGCATAGAGGCTGAGGCATCCCTCCTTGGTCAGCATGTGCGTCAGCTCTGCCGCCTTCAACAGAGGCATCAGATCTTCGTAAACGCGGCTGCATAGCACCGCGCCTGCCGCCTCCAATTCCTTCACGCGCGAAGGGCGGCTGGCTTCCAGAAACCGAAGAAACCAGGGCGTGAGTTTCGGCATGTAGGAAGGCCGGATGCGCACCGGTCCCTCCGGATCGAGGAGCCACTTCGGCATCTGCGCCCAGACGGCCGGCCGCGAGGCGGGCATGAATTCGGTCACCGCGATCGATGCCATGTTGCCGTAGGAGGCGCCCTTGCCGTCGAGTTCGCGCTCGATGAGCACGACTTCCCTTGCACGGCGTCGGAGTTCGTAGGCGATCGTCGTGCCGATGATACCGGCCCCGACGACAGCGACTGTATCCTCGTTATTGCTCATCGTTGATTGCCGACCCTGCCGACGATGACCTTGCCGCTTTCCCCTTCGCCGTGGCAGCTGACGACAGACAGGACTTTCTTGAAACGCATCGAAATGGCTCCGCGGTTGTGTCGGTAGGCCGACGGATTTATCGGGGCCGTGCGCGTTGCCGCGCCGCCCCGCGCGTGGCTTACCAGTTCAGGATCGGCTCCATCGCTGCGCGGAACTCGGCCTTTTCCTCATCCGTCAGCGGTCCAAGCGGTGCGCGGCATTCGCCGACCGGCAGGTCCTGCAGCTCGCAACCGTACTTGATCTTCTGGACGAACTTGCCTGACTCGAGAATGTTCATCGCGCGGTAAAGCGTCTTCATCATCTCGCGAGCCTTGCCTATGTCGCCTGCCTTGTAGGTGCGGTCGAGGTCGCAGCAGGCCTTCGCCATGCAGTTCGACGGTCCGCAGATCCAGGACTCGGCCCCCCAGAACATGAAGTCGAGCGCGATGTCGTCGGAGCCGCTGACAAGCTGGATCTTTCCCTCGTAACGGCTGGCGATGTCGATGGCGCGTTGCAGCACGCCCGAGCTTTCCTTGATGCCGATTACACGCGGATTGTCGGCAAAATGGTCCAGCAGCTCGAAACTGATGTCCGATCCGTCCTTGGCCGGATAGCTGTAGAGCACGAGATTGACATCCACCGCTGCAAGCACGGTTTCATAGTGCTTGATCAGTTCCGCTTGTGTCGGGCGGGTATAGAAGGGCGGCGCCAGCAGGACAGTGTCGTAGCCGATTTCCTTGGCCATTGCGGTCTGCTCGATCACCTCGCGGGTGGCTGGGGCGTTGGAACCGGCGATCAGAGCCTCGCCCGGCTTGGCGAAATCCTTCACGAACTGCAGCACTTCGCGGCGCTCTTCCGTCGACTGGCTGAAGTACTCACCGGTGGAACCGTTAGGCACCCAGCCGGTCACGCCGGCCTCGCGCAGATGCACCAGGAGCTTTTCGAAGGACTTGAAGTCGATTCTGTTGTTGGCATCGAAGGGGGTTACGAGGGCGGGCATGACGCCTGAGAGTTTCATAAAGGTCTCCTTTTCAGATCAGGCTCGGATCAGATCGCGAGTTTTGCGAGTACGCGCCGCTCGATCAGCGTGACGGCACGCGTGAGCGGAAAGGCGATGGCGAAATAGATGAGGGCAACGACCGTCAGCACCTCGACGGGGCGCGCCGTGTTGTTTGAAATGTTCTGGCCGACGAACATCAGGTCGGCCATGCCAACGGCGGAGACGAGGGCGCTTTCCTTGAACAGGCTGACGCAGTTGGACAGCAGCGTCGGCACGGCGCGGAGCACCGCCTGCGGGAGAATGACGCTCGTCACCTGGACTCGGCGCGGCAGGCCCAGCGCGACGCAGGCATCGAGTTGTTCGGGTCCGATGGACTTGAGCGACGCCCGGAACGTCTCGCTACTGATCGCACCCATGTAGAGAGTGAGCGCGATGACGCCGGAGGTAAGATTGGAGAGCTCGACGCCGAGGATCAGCGGCAGGCAGAAGAAGATCCAAAAGAGCTGGACAAGCACCGGCGTGCCGCGAAAGAATTCGACATAAATGCTGGAGGCCGCTCGCAACAGGGCGCTGCGCGATGTCCGGGCGAGGCCGATGAGGAAACCGAGGCTGCAGCCGAGCACCACGCAGATCAGTGTCAGCTTGATCGTCATCCAGAGACCGAGCACCAGCGCATCCTGGAAGCGAAGGAGGATGGAGAAGTCGAGTGTCATGGGTCTTCTCCTCAGCTCATCATCAATTGGCGGCGGCGTTCGAGATAGCCGACGATCTGAGAGACGGGGAAGGAAACGGCGAAGTAGACGAGAGCGACGATGGTAAAGGTCTCGATCGGCCGATAGGTCTCCGTCGCAAGCGTCTTGGCCTGATACATGAGGTCCTGCACTGCGACGATGGCGACCAGCGCGCTCTGCTGGAAGATGCCGATGCCGTTTGTCAGCAGCACCGGGATCGACGCACGAACTGCGGTCGGCAGCACGATATAAAGGGTGCGCTGGAGCGGGTTGAGACCAAGGGCGATGCCGGCATCGAGCTGTTCGCGCGGAACGGCCTGGATCGCTGCGCGATAGGCCTCGGCGTTGAAGGCCATCAGGTTGAGGCCGAGCGCCAGGATGCCCATCGTCATCGAGCCAAGAAAGACGTTGAACAGCATCGGCACGCAGTAGAAGAACCAGACGATCTGCACGATCGCCGGCGTGCAGCGGAAGAATTCGACGAAGAGCATCGCCGGCAACCGGGCTGGTGCGAAGCGGCTCATGATCAAGAGCGCCAGCGGAAAGCCGAGCACGATGCCGATCAGATTGGCGGCGATCGTCAATTGAAGGGTAACGATCAGTCCATCCCAGAGTGGCCCGAAGGAGATGGACCGGAAATCGAAGGAATAATCCATCTTCCCCTCCTAGTGTCGAATATGGAAGACGCGATCGATGAACTCGCGGGTGCGCTCTTCCCTGGGAGAGCCGAGCACCTGCTCCGGAGGCCCGTCCTCGACGACCACGCCACCGGCGCAGAAGATGACGCGCGAGGCGATGTTCTTCGCAAACCACATGTCGTGGGTGACGATCATCATCGGCATATCCTGGGCGGCGAGCTGCAGGATCACCTGCTCGACCTCGGCGACGAGTTCTGGATCGAGCGCCGACGTTACCTCGTCGAACAGCATCAGTTTCGGATCGAGCATCAGGGCGCGGGCGATCGCCACGCGCTGCTTCTGCCCGCCGGAGAGCTGCGCCGGATAGGCACTGGCCTTGGCGCCGAGACCAAAGCGTTCGAGGAGCGCCTGGGCGCGCTTGGTGGCGCTCGCCCTGTTTTCGCCGCGCACCTTGCAGGGCGCCAAGATCAGGTTTTGGATGACGCTCAGATGCGGGAACAGCGTGTAATGCTGGAACACCATCCCGATCGAGCGCCGCACTTCTGTATCGATGACGGTTTTCTTGTCGGCACCCTTGGAGGATATGTAAGGCTTTCCGCCGAAGCTGATCGCGCCGCTGTCGATCTTCTCGAGGCCCATCATCACGCGCAGCAGGGTGCTCTTGCCGCCGCCGCTCGGGCCGATGACCACGACTCGTTCGCCGGGCTTCATCTCGATGTCGAGTCCCTTGAGCACCTGGATGTGCGGCCCGTAGCTCTTGTGAAGGGACTGTATTTTGACAAGGGGGGCACTGAAGGACATGGTCATCGCCGATCTCGCTGGTCAAAAGAAGGGATGAGAGTGGCCGGGCAAACGACTGCCCGTGCCCGGCCAGACTACAGCGCCGCGCGTCGTTTCAGATGCGTAAAGGTCGCTGTAACTCTTTGAATCTGCGCATCGAGCTTTCCGAAAATCGGCTCCGATTTTCGGGCCGATGCGCTAACGTCACTGTGCGCTTTTCAGCACCTCATCGACGGCCTTGCGGATCAGCTCGTCCACGTGGCCGGTCGCAACCTTCTCTTCGAGGAAGATGTTCACCACCTCGACGTCGGCGGCCGAGAGCTGATGTGGCAGACCGAAGGCGACCCCCTGCTTCGCCAGCGCCGGCTCGGGGTTCAGGGCGACCGCCCAATCGGGATTCGACTGGAGGAAGAGCTGGTTGGTGTCGGAAGCATCGACGACAATGTCTGCGCGTCTGGAGACGACCGCGAGGCGCGTTTCGTCATTGCCCGGCAGACGCAGGATGGTGGCATTCTTCACCGCGGCGGAGATTGCCTTGTCCTGGGCGGTTCCCGACATGACCGCGAGGGTCACGTCCTTCTTGTCGATGTCCGCAACCGAAGTCGCGCCGGCCGGAATCTTCGGATTGTCCTTATTGTAGGCGAGCGAGATCTGGTACTCCATCGCCGGGATGGAGAACTGCACGGCCATGGCACGGGCCGGCGTCCTGTTCAGTGCAAGCGAGAGATCCCATTTTCCCGCCTGCAGGCCGGCGACGATATTGTCCCAGGTCGTGTCGACGAATTGCGGCTTGACCTTGAGCACATCGGCGAACTCACGGCAAAGATCCGCGAAGAAGCCGGAATATTCACCGGTCGCCGGGTCGCGCATGACGTAGGGCGGAGCGACGGCCGCGCCGCAACGCAGAACGCCCGCGCTCTGCACGCCCTGCCAGTAGCCTTCGGCGGTTTGGGCGGAAGCGGCGGTGGTTGAAAGGCCTGTAACCAGGGCGAGCGCAGGCAGCGCCCGCAGAACGGGCGAAAGCATCTTCGAAAGCATCGTCATTTCCTCTGTTTGGCGTGCGCGTGACGCGCGGCTCCTCTCGTCGGTTTCAACCGATCTTGATCTTGTGTCGTCTTCGTGTCGACAATGAAAATAATGTCGTCTCTGTGTCGACATTGTCAAGCAAAAAAATTACATTGTCTGGAGAGGTGCATTCTGGCCTTATGCATTCGATGGTGAGAAAGGGACGTAAGTGTCTGAAGAAACAGAAACCAAGCGAGCAAAGGGCAGCGGCTGGAAAAGCGTCTACGAGACGCTTAGAAACGAGATCCTGGCGCTCACCCTACCTCCCGGTCAGCTTCTCGATGAGAACACGCTCGCCGAACGCTTCGACATGTCGCGCTCACCGGTGCGCGAAGCGCTGATCCGGCTCGCGGGCGAAGACCTTGTCGTCACGCTCTCAAACCGCAGCACCATCGTCGCCCCGATCGAGGTCGCGACCTTCCCGAAATATGTCGAGGCGCTCGACATCGCCCAGCGCATGAACACCCGCCTCGCGGCGGAACTGCGCACCGAGGCGGATCTGAAAGCGATCGCCAGGCGGCAGAAGGAATTCGAAGCGGCCGTCAAGACCCACAATCACCTGCAGATGTCAGAGGCCAACAAGCAGTTCCACATGGCGATCGCCCATGCCGGCAAGAACCCCTATCTGGCATCCTTCTATGAGCGGCTGTTGAACCAGGGCCAGCGCATGCTTCACCTGCATTTCGAATACCTGGAGCGAACCCATGAGGGCTATCTCCTGACCGACGAGCACAATCTGATGCTGGAAGCGATCCGGACGAAGAATGTCGATCTTGCCGACGAGCTCTCTCACGCCCATACGCGCCAGTTCCAGCAGAACTTCATCGACTTCATGCGCGAGAACTACACGACGGATGTCTCGCTTGGCCGGCGCAAGGCGGCCGAATAGATGCGTATCGGATTTGTCGGCACGGGCGCGATAACCGAGGCTATGGTGGCCGGCATCGCCGGCTCCGCTCTTATTGTCGCGGAGATCATTGTTTCACCGCGCAATACGGACATCGCAGCCCGGCTCGCGAGCCGGTTTCCTTCAGTTCGGATCGCGACGAACAATCAGGAGGTGGTCGATGCGGCCGATCTCCTGTTTCTCGCCATTCGGCCGCAGATCGCGGAAGAAGTGATCCGGGATCTGGCATTTCGGAAGCGCCAGAGGATGGTCAGCGTCGTCGCCGCGATCGACCGGACGAGGCTCCTCACCTGGATCCGGGAAGACGTAGAACTCACCCAGGCCATTCCCCTGCCCTTCGTCGCCGAGTGCGAAGGCGTGACCGCCATCTTCCCGCCCAATGCCGATATCGCGGCCATCTTTGATGCCCTTGGCAGCGCTGTCGAATGCGAAACGAAGGATGAATACGACCTGCTTGCGGCCGCCAGCGCGCTGATGGGCACCTATTTTGGCATCCTCGACCGGGCAACCGGCTGGCTCGAGGAAAGAGGCATGGCGCGAGCGAAGGCACGCGCCTATCTTGCGCCACTCTTTTCCAGTCTGGCGCAGAAAGCGGCCAGGGCGGATCAAACCGCGCTTGATGCTCTCCGACGCGAGTTTTCGACCCCGGGCGGCCTGAACGAGCAGGTTTTCGAGGATTTCGACCGCGATGGTGGAAGCAGGGCGTTGACGGATGCGCTCGACCGCGTGCTCGACCGCGTGCGGGGACAAAATGCTGACGGCGTGTCGCGACTACCTTAAATCTCCCGCACCCGATCGGGAGACTCGTCGAAGCCGGTACACGGCCCGCGGCCTGAGCCGCATCTGCTGCCTCGGCCCTGTTCTTCCGCCACCCCGACAATGCACGCCAGCCGGAGAGGCAGTTCCTCTCCGGATCCGGGCTCGGCTAGCCTTCACAGGGAACCCACACGACCCGAGGAGAAGATAGCAAAAAACCACGTCGACTTCCGAGCGCCGTGCGGCTATGCGGACGCGCAAAGCTGTAACTTCGAATCCGCCGGAAAGACCGGCCAAGGCCTCCGTCACATCGCACTCGGCGCTAAAGGTTTGGGCCCGTCAGCATTGGGGTAAACATTTCCTCGTCAGCTCGCTCCGAAGACGAATTCGACTGATGTCAGCGGCCAGCAGCCGCGCGTCCATTCGATCGTGGCCTTGGCGCGGTCGGTGTTGCGGGCATTGACCCGGAACACCGGCGTGCCGGGCGTGAGTTGCAGGATTTCCGCCTCTTCCGGTGACGCAAAGCCGCCGCTGATCCGCGTCTCGGCGCGTCGGAACGTGTCGATGCCATGGGCGCGGAACACGTCGCTCACCGATTGACGCTCGCCATAGGCATCCTCGAAATCCGGGAAGCGATGTGCCGGAAAATACTTGTCGTTTACATAGATCGGCTGCTCGCCGAGCAGACGCACCCGGCGCAGGCGGATGATCGCTGAACCGGCTGCGACGCCAAGCATGTGTGCGCTCGTCTGATCGGCCTGATCGCGGGCGAGCAGCCGTGTGATGGTCGCGATCGAGCGACTATGGGTGTCGATATTCTCACGAAAGGACCGGCCGTCGCGAATGGAGAAGACCGCGGGCGGGCTGCGGACGAAGATGCCGACGCCCTTTCTGGCGGTGAGATGTCCCTCTTTCTGGAGCTGCTGCAATGCGCATCGGAGCGTGACGCGGGTGACGCCCAGGCGGGCGGCCATGTGGTTCTCGCCCGGAAGCTGTTCGCCTGGCGACAGTTCGCCGGATTCGATCCGCCCAAGGATGTGGTTGTAAATCTGCTGCCAGATCGGACTGTCCTGGCGCGGCGCCAAGGTCAATCCGTCAAGAGCGGTAAGCGGGGAATTCGGCTGGCCGAGCATGCCTGTCTCCGGGTCTCAGGCTACGGCGACGGGAGCCGGCCCGACATGCAGTGCTCGCGTTGCATAGACCAGACGGCCGCCGCAGAAGGAAGCGACGATCTCCGGGTGATTTGCACGGCTGGCGTCGACTAGCAACAGGTCGGCGCGCTTGCCCGGGTCGATCGTCCCACGATCATTTAGCCCTGCCGCCGCTGCCGGATTGGACGATATCAGCTTCCAAGCCTTTCCAAGTCCTGCCAGGTCGGATCCCGCGAGCTTGAACGCCGCATGCAGCGGCGAGGGATAGTGGTAGTCCGAAGCGAGGCAGGTACAAAGGCCGGCCCGGATCGCATCGGCGGCGTTGAGCGCGCCGTTGTGACTGCCGCCGCGCACGACATTCGGCGCACCGAGGATGACATGCTCGTCATGGCGGCACGCCTCCGCCGCAGTTTCCAGCGTCAGCGGAAATTCAGAGGAATGGGCGCCGAGGGCACGGAAGCGCCGCCGCTCCTCGGGCGTCGCCTCGTCATGGGCAAGCAGCACGTTGCCGTTCGCCTTCGCAGCCTTCGCCACCGTTTCAATGGATGCCGGCACAGCGGCGCGCCTTGCCCACACGCTGTCGAGCAGCGCCTTGTAGGCTTCCTGCGAAAGACCGGAGCGCTCGGCCATCTGCGGCAGCTTGCGGGCGATCGTGCCCTTGAGCACCGAGCCGGTCGTGTGGTCGTTGAGCGCGATGATCGGCCGCGGAACCATGCCGAGCCACTCGAGAACCCTCGGCAATTGTTCGAGTGCAAAGGTCTCCCAGCGAATATGCAGACGCGTATCGCAGGAGAGACTGTCGCGGAGAGACTGGATCGCCCGGATCACCTCGGCCGCGGCTTCCACCGAGCGCAGGCCTGGCTCCCAGGAGACGGTGACGCCGTGAAAGGCGGTGGTAATGCCGTTGGCGACAAGCTGCCGATCGGTGTCGCGCAGGGCAATCGCGACGTCGAAACGCACGCCTGGCCGGGGCATGAGGTGCCGCTCGAAACCATCGCCATGGATGTCGACGATGCCAGGCAGCACGACAAGCCCCTCGGCGTCGATTGTGGTCGCCGCACGCGATACGACGGCCGCGAAGCGCCCGTCCTCAATGGCGAGGTCTGCCTTCGCCGCGCCCTCGGGACGAAGCACGATCCCGCTTTTGATCAGCACATTCATCTTGTCCTCGTCTTTTCCGAACGCCAGCCGCGGGACTGTCACTAGCTCGTCACGTGACGCCGCTAGGGATAACCACAGAAATGCTTCCTGTCTATACAGCAAGGGGACGAAACATGATCCGCACAGTCATTGCAGCGCTTGCCCTTACCATTGCTTCGGTCCTTCCGGCCGTGGCCGAGACGCTCAAGTTCGCCGTCACCGACATCGAAGGCCTCGAAGCCCTGCAACAGGAATTCGGCGGCTTCGAAAAGGCACTTGAGAAAGTCACCGGCCTGGACGTCGAGCTCTTCCCGGTCAGTTCGCGAACCTCGGCCGTCGAAGCGATGAACTCCGGCCAGATCGATCTCGTCCTGACCGGACCGGCCGAATATGTCGTGATGAAGGAACTGGCCGAGCCGAAGATCGTCGTCGCCTGGCAACGCCCGGACTATTTCGCTCAGATAGCTGCGTTGTCCGATGGCCCCATCCGCTCGCTCGAGGACCTCAAGGGCAAGAAGGTTTCATTCGGTTCGGTCGGCTCGACGTCGCAGCACCTTGGTCCGGCCCAGGCACTTACCGACGCCGGTCTCAATTACAATGCCGATTACGAGGCTGTCATCCTGGCGCGCAACGTCGCGGCGGAGGCGCTGATCCGCGGCGACATCGCCGCCATCGGCCTCAACTTCAGCCATCTCGCGTCCGTGCGCAAAGCATTTCCGGACACGGCCTTTACCGTGCTTGCCCGCGGTCGCGATCTGCCGAACGACATTCTGGTAGCCCGCAAGGACATTTCCGACGAAGTGCTCCAGAAGGTGCGGGTCGCCTTCGTCGAGCATGGCAAGGAGTTGATGGACGGCGTGCTGCAGGGCGAGGATAACCAGAAGTTCAAGGGCGGCTTCTTCCTGAGCGACGTCAAGGACAGCGACTATGATTATGTCCGTTCGATGTACCGCACTATCGGCGTCGACACATTCAAGGACTTCGTCAACTAACCTTTGTTGCCAATATCAGATCGGTGGCCGGCGTCTCTCGCCGGCCTTCGGTCGTAGCCAGGAGCCGTCGATGACCGAAATCATTCGAACCGAAGCATTGAAGAAGAGCTATGCCAACGGCAAGCCGGTGCTCGATGGCATCGATATCCGGGTCGGGGCCGGCGAGCGAATCGCCCTGATCGGCTCCAACGGCGCCGGCAAATCGACATTGCTGAAATGTCTGATCGGACATACGCCCTTCTGCAGTGGCGAGGTCGCCACACTGGGCGAGACCTTCCGCGCGTCTCCGAGCAAGACTCAATTGCACCGCATCCGCCAGCGCGTCGGCTTTGTTTTCCAAAATCACGGCCTGGTGCGGCGCCAGTCGGTGCTGACCAACGTCGTACAGGGCAGGCTGGGTCTTGCCGGCGGTTGGGGGGCCTGGCATCAGGCGATAGCCCCGCAGGACATTCGTGAACAGGCCATGGAGGCACTGGCCCAGGTCAAGCTGACGGCCAAGGCGAGATCCCGGGCGGACGAACTCTCCGGTGGGCAGGCGCAACGCGTCGCGATCGCACGGGCGCTCATACGGCAACCCGCCTTGATGATCGCCGACGAGCCGGCGGCCAGCCTCGATCCGATCGCAGGCCGTGACGTGATGGAAGTCTTCAGCGACCTCGTCCGTACGAAGGGCATCACCTTGGTCTTTACCACCCACGACATGGACCATGCTGTCAGTTTTGCCGATCGTGTCATTGCCCTCAAGGGCGGCCAGGTTTGGATCGACCTGCCGGCAAGCGAGGTGCGTCGCGACGGGGTCGATGGTGTCTTCCATGCCTGATCGAGTGCTGCCAGGCAGAGTGCATAGCGTCCCGCCAGCGACCTTCGCCGTCCTTGTTGCGATTGCAGCGCTCTTCATCGTCTCGGTCGGTCAGGTCTCGCCCTCTCCGTCGCAACTCGTCGCCGGCTTACCGCGCATGTACGGGCTTCTGGACCGGATGATGCCGCCGAACATCGAGCCGGCTTTTCTGACGCGGGTAATGTGGCGTACCGTCGAGACGCTGCAGATCGCCTTTGTCGGCACCGTTTTCGGCGTGCTGCTCAGTCTGCCGATCGCCTGGTTCGCATCGCGGACGCTCACGCCCTTCGGCCCGTTGCGGCATGTCTTCAAAATGCTCATCTCGCTCTTCCGGACGGTGCCGGACATGGTCTGGGCGCTGATATTCGTTGCCTCTATCGGGCTTGGGCCCGTGGCCGGGACCATGACCATCCTCATCGATACGATCGGCTTCTGCGGTCGTTTCTTCGCCGAAGCGATCGAGGATTCCGACAGACAACCGCAGGAGGCGTTATTGACATCCGGTGCAAGCCGCTTCTCGGTGCTGACCGGTGCGGTCATCCCCGACATCATGCCGTCGATGATCAACACGTCACAATTCGCGCTGGAAAAGGCGGTCCGGTCATCCGTGGTGCTCGGACTCGTCGGAGCCGGCGGCATCGGACAGGAACTGAAGGTGGCGTTCGACCTTTTTCAATACAAGAACGCCTCGACCATCATTCTCGTCATCTTCGTGCTGGTACTGGTCATGGAATCGGCGACCGACCGGCTGCGGGCCAAGGCGCAATAGCCGTCGAGGCCCTGTCGTCCGCCTTGGACAGCCGGCGGCGAGCCCGTAGCGCACTCCACTGGAAAGTTGGGGTTGGTCGATGACGGGATCTGCTATAGTTATGGCCCTATGTCATACCGGAAGCAGTTGCTCAGCGCTCCGAAACCGGATGCAGTTTCAGGAGAGGACTTCGTTTTCGCCGCGCTCTCGAGCGATCGGGGAAGCTGGGCTCTGTTCCTCGATATCGATGGCACGTTGCTCGATCTTGCCGCAACCCCAGGCGCCGTATCCGTTCCATCTTCCCTGCCTGCAAATCTCGAGGCCTTGTCCAGAAAACTCGGAGGCGCCCTGGCACTCGTGACCGGTCGTAGTCTTGACTATGCGGACCAGCTTTTTTCGCCCTCCCATTTTCCCATTGCCGGGCTTCATGGCGCCGAACGCCGCGATCCGGATGGCCGCGTGCACAAAGCCACGGCGACCGCCGAATTTGAGCGCCTGAAGATCGATCTTATCGCCGATACCGCCAACTGGGCGGGCGTTTTAATCGAAGACAAGGGGGCGGCCGTCGCCGCCCATTACCGACTTGCGCCGGACAGAAAACAGGCACTTGAACCGCTGATGGAGCGGGCCTTGATCCGAGCGGGACCAAACTGGACGATCCAGCACGGCAAGATGGTCATCGAAATCCGTCCGGCCAGCGCCGACAAGGGCGAGGCCGTGACGGCATTTCTCGCGCAGCCGGTTTTTGCCGGCAGACGCCCGATCGCGATCGGCGATGATGTGACCGACGAAGCGATGTTTCGCACGGTCAACCGGCTCGGCGGCTTTTCGATCCGCGTCGGGCCGCCTTTGCCTGCGAGCGAAGCGCTCGGCTCCATCACTTCTGCCAAGGTCCTGCGCGACGTCATCGCCATGTTAGTCTCCTGAAATTTTGAGCACCTGACATATTTTCTTGAAAGGTATTGAGCATGAGCCGCCTCATCATTGTGTCCAATCGCGTACCCGTCCCGGACAAGGGCGGCATTGCGCCCGCCGGCGGGCTGGCGGTCGCGTTGAAAGTCGCCCTCGAAGAGCATGGCGGCATATGGATGGGCTGGTCGGGAAAGTCGAGCGGCGAGCACGAGCCGGCGCCGCTTGCGCATCTGCAGCAGGGCAATGTCATCTATGCGCTGACGGATCTGACTGATACCGACGTAGAGGAATACTACCACGGCTTCGCCAACCGCGTTCTCTGGCCGATCTGCCACTACCGGCTTGATCTCGCCGAATACGGTCGCAAGGAAATGGCGGGCTATTTCCGCGTCAACCGCTTCTTCGCGCATCGCCTGGCGCCGCTTGTCAGGCCCGATGACGTCATCTGGGTGCATGACTACCACTTGATCCCTCTCGCCGCGGAACTTCGTCAGATGGGCTTGAGGAACCGCATCGGCTTTTTTCTCCACATTCCCTGGCCGCCTGCGGACGTGCTCTTCACGATGCCGGTTCATGAGGAGATCATGCGTGGCTTGTCGCACTACGACGTCGTCGGCTTTCAGACCGATCATGACCTCGAGAACTTCGCCGGATGCCTCAGGCGGGAAGGCATCGGTGACGAACTTGGCGGAGGCCGCTTCAGTGCCTATGGCCGCATATTCAGGGGCGGCGTCTATGCAATCAGTATCGAGACCGCCGCCTTCGCCGAATTCGCCAAAAAGGCATTGACCAACAGCACGGTCAAAAAGGCGCGTGAAAGCATCCAACACCGCGGCCTCATTATCGGCGTCGATCGCCTGGATTATTCCAAGGGAATCACGCAGCGCATCGACGCATTTGAGCGCTTCATCCTGGACAATCCGGCACAACGCGGGCGTGTCACCTATCTGCAGATCACGCCGAAGTCGCGCTCCGAAGTGCCGGAATATGAAGCCATGCAACGCACTGTTGCTGAACAGGCCGGCAGGGTAAACGGCGCACTCGGCGCCGTCGATTGGGTGCCTATACGTTACATCAACCGCTCGGTGGGCCGCCGCATTCTTGCAGGGCTTTACCGGCTCGGCAGAGTCGGCCTCGTGACGCCGCTTCGAGACGGCATGAACCTCGTCGCAAAGGAATACGTGGCCGCGCAGGATCCGGACGACCCAGGCGTGCTTGTGCTTTCACGCTTCGCCGGCGCTGCCCGCGAGTTGCAGGGCGCGCTTCTCGTCAACCCCTACGACGTAGAGGGTACCGCAAACGCCATGGCGCGCGCGCTTAGCATGCCGCTGGAAGAGCGGAAGGAGCGTTGGAAAGCGATGATGGATCACTTGTTGGAACACGACGTTTCGCGCTGGTGCCGGGACTTTCTCGACGATCTGACGGAGTGATCGGATCAATTTATTCAGGGCGCTCCGACAGCGCCGCGCGTCTTGTCAGACGCGCAAGGGGTCGCTGCTGTAGCACTTTGAATTGCTGCAACTGAGACTACCAACGCCGAAGAATCACCGCGGCACTCGGAACGAGTGGGGCATCCAACGGTTCTTCTGCGGGAGGTAGAAGATGAAAGGCCAAACGCCGCGAAGGGCGAAAGCCCCGACCCCCTTCTATCTGGTGCTGGCGGCCGCCGGCCTTATCGTCCTGGCTCTGTTGGTCTGGCAGCTGTCGAACGTGCTGCTGCTCTTCTTTGGGGCGATCGTCGTCGCGGTCATTCTGCGCAGCGGCGCAGAGGTGATCGAGGATTACACGCCCGTCAAATCCCCGGGGTCCCTGGTCCTCTCGATTGTGGCGATCGCCGCGGTGATGAGCGCTTTCTTTTTCCTGCTTGGCGCCCAAATCGGGAGCGAGGCGTCCTCTCTTGTACAGCGCCTGCCGGAGATCGTGAGGGGCGTGGGGGACAGGATTGGGGTCGATGACCTGTACGAACGGCTGGTAGAGCGGATCAGGAGCTTCGCCGGAAGAGGCAGCGTTGCCGGCCAGGTCGCAGGGTTCACTTCAGCGTTCCTCATTGCCCTTGCCGATCTTGTGCTCGTCCTCGCCGCGGGTATCTACCTGGCGGCCCGGCCGAACCGATACAGAGAGGGAATCCTCAAGCTCGTACCTCAGCGGTTCCGGAAACGAGCCTCATCCACCTTCGACAATGCGGGCCGGGGTCTCCGTCTCTGGTTGCTCGGTCAGCTCGTATCGATGACTGTCGTCGGCATCCTGGTTACCTTAGGCCTTTACCTCATCGGGATGCCGTCAGCACTCGCTTTGGGGTTTCTTGCAGGGCTATCGGAGTTCGTCCCGATCGTCGGGCCCATTCTGAGCGCGGTGCCGGCGGTGCTGCTCAGCGCGTCTGAGGGCGGAAGCACAACCTTATGGGTGATCGGGCTCTACGTTCTCGTCCAGCAAGTCGAAAGCAACATCATCATGCCGCTCGTCCAAAGGGAGACCGTGGATCTGCCGCCGGTCCTGACGCTCTTCGCGCTTGTTGCCCTTGGTGTCCTGTTCGGGCCGCTCGGCATTCTCCTCGGTACCCCACTTACCGTCGTCCTTTATGTGGTGGTGGTGCAACTTTATCTCAGGGATACATTGCAGGAGGACGTCAAGGTGCCCGGCTCAGACTGAGCCGGCAGCCGCAGCCGGAAGCGATGGTTTTCACGTAGCCTGCCCGACCAAACAAGTTGGCACAAAAATCAGCTCGAGCTGCAAGCCGACCAATCTGATCGCGGTGCGCACCGACCTGGCCCGTCCCACCGCCCGTTGGAACCAGACGCCCATCTCCTGCGCCGCGTCGACTTCGGGAGATTTTCACGGGACGAGCTTGAAAACTGCGGCAAACACCCCAGATACGCCCTGTCCGGGCCCCTCTGGCAGTGCGGCAAGCACTGCGATGTCGGACCACGAGTTAGCTGCGGTGGCGCATCTTGCTTGTTGGCCGACCCTTTTCGAAGCCCCGTCGTCCTCTAAGTTAAGGTCTTCAGCCGCAGTCCGATTGGCCGCGGCACGGCCAGAGCATGGAGAAACAAATGAAGTGCCCGATCGACGAGACGGAACTGACAATGACGGAGCGGCAGGGGATCGAGATCGACTACTGCCCGAAATGCCGCGGTGTATGGCTCGACCGAGGCGAGCTCGACAAGCTGATCGAGCGGTCCAGCCCCGCCGAGGCGCAACGAGGTGACAGGCCCTACCGGCAGGAAGAGGCCCGCCCCTATCGCGAGAGCGGATACGACCAGCCACGCTATAAGAAACGCAAGTCACTGCTCGGCGAACTATTCGATTTCTGACGCATCATTTATAAAGCCGGCCCGAAAGAGCCGGCCTTCGTCGTTCAACCTCTCTCCCTCCCGGCATGGGAGGATCAGCGGAAGAAAAAGCAATGGAATCGAGTATCTGGCTCTGGGTCGGATTCAACCTGTTCGTCCTGGCGCTCCTGGCCTTCGACCTTGGCGTCCTCCACCGCAAGGAGCGCGAGATCAAGGTCGGCGAAGCCCTGTGGCTGAGCCTTTTCTACGTCGTGCTCGCCCTCCTGTTCGGCGCCGGTCTTTTCTGGCTGCGGGGTACGCAGGACGGCGTCGACTTCCTGACCGGCTACCTCATCGAGAAGTCGCTCAGCGTCGACAACATCTTCGTCATCGTCCTGATCTTCACTTATTTCTCGGTGCCGGCGCAGTATCAGCACCGGGTGCTCTTCTGGGGCATCCTGGGTGCGCTCTTCATGCGCGGTATTCTCATCTTCGCCGGCGTGCAGCTCATCCACGAGTTCGCCTGGATGGCCCTTCTGTTCGGTGCCTTCCTCATCGTGACCGGTATCAAGATGCTGATCGTGGCCGATCAGAAACCGGACCTTGAGAACAATATCGTCCTGAGAGCGGTGCGGCGGCGGTTCCGCCTGACCGAGGCCTTTCACGGCAAGCACTTCTTCGTCCGCCAGAACGGCCTGCTTTATGCGACGCCGCTGTTCCTCGTGCTCATGATGATCGAGTTCACGGATCTGGTCTTCGCGGTCGACTCGATCCCCGCGATCATCGCCATCACCACGGATCCCTTCATCGTCTACACGTCGAACGTCTTTGCGATTTTGGGGCTGCGCGCGCTCTACTTTGCGCTGGCGGGCATCGTGCCGCGCTTCATCTATCTGAAATATGCGCTATCGCTGGTGCTGGTCGTGATCGGCTTCAAGATGATCGCCAACTACTTCTATGGCGGCAAGTTCGTGCCCACCGAACTCGCCCTGCTGATAACAGTGGTGCTCATCGGCGGCTCGATCGTCCTGTCGCTCATACGTACCCGCGGCATGGCCCCCGAGCCGCAGGCGCTGCCCACGGGCTGGGTGCCGGGCAGCCCGGTGAAGGAGGCTGCCGACAACCCCGCCAGAACGGGGGAGGAATAGCCGATGCTGGCACGGGCGCTCTGGCCCATCGGCCCGTAAATCGTACCCGATTTTCGGAAAGCTCGATGCGCAGGTTCAAAGAGTTACAGCGACCTTTGCGCGTCTGAAAAGACGCGCGGCGCTGTAGGTCCGCGCCGCTCCGGTTTCCTAGATGTTCTCGGGCAGCATCGCTTCAATGGCCTCGATCCTCGAGCTTGGAGCGGGATGCGTCGCGAGGAGCTCGGGCGTACGCGTCCCGGCGGCGACGTCCATCCTGCGCCACAGCTCGACGGCGGCTCGAGGGTCGAATCCGGCTGAAGCCATGTTTTCAACCCCGAGGCGGTCGGCCTCCAGTTCCTGTCGGCGCGAGTACGGCAGCACGAGCCCGTATTCGATGCCGATGCCGAGCGCAGCTGCAATCTCGGCGGCGTACTCCACATCGCCGACATTAAGCAACAGCGAAAGTGCCTGCAATCCCAGCCCGGTGAGGAGCTGCGCATTCATTCGTTCCTGGCTGTGCTCTGCAGCGAGATGCCCTATTTCGTGCCCGATGACCGCGGCAAGCTGATCATCGCTTTCGACCACCCGGAACATGCCTTCGAAAATGCCGATCTTGTTGCCCGGCAATGCGAACGCGTTTATCTCCGCGCGTTCCAGGACCAAGACTTCCCACTCTCCCGATGCCTCCCCAGCGGCGGTTAGAAGTCTGGTGGAGACACGGTCGGCGATTGCCTGCAGCGCGCGAATACCGCTAGGCCGTGAAGCCGCCTTGAGCTCCTCCCACGCCCGTAAACCCATCGCTTCCACCGTCTCGGCCGAGACAAGATCGATAGTCAGCTTGCTACAACCGGACAGCAAAGGGAGCGCTCCCGCCGCTGCGCCACACAAAGAGCACGCCTGGAAATGCAATTCTGGCACATTGTTCAGAGGACCTTGGGCCGTTTGTTCAGTCGCCAAGGCTCGAGGGCCCCGCGGTTCCGAAGGTTCCAGAATCCTTTGCGGCGAACTCCCGCGACCGGCGTGCTAAATCCCGATGTGAAAAGCGCCGCCCCAATCACCGGACGCGGCTGTTCGTCCCGTGATTGGAAGCGTTCCGCTCTGCGTTTCCACGGATGAGCCCATAAATATGGGCCCAACGGAGAACGTGCGGATCAACTCATCCGCCTGGACCAGTCGTCCACCTGGCGCTCGGCTTCTTCTTTCGCGATGCCGTATCTCTCCTGAATCCGCCCCGCGAGCTGATCGCGGTTCCCCTCCGCCTGGTCCAGGTCATCGTCGGTGAGGTCGCCCCACTGCTCCTTCGCCTTGCCCTTATACTGCCTCCACTTTCCTTTGATCTGATCCCAGTTCATGGTTTTCTCCTTTCTGATCGTTCTGGTGTCCAACCGCAAATGCGGCACGAGGTTCCGACGGAGGCAATTTGTGATGGCACGCTGGGCTAGATCCTGACGGCCACCCTCGACAGCGAAGTGACATTCGGGAACATCTTGTCCTCACCACCGCTGCAGCACCGCCAGCTTCATACTGCTCTATTGTGTAGATGACGTTGATCGCATTGCCGTAGCGGGTAGGCGGCGAGCTTTCGAAGAATCTGACTGAACGAACGTCATGAAGCTCAATCCCGACCGGATTCGCCAGCAGGGTCGATCAGGACGCGGTACAGGACGCCTCTAATGAACCGAAGATGGCAGCCACTGCAGTCTTGCCGATGCCTGAGCTTGCAGCGGCGGCGAGCACGCTCAGGCCTGACTCGACATCGTGCCGGCCGCGCTCGCGGCAATTACCAGCGCCACGCCGAGCATCTGGCTTGGCGTCAGCGCCTGCCCCAAGACAATGAAGCCGGCGCCGGCGCCGATGGCCGGTTCGAGGCTCATCAGAATGCCGAAGGCGGACGCCTTCATCCAACGGAGCGCGACGAATTCCAGGGCATAGGGTAGCAGCGGCACGAGGAGAGCGAGAGGCCCTGTCATAAAGGCGAACTCAAGCGATATGCCCCGCGCTGCCTGGTGCAAGCCGAAAGGCGTCGCCACAAGGGCGGCAAAGAGGAGCGAGACGGAGAGCCCTTCGAGCCCGGTGAACTGTTGCCCAGCCTGTTTCATCAGGACGATATAGCTGCCCCAGCCGGCCGCCGCGCCGAGCGCGAAGAGCACGCCGGGCATATCCCCCACCCAGGCGCTGCCGTCCCAGGAAAGGCAGAGAACACCCGCTGCAGCGATAGCGGGGCAGAGGAGGCGCCATCTGCCGCCGCCGAAAATCGTCGCAACAGTCAGTGGGCCGAGAAATTCGATGCCGACGGCCAGGCCGAGGGGTATGCGCTCGACCGCGGCGAAGAAGCAGAGCGTCATCGCCGCCATGGCGGTACCGAGCGCCGCCGCGCCGAACCATTGCCGCTTGCCATAGCTGAGGAAGGGCGGGCGGACGAAAAGCGTGAGTGCAAGCGCTGCGAAGCAAAGCCGAAGCCAGGTCGTGCCGAACGATCCCAGTTCCTGCATCACCGGCTTCGAAAGCGCGGCGCCAAACTGGACGCTCGACATGGAAAGGAGGCAAAAGACAATCGAGAGATAAACGCGCCCGCGAACACCGGTTCCCTTGATCGGCGCAGCCCACTCCCCGCCTGCTGTCGTCTCCATGTCCGTCATGTCCTTTCCCTTTCCTCTTGATCAGGAATAGCAAAGCGGTAGCATTAAGGAACACAGATAATTCTGATGCAGATATAAGGAATGTTTATGCGTGATCTGGAGATCGGTTTGCTGCGCGCCTTCGTCGCGACGGCGGAATGCGGCAGCGCCAGCGCGGCGGCCAGCCGCCTGGCAAGGACCCAGGCCGCCGTCAGCATGCAATTGCGCCGCCTGGAGGATGACCTCGGGGTGAAGCTGTTGAAGCGCGGGGCACGCGGCATGGATCTGACCGAGGCCGGCCATGTCCTTCTTCCCTATGCCCAGAAGATATTGGGGCTGAGCGTGAGCGCCAGACGGGCGCTGTCCGATCAGGCTCCTCACGGCCCCGTCCGCTTCGGCATGACCGAGGACATCGCCATCGGTTCGCTGCCGAAAGCGCTACAGCGTTTCGCCGCCTCCTGTCCGGATGTAACGCTCAATCTGACCGTCGCCGAAAGCGCGACGCTTTCGAAGAAGCTCTCACTCGGGCTCATCGACGTCGCCATCGGCGACCCGGCGGAGATCAGCGCTGTGCCGGTGCATACCTGGCGCTTGCCTTTGAAGTGGGTGGCCGCGCGCGGCTTCGTCGTACGGGACCGGGAGCCGTTGCCGCTGATCACCTTCGACGGGACCTGCACCTGGGACCGCAAAATGACCGGAGCCCTCAACGAGATCACCAGACCCTGGCGCACGGTGCTGACCAGCGCCAGCCTTTCGTCGATTCAATCCGCTATCGAAGCTGGTCTCGGCGTTGCCGTGCTACTCGACGTCAGTATCCGGCACGACACGATGAAGGTCCTGAGCGGGGCTGACGGAATGCCGCCCGCTCCGTTCGTGGAATTCGGCCTCTTCGTCGGTGAGGGCAAGGAGCTTTCGTCCGGGGTGATCGGAACCCTGTGGGAATTCGTCTCCGACGAGCTGCAGGTTTCTCCAGATCGGCCAGTGCCGGCGCTGTGAGAGGACCGGGCGAGTTTAGGGCAACAGCTTATCTTTGGATGTGGGCAGAAGGTCTGCTACAAAAGCCTTAGAGAGGCAAGGCCTATCGGGTGAGGCGGGCAAAGATAGCAAGGACCGCATGCAGGCTGCCGAACTGGTAAGGGCCATCGAGCACGCCGGCCGCACCAGCGAACTCGCTGAGGCTTGGGCGGAGCCAGCGCCGCCCTGAAAATATCTTTTGATTAGCAAAGCTATTGCCTGAAGCGCATAATAATTCTTTGGTCGCCCACGGTGAGCGGACTGACCAATTCCGGATAGCAACGCTCGCGCCGACCAACGCTGGATGTGGGAGGGTAAGATGCGCTTGCGGTCAATTTTCCTCATTGTCGGCCTTTCTGGACTTGGCCTTTCTATCGACGCGCTTGCAGCCGATATGAGCGACGACGAGCTGATTAACAATGCGATGTCCGCGGCACCTGAGGCGGTGGCCCGCGACGCGACGGTCATCGCGTTTGACAAGGAAATGAACGCTCGGACTGTGCGCGAGGGCACCAACAACTTCACCTGCCTGCCTGACAACCCCGCTTCCCCGGGTAATGACCCGATGTGCCTCGACGCGAACGGGATGGAATGGGCCAAAGCGTGGATGGACAAGACTGATCCGCCGGCCGGCAAGGTGGGCTTCGGCTATATGCTGCAGGGCGGCTCGGATGCGAGCAATGCAGATCCGCATGCGAGCGAGCCGGCAACGGGCGCCGACTGGGTTGACACCGGGCCGCACGTGATGATCTTCAATGCCGGGGAGATGGTGGAAGGCTACCCGAACCAAAAGGAAAATCCGGACACGAGCCAACCTTACGTCATGTGGCCGGGCACACCTTACGAGCATCTGATGATCCCGGTGAATTAGTCGCCTCCGATGTTGACCGGTGATCCAGGAGCGTCGCCCTTCCAATCACTCGTTCCTATAGGCATCCCCACCATTAGAGCAGGTGCCCCTTGCTGTGCCCTGGTCGCGGTGCTCGCAATGACGTGGACCAAAAAATGCGGAGCCGGCACATAGCGTGCATCTGTGGCGGGGCCATAGGTGACTAAGGGCGTGAGTTCGCTCCTACGTTGCGACGCGCGAAACTGGCGCCGAGCCAGTACGCCGTAGCGAAGGCGAGGACGAGGAGAAATGCCGCGATGAGGCCGTAGTCCTGCGGCACGCCGATCAGAAGTGCCGCGCTGCCGCCGACGATCCCCCAGAGCGCCGGGATCACGAGGAGCCACCACGCGGTGCGCGACGATCCGAGCAGTAGGACACCGATCGTGAAGATCGTCGTTGGGCACGGTGCGATGCCGAACACGGGTACCGCCGGGTAGACCTGGCCGAAAAGCCAACCGAGAATCGGATAGATCACCATCGCGTAGGCGGCGAGTGCGAGACCGACTACCGTGCGGGCATCCTTCGCGGGGCCAAGTCGAAAGTCGGGTGAGACAAAGGGAGCGACCGCCAGGAGCAGTGCTTGGAGGACGAACGCCGCGCCGAAGATCCGCGCAGCCGGGTTGATGCTGGCGAAAAATGACCAATGATAGCCCACGCCATTGACGAGCCACATCAGCGCGAGGACCGCCATGATCAGTACCGTGGAGATCCGATTCCGCCAAAATAGGAAACCAAGAGCTGTTAAGCCGAGAATGTAAGCGACCGCGGGCAGCGGTGAGACGGCTGCATTGTAGTCGGCGAAGACTTGGAAGAATTGTTCCTCGGTGAACGGCACGGTCATGCTCTCCGATGCGCGACACCTGAGAATAGCCGATGTTGCGCTCGATCACGTTGAGCCAGATCATGCGAGCGGTGAAGAGTGCAGGGGAAGGCAAATCCGACCAAAGCGGTTGCCTGGCTCGTTGGCGCATTGGCAGGACTCGGATCCACAGCGGGACGTCGGCTCACAATCGTGCCCCACACGAATCCTGCTAGCAACTCGGTATGGGCCCATGCGTTTCGGGGAGAATTATCGAGGCCGCTGTGCTATGGTGTCGAAGTCGCATGCACCAAAGGGAGGGGTGAATGCGTACTGTCGTTTCAGTCCTCGCGATCGAAACATTGCTGTTAACCTCTGCAGCCGCCAACGAGCCCGTGGTCTTTCACAGGGCGCACTTTCCCGACCTCACCGTCGTCAGCGTGAGCCTTGTCGGAAACGAAGCCGCGGCAAGCGTGGAATACGACTTCGATGTGTTCATTTCGCTCTCACAAACGAGCGCCGACGGAGACGTTGCGTACAGCGATCGCGGCAAACACAAGGCGTCGGTCCGGTGCAGTCCGCCGGCGGCTGTCGCCGTGAGGGGTGTCGATTACGCGATACCCACATCGGAGGCTGGCACGCCCGACTGGAAGGATGATCTCTGGAAAGCCGTCTGCAAGCCCCCCGTATCATAGTGCTGATTACAACGCCTGCTGCAGCGGTCACCTGACGAACGTGTGAGCGGAGGAGGACGCAGCTCACGAGGGCCGCGTCCTGTTGCAGGGATTACTTGACCTGCGTGACGGTCAGCTTGCCGTTGACGCGCTCAGCGACGAACTCGATGTTCGCGCCTTCCTTCAGCTTCTCCAGGATGGCGTCGTCCTGGACGCGGAACACCATGGTCATCGCGGGCATGTCGAGCGACTTCAGTTCCTCGTGGATCAGCGTGACCTTCTTGGCCTTGGCGTCGAGCTTCTTGACCGTGCCCTTGGTAAACTCAGCCGCGAACGAGCCATAGGCGGTGCCGATGGCCAGAGTGGAGGCGAGGGTTAGTTTGATCAGCGTTTTCATGTCAGGTTCCTTTCGATCATCACTTTCCGGCGACCGTGACGTCGCCGTGCATGCCGGCGTCGTAGTGACCCGGCACCAGGCAGGCGATCTTGAACGTGCCGTCATTGGTGAACTTCCATATGATTTCGCCGGATTCACCTGCCGCGAGGCGGATCGCGTTCGGGTCGTCGTGCTCCATCTCCGGGAACTTCTCCATCAGTGCCTTGTGCTCGACGATCTTGTCTTCCTGATCGAGCACGAACTCGTGCTCGAGTTCGCCCGCGTTCTTGATCGCGAAGGCGATGGTCTGGCCCTTGCGAACCTTGAAGGTCGACGGCGTGAAGATCATCTCGCCGTCCTCAGTTTCCTTCATGGTGACGCGGATCGTCTGGGTGGCGTTGGCTTTTTTGCCCGGCTCGCCGACGGCCATCGGCTCGCCGTGGCCGCCTGCGTGATTGCCGCCAGCAAATGCCGGAGTGGCGAGCGCGGCGATGAGAAGTCCGAAGAATTGAGCCTTCATTGTGTGGTCCTTATGTTGATTGACATAGGCATGCGGGATCAGCCGTGGTTTGCATGCTTCGGGGTGATCTGGGTCTTTGCGTCCTGGGCCTTGGTCCAGTCGGGAAGCTCGCCTGTCCACTCCCACGCCTGGGTTCCGGGCGGGTTTTCGTACCAGCCGGGGTCGGCGTAATCGCCGGCCGAGATGCCTTCTCGCACCTTGACGACCGAGAACATGCCGCCCATCTCGATGGGTCCGTGCGGACCCCAGCCGGTCATCATCGGCACGGTGTTCTCGGGGATCTCCATTTCCATCTCGCCCATGTCGGCCATGCCTTTGGTGCCCATCGGCATGTATTCCGGCTGGAGCTTCTTGATCTTCTCGGCGACCTTCTCCTTGTCGACGCCGATGAAGGTCGGGATGTCATGGCCCATGGCGTTCATCGTGTGATGCGACTTGTGGCAATGGATCGCCCAATCGCCCTCGTATTTTGCGTCGAACTCATAGGCCCGCATCGCCCCGACCGGGATGTCGATGCTGACCTCCGGCCAGCGCGCCTCCGGGCGGACCCAACCGCCATCGGTGCAGGTGACCTCGAAGTCGTAGCCGTGCATGTGGATCGGGTGGTTGGTCATGGTGAGGTTGCCGACCCGGACGCGCACCCGGTCGTTCTTCGAGACGACGAGCGGGCTGATGTCGGGAAATATGCGGCTGTTCCAGCACCACATGTTGAAGTCCGTCATCTCCATGACCTTCGGAACGTAGGAGCCCGGATCGATGTCATAGGCGTTGAGCAGGAAGACGAAGTCGCGGTCGACCGGCATGAACTTCGGGTCCTTGGGATGGACGACGAAGAAGCCCATCATCCCCATAGCCATCTGCACCATTTCGTCGGAATGCGGGTGGTACATGAACGTGCCGGATTTCACGAGGTCGAACTCGTAGACGAAGGTCTTGCCAACCGGTATGTGCGGCTGCGACAAACCGCCGACCCCGTCCATGCCTGACGGCAGGATCATGCCGTGCCAGTGGATCGTCGTATGCTCGGGCAGCTTGTTGGTGACGAAGATGCGCACCCGGTCGCCTTCGACTGCCTCGATCGTCGGGCCCGGCGACTGGCCGTTATAGCCCCAGAGATAGGCAGTCATGCCTTCCGCCATCTCGCGCTCGACCGGCTCGGCGACGAGGTGGAATTCCTTCACGCCGTTGTTCATGCGGTAGGGGAGCGTCCAGCCGTTGAGCGTGACAACGGGATTATAGTCGGGACCGGATGTTGGCTTGACCGGCGGCTGCGTTTCGGCAGTCTCCATGACGGCCGCTTCCGGCAGGCCCATGTTGGAGGTTTTCGCCCAGGCGGCGGTCGATACCAGTGCGGCGCTCGCGCCGAGCAATTGTCTTCTGTTGAACATGGCCCGTTCCTTTCTCAATGACCGCCACCACCGCTATCGGCGGCTGCTGCGACTTCAGTTTCTCCGGCAACCGTACCCGCACCGCCACCGTATATGGCGGGGGCGAGGTTCGCTTCGGCCAGCCAGAAGTCACGCTTGGCGTTGACCGCGAGCAGGATCGAATTGACCTTGTCGCGGCTGTCGGCGAGCAATTCGAAGGTGTTGGTGATCATCGCGTTGTAGGTGAGGAGGGATTCCTCCTCGATCTTGGTGCGCAATGGTACGACGCTGTTGCGGTAGTGCCGGGCGATATCGTAGTTGGCGCGGTAAGCCTGATAGGCGGAGCGTGCCTCAGAGCGGACGTTGACAGCTTTTTCCGCCAGTAGGTTCGCCGCGCGCATATAGGCGAGCTCAGCCTTGCGCATGCGTGCTTTGCCGCTGTCGAAGATCGGGATGACGAACTCCAGTTCAGCCTGTCCAGTCGTCTCCGCCTCGACATTGCCGTCCTCCTTTTCGCGTTCGGTCTCGAAGCCGGTCAGGATTTCGAGGTCGGTGACGTAGCGCGTCGCCTCTGTCAGCTTGTAGGACTTGGCCGTCGCTTCAAGGTCGAGCTTCGCTATCTGGAGGTCCACGCGCCGTCGCAGCGCTTCCGCCTCGATCAGGTCGCGTTTCATCAACCCCTTCGGCAGGGACGGCAGGCGGTTCGGCACTTGGTAGTCGACGTCCGAACCCCAGAGCCCCATCAGCCGCGTCAGCTCCTCCTTCGCGAGCCTTGCCGTCAGCCGCGCCTTCGCCTTCTGTCCCGCCAGCTCAGCGTAGAAGACGTGCTCGCGAGCCTGTGCTCCCTTGGTCATCGCGCCGGTGTCGCCGAGCTTTTGGGCAAGCTCGGAGGCGGCATCGGCTGCCGCCTGTGCCTGATTGAGCTGGCCGACCGTTTCCCATGCAGCGACGGCATTGATCCAGGCGCGGCGGGTGTCGGCGGCGAGCTGCAGGGTTCGCAGCGCCGCGTTCAACTGCGCTTGTCGGAAACGGGTGTCGGCGATGGCGATGTTCCGTTCCCGCGTGGCCAGCGCAAGGATGTTCGAGGCGATCATCCCCTCGACCGTTTTGAACGCTTCGAGGCCCGGCGTGCCGATTCCCGTCAGCCCCACTGAAACCGTCGGGTTGACGAGCATCGTCGACTGCCAGGCGTTAGCAGCGGAATCGCCGAGATCTGCATAGGCCGCCTGCAGCCCTTTGTTGTTGAGGAGCGCCACCTGCACGGCGGTTTCGACGTCCATGCTCTTCTTCGCCATCAGCGTCTTGACGCGATCGGAGACGACCTGCGCCTGTTGCCGGTTCTGGACCCAGACGGTTTGCTTGCCCGTCACCTCGGCGGTCTTGCCCGTGACCGAGGAGAAGCCGGCATTCGTCGCGGCATATTCGGACGCGGACACACAGGCGCCGAGCAACAGCGGAAGCGTGATCATCGTGACCAGTTTCAGTTTGCCTCTCATGACGCGTCTCCTTCTCGGACCTGCGCGTCATTCCGGTTTCGCCATGGCCTGGGATCGACCGGGACGCGATGGGTGTAGTCCGAGACCGGACTTGTATATCTGAGGGGGCGGACTTCGGCCTCGGAGGCGGCGAGATCGCCCGAAGCAATGACGTCGGGAGGTAATGTGGCGGCACATCCGCTGGCAAACAGCGGGAGGGCAGCCACGATAAACAAAGGTCTCATGGTATATCCGAATAGGAATTGCAGCGGCGCTTGCGAGCAACCACGCTCACGAAGGCACGGATTAGACCCGCAAGGACGGGTATGTCCTACTCAGATATTCGGGGGGCGGTGGAGCGGCGGGAGTTCGCCCTTAGCCCGAGCGTCATCGGCGAACTTGCGGATGGAAGCCACACGTGGGCCGCCGACAGTGTCCACGACTGCGACGATGGCCATGCTGACACAGAACCCTTTGCAGCAATCGGTCTTCACCAGCTTCTGAGAGTCGTCCGGGGAGGAATGGTGACCGCCTTGCGCATGCTCGGCTGTCGCCATTTCGTGGTGGTCATCGGACTGAATGACGTCGGGGTTCGCCCAGACTCCGTGCATCGCGGCGGAGGCGGTCGGCAATGAGTACCCCGCCAGTGACAGGACGATCACCAAGCGAAATAGAATCAGCATCTTTTGCAATGTGATTCGATACATACCCATGCCCCGAGGACTACCATCGGTTCCGAAGTTGTCAATTATCAGCTTCTAACCTAAATGCGATTCGCGTCTGTTATATGGCACCGTCGCAAACCGGCCTGACCAGTCCGACGCTGCCTAAAGGTGTAAGGGTTCCAACGGTGGCGAGGTCAAGCGAGAAAAGAACCAGACGCAGAACGCGGCGCTGTCCGCCATTCCTGTCATTCCGCTGAGGCTCGATGATGGGTATGACCGCGAGCATCGGCCTTTTCCTGGTCGCATTCGGCGCGGCCACCGTTCCGCCCTTCCACTCCGAGCCTCTCTCGGTCTCGCCGCAGCGACGCTCGCAACGCGGTCGGCACGGAATCGAGTCGAACTCGCATGACGCAAGGCGTAGGTCATGTGAGATCGTCCATCCGGTGATCGCGATGTCCGCCATGGCCATGGAAGAAATGCATTAATGGGCACGCAAGCAGCAACAAATAGGGTGCGAGCCCCAATGCATGCTGCCAATGCTCTCGGAGTACGAAGAATGTGGCAATCACCGCGAGCGAGGCGGCGAACAATGTCCATCTGCGATCCCAGGTCATATCCGAGCACTCCGCAACCTGAGAGCATTGCCGATCACGCTGACTGACGAGAGCGCCATGGCGGCTGCCGCGATGATCGGCGACAGCAAAAGTCCGAGGGCGGGATAAAGCACGCCAGCCGCAACCGGGACGCCGGCGGCGTTGTAGATGAAGGCGAAGAACAGGTTTTGCCGGATGTTTCGCATCGTCGCGTGACTGAGCTGCCGCGCCCGCGCGATGCCCTGCAGGTCGCCCTTGAGCAGCGTCACGCCAGCGCTCTCGATTGCCACGTCTGTCCCCGTTCCCATGGCAATCCCGACGTCGGCGGCAGCAAGCGCTGGGGCGTCGTTGACGCCGTCGCCCGCCATGGCGACGATCCTTCCGTCTCTGCGCAGGCGCGCGACGATCTCACTCTTGTGCTCCGGCAAGACCTCTGCCGCGACCTCCGTGATACCGAGCTTCCGGGCGACGGCATTGGCGGTGGTCTGGTTATCTCCGGTGAGCATTACCACCCGCACGCCGTCCTTCACCAAAGCTTCCACTGCAGCGGGTGTCGTCGCCTTGATCGGATCGGATATTGCGAATAGTCCAGCCAGGCGACCGTCGATGGCGGCGAAGATGACTGTCGCGCCTTCACTCCGCAGTCCTTCCGCCTCTTTCGAGAGTGCCGAGACGTCCACCTGTTCCTCGGACATGATCCGGTGACTGCCGATGATGAGGCTGCGGCCCTCAACGGTGCCGGTCACACCCTTGCCGACGGGGCTGTCGAAGTTCTCTGCCGTGGAGAGCGCCACTCCGCGTTCACTGGCCGCCTCGACGATGGCCGCCGCGAGAGGATGCTCGCTCGACCGTTCCAGCGTGCCGGCCAGCCGCAGGAGTTCGTCGTCTGAAACATCATTCACTGCGACGATCGAGGTGACCTTCGGCTTGCCTTCGGTCAGGGTTCCCGTCTTGTCGACCACCAGCGTGTCAACTTTCTCGAAGCGTTCCAGCGCTTCTGCGTTCTTGATCAGCACGCCTACGCTTGCACCTTTGCCGACGCCGACCATGATCGACATCGGAGTCGCGAGGCCCAGCGCACAGGGGCAGGCGATGATGAGCACCGCGACTGCGGCGACGAGTCCGTGCGTAAAGCGGGGTTCTGGGCCGAACGTCATCCAAGCCACGAAGGCAATGATGGCGATCAGGATGACAGCGGGCACGAACCAGGCAGACACTTCGTCGGCGAGGCGCTGGATCGGGGCGCGAGAGCGCTGGGCCTCGGCGACCATGCGGACGATCTGCGATAGCATGGTGTCGCGGCCGACCTTTCCCGCTTCCATGACGAAGCCGCCGGTCCGGTTCATCGTGCCCCCGATCAATTTCGCGCCAACCTCCTTGGTGACCGGCATTGACTCCCCGGTGACCATCGATTCATCGACCGAGCTGCGGCCTTCGATGAGGGTACCGTCGACCGGGACCTTCTCGCCCGGACGGACACGCAGCTGGTCGCCGACGGCAACATCTTCGAGCGGCACGTCCTCCTCGGCGCCATCGGCGCCGATCCTGCGGGCGGTCTTCGGTGCCAGATCCAGGAGGGCGCGGATCGCGCCTCCGGTCTGCTCACGCGCCTGCAGTTCGAGGACCTGACCGAGCAGCACCAGCACTGTGATGACGGCCGCCGCTTCGAAGTAGATCGCAACGGCCCCCCCATTGGATCGGAACGTTGCCGGAAACAGGCCCGGGGCCACAGTTGCCACCACGCTGTAGACCCAGGCGACTCCGGTGCCCATCGCGATAAGGGTAAACATGTTCAGATGCCGGGTGAGGATCGACTGCCACGCCCTTTCGAAGAAGGGAGCGCCCGCCCAGAGGACGACCGGAGTCGCGAAGACAAGTTGCAGCCAGTTCGACATTTGGGGGCCTAGTAGCATGTGGAGGTTGGTGAGATGGCCGCCCATCTCCAGTGCCAGCACAGGAAGCGTCAGAACCAGCCCGATCCAGAACCGCCGTCGCATATCGACGAGTTCCGGATTGGGACCATTTTCGGCGGATATGATCTCCGGTTCGAGCGCCATGCCGCAGATCGGGCAGTTTCCGGGACCGATCTGTCGCACCTGCGGGTGCATCGGGCAGGTGTAAACCACGCCCTGCTGCTGCGCAGTCCCATCTTCGCCGCGAGTGGGCCTCGCATGGCGATGATGGTGGCCCTGCTGGTGATCTTCGGGTCGGTGGCGATGCTCGTGCTCGTCCATTGAAGAATGTCTCCATGTTTGAACCCGCCTGCAACAAACTTAGCGCCCGCGATTGTTGCCGTCGAAGGCGACCGTCACGCTTCCCCTTGGCGGCACGAGGACCGTATCGCGCAATGCACCCGGAAAAGCCCTTCAATCAATGCCGGAGATCTGGAAGTGATGCCCGTGCGCATGACGACCTCGACGCTTTCTCGCAATCCGAGGCTATCGACGCCGTCGATCCGCCTCTCGTAGCCGTTCATGCCGCCTTTCAGGGTCAGTTCGAAACGCCGGTCAACTGACGCGGGGAAAGCGATGCGGCGGCCACCAATCGCTGTTCGAGATGAATGCCAACGACCGGACCGGCTGCCACTCCGCGGGATGCAAGCTTGCCCACCCCAGCCCCCACCGGAACAAGGACCATGCCGCTGCGATGATCAGAGCCTTCTCGCAGTCCCAGAACCGGGAGGGACTCTGCGACCTCGGGTTCGCTGCTAACGATGTGTGGCCCGCATTACGAGGGCTGCCTCAGCGATCAGCATGAACAGAAAACATGATTGCGACCAAAACAGCCAGCAATTCTCTTGCGCCTTTCCGGACGGTCTGGCTGGCGGCGATCATGTTTCGCTCGGCCTTTGTGCTCTATTGAAGCACATTGCGCGGCGGTTACAAGCTGTGCCTTGACCTTGATCAAACGGCCGACGGACCACCTCCATCTCAAACAGCGGACACGCCGAATGGTCCCTTGATCCGTGCCATGCTGTCGGCGATCGCGTTGGCAATCTCGTCGATAATCGGGCAGTCCGGCCGGTCGTCGCCGTGACAGTGGCTGGCGAGATGTTTCAGCGTCATCCTGCCGGACCTGTTTGCGGCCCGTCTCCGGCCGATTATGCTATGAATGAGTCCGCAAATCCGGTCCACTCATGCGCATCCTATGAATGCCGGCGTCTCGAGAATTCGCGATACAGCGCCTCGGGCGACACGGCAATTTCATCCGCCAGTGCTTTCCAGTCACCCTTGGTCGGAAGCCTGCCATCATTCCAGGTCAGCCAGGCGTCTAGCCGGGCGCTCACTGTGCGCAGCGAAACGATCTCTGCGCGCTTTCTTGTATTCTGCAACTCGCGTGTAAGGTGCATCGTCCACGCCAGCGCAAAAGCACGGTCCTCATTCAGGAGCCGACGAACTTCCCCGACCGGAACCGCGAATGCCTGCGTTGCCGTTACGGCGATCGCATCGCAGTGATAGTGCCCTGAGAACAAAGAGGCCTCGGCTACGATCGTGCCCGGCGTCGATCGCTGCAATACGGCGGGGCTCCCGTTCTCCTGGTAACGCATGAGTTTGACGCAGCCCTCGGTCACCAGGAACATCGCCACGACCGGATCATCTCGGTGAAAGAGATGCTCCTTCCGTTCAAGGGTCTTGAGCGCTATGGCCCGGGGGCGGAGGTGGGCGACAATCTCATCCGACATGATGGCTATCATGTTCACGGCGATTGTCGGTTGGCAAGCTCATGTCTACCAGCAACCAACCGGTGATTATCATGAAATTCATATTACTCGCGCTCCTGGCCGCAGTTCTGCCTTTTGCCGCAGCGGCGGAGGAAGTACACGTCCATGCGTCGCACTACCTCGGACAGGAGTTCCGCAAGATCAAGAGCCTGTCGGAGGCGGACCTCCACGAGCTTGGGCGAGGCGGGGGGTGGGGACTTGCGAAGGCGGCCGAGTTGAATGGCGTGCCGGGACCCTCGCATGTTCTGACGATGGAGCGTGAACTGGCCCTGACGGCGGAACAGATGGCCGCCGCGCAACGCATTTTCGATAAAATGCGAGGCGACGCCATCGCTGAGGGGAGAAGGCTGATCGCCGCCGAATTGGCCCTGGAGAGCGGCTTTCAGGAGAGATCGATTGACGAGCACGGCCTTCGCGCCCGACTTCGGCAGATTGAAGCGAGTCGCGTAGGGCTTCGTTTCATCCATCTCGCTGCCCATCTGCAGATCGTGCGGATTTTGAGCCCAGGTCAGGTCAAGCGCTACAACGAATTACGCGGCTATCGGCGCTGAGCACCACAATGTGCCAGCCGGTCACACGCGCCGTCGGGCCGGCGCGTGTTTGCGCGTGTTCCGGTGTCATGCGATGTCGCTGCAGCAGGAATTCAGGAAGTCTCCAAAGAAGCCTGATAGCCAGCTTCTCTAATCGCTACAATGAACGCGTCAGAGCCGACCTCAGAGTCGATGGACGCTGTCTTCGCCTCGAGATTCACGGTAAGCCTGCTACTAGGATCGACCGCTTTTACCGCCTTCTCCACCGCCGTGCTGCAGTGCCCGCAGGTCATGTCGGGTATGTTGAGATGATGCATTTGGAAGTCTCCGTTGATCTGACTTGAGGCAATATGGAGTTTCCAAACGATGGCAGGGACAAGAGGCCCTGCGCGAAATTTTTTTCCACAATGTCGACGCCGCCTCCGGCATTGTTGTTGTCGCTGCTGCGGCGGCACTGGCATATGGTGAAATGCGGCCGTCCGTCGCCGCCTCCTCCGTTCGGCTACCGTCACCGGCCCGGCCCGGCGATCTTCTCGACGGAAACTTCGTGAGTTGCGCAGCCGCAATCGACGAATGCGCTGAAATTAGCAATAGTCGTCTCCGCAATGTTGGTAAGGGCCTCCTTTGTGAAAAAGGCCTGATGACCGGTGATAAGGACATTGGGGAACGTTAGCAGGCGCGCGAAAACGTCGTCCGGAATGAAGCGGTCGGACAGGTTTTCGTAGAACAAATCGCCTTCCTCTTCGTACACGTCGAGCCCTAGGCTGCCGATCGTCCCGTCCTTCAACCCCTGGATGACAGCGGGGGTTTCCACCACGGCGCCGCGGCTCGTGTTGATCAACATCGCGCCGCGCTTCAGCTGCGGCAGCGTTTCGCTCCTGATCATGTAATGGGTTTCGGGCGTGAGGGGGCAGTGCAGGCTGACAATATCGGATCGCCTGAAGAGCTCCTCGCGCGAAACATAGGTTACCCCCAGAGCCTCGCAGACCGGATTCGGCTTGAGGTCGTTCGCAAGCAGCTTGGAGCCGAATCCTGCCATGATTCGCGCGAATGCCTCGCCGATCTTTCCGGTGCCGACGATGCCGACCGTCTTGCCGCGAAGGTCAAACCCCAACAATCCCTCGAGGGCAAAGTTGCCTTCGCGGACCCGATTGTAGGCCCGGTGGATCTTGCGGTTCAGGGCGAGGATCAGGGCCGTCGTATGTTCTGCGACGGCATAGGGCGAATATGCAGGGACACGCGCGACTCTAATGCCAAGATTACAGGCGGCTTCGAGGTCGACATTATTAAAACCAGCGCAGCGGAGCGCGACAAGCTGCACACCAAGTTTCGCGAGCTCCTGAAGGACAGGCTCGCCGATGTCGTCATTGACGAAGGCGCAGATCGCCTCGGCACCCATGGCCAAGGCCGCCGTTTCGGGGGAAAGCCGAACTTCGAGAAACCGTAGCTCGTGTCCGACGCTGCTATTCGCTGCACAGAGGAATTCGCGGTCGTAAGACTTGCTGCTGAACACTGCGACTTTCATGGTCTTCCCGTCTGAACCCCTCTCTGAGGCGAACCTCGCCAGGAACAGAAGGCGGCCTCTTGAAAAATTGGTACCGCAGAACTCTTTCACAGGACCGATCAGGGCAGCTCATTCAGCCAGCCCCCGTCGAATCCGGCGCGCCGCAATCCCGTCACCACATAAGGGCAGTTTCGCATCAAACGCCACAACAGACCGCTCCAATGGTTCTCGATCATAAGCACGATCGGCCCCTGATTGAGTCCAAAGTGCCAGGGCGACACCCACCAGCCATAGGGGTTGCCTTGTTCGCCCGGATGGGTCGGGTTGAAGGCCGCCTTGAAGCCGTACCTGTTGAACATCGTCAGCTTGGCCTGATGCACGCAGTAGTCGATCGCCTGCAGGACGATTTCAGGCGCGAACGGCAAGGAGGCGACAACCGACCAAGGTGCAAGCGTGCCATCGTCCGGTCCGAAGGGAACGCCTCGGCCGACATAGTCGTAGAACTCGCGCTTGACGCCCTTCAACTTGAGCGTCGCGGGACCGGGGCCCTCGCTGGCGGTGACACCCCAGCAGCATTCCCGGTATCCGTCGAACTTGCACGGATTCTCGATCGCATAGGCACGCTGAACCTGAGTTGCCCGGCGGCTGTTCTCGAAATAGTCGATACCCCTTCCGCGCATGTAAACGTCCTGAATCGCGCGAAAGTCGATCCAGACGTGGGATAATTGGTGCGTGAACAACGGCCCCGCGTAGAGGTACTCATAACCGTAGCAACTCTCCCACCGATAAGTGGAGGTCCAGGCGGAGTAGCTCGATTGCGGGAGCGGGTGGGTCGGCGACCCCAGCCCCAAGATATAAAGAAGCAGCGCCTCGCTATAGCCCTCCCAATGGTACTTGAGAAAGCCAGTCTCCGGTGTCCACCCGTGCGTTACCGTTTCTGCGCCATTCAGCGCCCACTGCCAATCCACTCGGCGGTAGAGCGCATCGGCGATCTCGGTTATCTCCTGCTCGCGAGCGTCCGCCGCGTCGAAATACATCGCAGCCGACAAGGCCCCAGCCAAGAGCAGGACGCTGTCGATCGTCGACAGCTCGCACTGCCAGGCGCGACGCCCGGTCGCCATATCGAGGAAATGATAGTAGAAGCCTTTGTGCCCCGTCGCATCGGGCTGTGGTCCCTGAGAACTTCCCAAGAAGAACCGGAGTGTTGCCAACGTCCGCGTGACGGCGGCTGCGCGGCTCATCATGCCCCGCTTGACGGCGACGGGGTAGCAGGCGAGCGCGAGACCTGTCGCGGCGATGCTGGACGGCCAGTTGGTAGCCGTCTTGTCGAGAACCAGGCCGTTGGCGGGGTTCACTTCGTTGAGAAAGTAGTCAAACGTCTGCCGCTGAAGTTGCTGAAGCTCGTTCATAGCCTTGACCGCTTTCACGGCCTCCTCCTGCCACGCTCGACGCTTGCGCGGTAGCTTCTCCATTGTCTCAGAGAAACCCGTAATCAGGCACGTCACAGTATACCCGATCGGGACATGTAGGGCCTTGCCGCTCCTTAGTTCGCCGGGAAGGCCAGTCGACGTACGACCGTGAAACAGACCGACATGCCAGAGCCCGACTTAGTGGACTGTGATCGGCCCCGTCTGATCAGCATCAAGGTGGATCTTTCGCAGGCAGGCCCGCGACCCTGCGCGGCATGAGCTCGAGTCCGTCTTGTATCCCGATGTGACAACCGCCACAGACCACCGCCGCCCAACCACCGGACGCGGCCGTTCGTCTCGCGATTGGAAGGGTAGTTCCGCTCTGCGGTCCGCAGATGAGGGCCCATGAATATGGGCCCAACGGAGAACGTGCGGATCAACTCATCCGCCTGGACCAGTCGTCCACCTGGCGTTCGGCTTCTTCTTTCGCGATGCCGTATCTCTCCTGAATCCGCCCCGCGAGCTGATCGCGGTTCCCCTCCGCCTGGTCAAGGTCATCGTCGGTGAGGTCGCCCCACTGCTCCTTCGCCTTGCCCTTATACTGCCTCCACTTTCCTTTGATCTGATCCCAATTCATGGTTTTCTCCTTTCTGATCGTTCTGGTGTCCAACCGCAAATGCGGCACGAGGTTCCGACGGAGGAGGCGATTTTGTGATGGCACGCTGGGCAGTAATCGGCTTGGGGTCGCTGGGCGTGGCCGCAACGGTCGTTCCCTTCATCCCGAGCGACGAGTGGTGGATCCGGATCTGGGATTTCCCGCGCATACAGGTCGCCGTCCTTCTGGCGGTGATGTTGGGCGCCGTTCCCTTCTCGCTGCCCATCCGGCGACGCCGAACGGCAGCCTTTGCCGTCGCGCTGACGGTAGCCCTTGGCTGGCAGATATTTGCAATCCTGCCTTACACGCCGATTGTCGCTACGGAGGCGAAGGCGGCAGAGAACTGTGATCAGCGTTCGCGCATCCGTCTCCTCGTGGCGAATGTCCTGAAGTCGAATCGGAACGCGGAACCGCTCCTTTCCCTCCTGGACAGGCTTAGACCGGACATCCTCGTCCTTGTCGAAACCGATGCCTGGTGGGACACCCAGCTAGCGCCGTTGAAGGAAAGCTATCCGTATGGGGTCGCGTATCCGCAGGAAAACGGATATGGCATGCATCTCTTCTCCCGTTTCGAATTGATCGGACCGGAAGTTCGGTTCCTGATCGATGACTACGTGCCTTCGATAAAAACAGGGCTGCTGCTCCCCTCCGGCGCGAGGATCGATCTTTACGGCCTCCATCCAAAGCCACCTCCGCTTCAGGACACCGCACGACGGGACGCGGAACTCATGATCGTCGGACGGGAAGTCAGGATGGAAACGGCGCCGGCCATCGTCGCGGGCGACCTGAACGACGTCGCCTGGTCGCGCACAAACAGCCTCTTTCAGGAGATCAGCGGCTTGCTCGATCCGCGCATCGGGCGCGGCCCTTACGCGACCTTCAACGCGAACTGGCCATTTCTGCGCTGGCCTCTGGATCATGTGTTTTTCGAAGATTCGTTCCAGCTGCTCCACCTGGCCGTTGCTGGAAACATAGGATCGGACCACTTCCCCTTCTTCGTCGCACTCTGTCATCGTCCTGCCGCCGAGGCCGAGCAGGAGCAGCCGCGCCCGGAGCCGTCCGATGTCGAAGCGGCCGATGAAGCGATCGAGAAAGGGAGGGAGGAAGAGACCGATTGACCCCTTCACATTGGGGCGCATGTCCGCATTGTCGAGGCCGTGACAATGGTGGAAAAGCCAACAAAGCTTGGCATGAAGATGAAAAGGGCATGCGGAAAGCTCCAGCCGAACGCACCGCTGACGAGCGTCGGCCATCTTGTGGTGCTGGCGGTCTAAGCTGCATTCCCGTGGCCGCCGTCCCCTGCCCCTGGAAATGCCAATCGGTCGCCCTATGTCTGCTTCGTAAGTCATGCCACGCACTCTATGTCCTCGGATACGACACCACCTCAACACGTATGGCCGCTTTGCACCGGACCGCTTTGAGGCGACGGATGATCATTGCCATCAAACTTCTCCATATAGCGACAATCGCGTTATGGGCGGGTGGCCTCGTCAGCTTACCGGTATTGTATGTTCAACGGGCACGTGTCAGGGACAACGAGGCGCTCTACCGACTTCAGATGATGGTGCGTTTCGCCTATGTCGCCCTCATCTCTCCCGCTGCATTCGTCGCCATTGCGACCGGGACGATGTTGATTTTTGGCCAGCAAACATTTGCAGGCTGGTTTTCACTGAAGCTCTTTTTTGTTTCCGTTCTGGCTGCCCTTCACGTCCTTACCGGCCTTGTCATCATCAGGTTGTTTCGTGAGGGAGAGACATATCCCATCTGGCGGTTCCTGCTGACGACGGTCGGCACGAGCGCAGTCGTCTTGGCAATTCTGTTTGTGGTCCTGGCAAAGCCAACCATCGACGCGGGAGCCGTACTAGCCGTGTTCGAGCCTGGCGGGCTGCGGCGGCTCGTCCGCGCGGTCAGTCCTTGGTCGATACCATGAGCCCTACGCCATGATGGAAGATGAGCTTGCCACCATGCCAGCCTGCCATTCCGGTCACGCCCGCCGAGAGAGCGGAAACAAGAAGACCGTGGGGCAGGACTTCGGCGCTGCCGGTCACGCGCAGCCCCCAGTTCAGCCCTGTGAGTGCGATCAACATCATGGCGGCTATGGCATGGGCCCAGCTTGCTACACGCTCTCTGATTCCTGCGACCGAAAGAAGCTCAACCGTTCCGACAGCACCGGCGCCAACACCCATGAAGAAGGCGCCGCCGGAGGACCAAAGCCCCGCCCGGAGCCAAAATGGATCGGCCGACCACCAAAACAATACGTCAATAGCCAGGGTGACGAACACCAGCGCGATCGGAAAATGAACGCTCATCGCATGCAGCGGGTGGCCTGCGACGGCGATCGCGGAGCTCGCGTCCTTCTCCGCGATCTCGGCTATGACCGGGTTGGCGCTATCAGCTGTCTCGTCCATCGCAAAACTCCTCTATCACGATCAATTCTGCTTTCCCGCCGGTGGTTCCCAAAAATGGCGATCATGGCGGCGATTGGCATTGCAGGCGGCTGCACCGGGGATCTCTCGGCATTGGAACCAGCCGGTCCGTCTGCCAACTCCATCGCGCGATTGTGGTGGGTAATGCTGACGGCGTCGTTCCTCCTCTTTTCTCTGGTGATCGGTCTGTTCCTGGCCGCCGTTTTCGTTCCCGGGTTCGGCAGAAGGATCGCAGCGGAGTCCTGGATCGTTGGCGGCGGTATTGCGCTGCCATTGCCGATCCTGTTCGTTCTGACACTCTATGCTTTCTGGCAAGGCGAGCATCTGTTGAGGGGCGGAGGCAGTTTGTCGCCGGATATCGTTCGCATCGAGGCGCTCGCGACACGGTGGAACTGGCAGTTCGGATACCCGGACCTTCCTGGAGCGCCGCCCACTCTCGGGACATTGCACATCCCCGCAGGGCGGACGGTAGAAATTGCAGTGACCAGTGAAGACGTCATTCACAGCCTGTGGATTCCGCGCCTCGGCGGCAAGATCGATGCGGTGCCCGGCCATACGACCTATCTTCGGCTGAGAGCCGACACGCCCGGCCGCTACGGCGGCCAGTGCTCGGAATATTGTGGCACCGGTCATGCGGGAATGCGCTTCGAAGTGTTTGCCCATGCGCCGGAAGACTATCCGGCTGCCGTGGACCATCAGGAGCGCCAATGATCGAAGAGGACATGAAACATCCCTCGCCGATTGCTCTCCATAAGGCCCTCGAGCGCGTTTGGGGTACGCCGCCCGGCCTTGCTCGCCTGGCCGCGGTCAACCACAACATCATTGGCAAGAGGTTCATGCTGACGGCGCTTTCGTTCTTCGCGATCGGGGGACTCCTGGCGATGCTGATCCGCACGCAGCTGGCCTCGTCCGAAAGCGCCTTCATGGATGCGGAGCAGTATGCACAGATCTTCACCATGCATGGCTCCATCATGATGTTTCTATTTGCGATTCCGTTCTTCGAGGGTGTCGCGATCTATCTTCTTCCGAAACTTCTCGGCACCCGCGACCTCGCGTTTCCGCGGCTGACGGCCTATGGTTACTGGTGCTATCTTTTCGGCGGCAGCATGCTGATTGCCGCCCTCATCGGCGGCGTTGCGCCGAACAGCGGTTGGTTCATGTATCCTCCGCTGTCTTCGAACAGCTATTCCCCCGGCATCAACGCCGACGTCTGGCTGCTGGCCATCACCTTCGTCGAGATTTCGGCTCTTGCAGCCGCAATCGAGATCATGGTGACTGTCTTGAAGCTAAGGGCGGCGGGCATGTCATTGGACAAAATGCCAATCTTTGCCTGGTACATGCTCGTCGTCGCGACGATGATGCTGGTCGGCTTCCCGCCCCTGATCGTAGGCTCGGTGTTGCTTGAATTGGAACGTGCATTTCATCTGCCCTTCTTCGATCCGAGCCGCGGCGGCGACCCTCTCCTGTGGCAACACCTGTTCTGGCTCTTCGGGCACCCCGAGGTCTACATCATCTTCCTTCCGGCCGCAGGAGCGATCTCAACCATCCTGCCCGTCTTTGCCGGCGCTCCGCTCGCCGGATACCGTCTCATTGTTGCTGCTCTCGTCGCGATGGCCTTTCTGTCCTTCGGACTATGGGTTCATCATATGTACGCCGTCGGTATCCCGCATGTTGCCTTGTCCTTCTTTTCAGCCGCCAGCGCACTCGTCGCCGTACCCACGGGGATTCAGATTTTTGCTTGGCTCGCCACCCTCAGCCAGGGACGGCCGCGATTCTCGGTGCCAATGCTGCACATCCTCGGCTTTCTGTTCACCTTCGTCATCGGCGGACTCACCGGCGTCATGCTGGCGATCGTGCCATTCGACTGGCAGGCCCACGACACCCATTTCGTGGTAGCGCACCTGCACTATGTGCTGGTCGGCGGCTTCGTTTTCCCGATGCTTGCCGCTGCCTATTATTGGCTACCGCACCTGAGTGGCCGACAGCCTGTGCAGCACCTTTCGCAGGCGGCGTTTTGGATGTTGTTCATCGGTTTCCACGTCACGTTCTTCATGATGCACCTGACAGGGCTGCGTGGGATGCCAAGACGCATCTTCGAGTATCCGATTGAATCGGGTTGGGAGACGCTAAACTTCATCTCGTCCATGGGAAGCTTCGTGATGACAATGGGCTTCGCCCTCGTCGCTCTCGATTTCATTTTGCTCTTCCGCTTTGGGCGTCGACATCGTCGCAACCCGTGGAGAGCCGGTACGCTGGAGTGGGCGATGGCGACGCCGCCACCCTCCTACAACTTCGCGTCGCTCCCCTCGATCGAGCGTCGCGCCGACTTGCTCGATCCTGACCAACTGGGCTCTCAACTGGCGTCGGGCAAGGGCTACCTCGGAGTGCCTCGCCACGCGCGCATGGAATTGCTGGCCGTCGAAATGCTTTCCGGCACCCCGGAACATGTCGTGCGCTTGCCGAACCAGACCTTTCTCCCTCTCTGGACAGCCGCCGCCACAGGATGTTTCTTCCTGTCCCTGCTCTTCAAATTCTACTGGCTGACGCCGATCACCTTCGCATCCATCATCCTTCTGTTCCTACTGTGGAGTGGGGATACAGCCGAAAAGACCGATGTCGGAAGTCTTCCGGTCGGTCGCGGCCGAAAGCTGCCGCCTCATATGGAGACGGCACGTCCACCCTCATGGTGGGCGATGATCTTTGCACTGGCCGCTGACGCGACTGCGTACATCTCACTGTTGTTCGGGTGTCTTTTTCTTTGGGTGTCCGCACCGAACTGGCCGCCGCAGAAAATTCCTCACGTCGAGTTGGCCGGTCCGGCCATTGCGGCTATTGCACTGCTGGTGGCAGCTTGGGCGGGTCGGTCCGCGGCGGCCCGCAGCCCGCATGCCATCGGCTGGCTCGCGCTGACGGGCTTCGCCCATCTGGTCGCTGCGGCAACCCTGCTATGGCTTGCCATGGCTGCCTTGCCGGATCCGCGCAGCCATGCACTCGTGTCGAGCGTCTTTGTGGTTCTGACCTACGCCGCCCTCCGTAGCGGGCTCGGCATTGTCATCTCCGGCTACGGTATCTGGCGGATTCGAAGCGGCTACGTCTCGCAGAGACGCAATGTGGATCTGCGCCTGGGGAGGCTCTGGCACGATTTCAGCGCCGTCACCGGGCTCGCCGCTGCCGGCTTTCCATTCGTCATGACAATCCTCGCCAGCGAGCTTTCGCGATGATCAATAATCCCATCATCTCGATCATGGCGGGGTTTCTCGTCTGGAGTGTTCTGTTTGTGGTGCTCTATGGAGTTCAGGCGACCGGCTGCCATCTGGCAGGACCAGAGGTTTCCACGATCGGCACTTGGCCGGCACTTCGCGCAGTTCTCATAGCGCTTTTTCTTGTTTCATTTGCAGTCATCATATTATTCCACCGGCGGGCGAGGCGGCGCCAGATGCATCGACGCTCCGGCAACGATATGGATGCTTTCAGCCGCGAGGTGGCTACACATGTGTGGCTGGGCACCGCCATAGCAACGCCGTTGTGTTTTGGCGGCGTCGTCTGGCTGACACTCTGCGGGACATAGGGAACCCTCCAACCGCAGACCCTCTGCTATCGATGATGGCAGATAATGCAGAAAAGAGGAGTCTCATCCCCCATCGCTTCGGCATTGGGAATCCTCGCCGGCAATCGCCATATTCAGGCAGAAATCCATAACGGAGACAGGGCCAATGAACTATGCAAAGAGTGACGAAGCCGTCAGGAAGCTTTCGCCCGAGCAGTATCGGGTGACGCAGCAGAACGGCACCGAAGCCCCCTTCACAGGGGAATATTACAACAACAAAAGGCCGGGGATCTATGTCGACATCGTTTCCGGCGAACCGCTGTTCGCTTCGGCCGACAAGTTCGATTCCGGCTGCGGCTGGCCGAGTTTCACCAAACCGATCGTACCGGCAAACATCAACGAATTGCGGGATGATTCCTATGGTATGATCCGCACCGAGGTGCGCTCCGCGCATGGTGACAGTCACCTTGGCCATGTGTTTCCCGACGGTCCCCGTGATCGCGGCGGGCTCCGCTATTGCATCAATTCCGCTGCACTGCGCTTCATTCCACGCGAGGAAATGGAAGCCCAAGGCTACGGCGCGTTTATCGACCAGGTGGAGGAAATCTGAATGAACGAGAAGGCTGTTTTGGCCGGCGGCTGCTTCTGGGGGATGCAGGACCTGATCCGCAAGCTCCCGGGTGTCGTTTCAACCCGCGTGGGCTACACCGGCGGCGATGTACCGAACGCGACCTATCGCAACCACGGCACCCATGCCGAGGGCATCGAACTTGTCTTCGATCCCGGGACCATCAGCTACAGGCGGATCCTGGAGCTCTTCTTCCAGATTCATGATCCGACCACCAAAAACCGGCAGGGCAACGACATCGGCACTTCCTATCGGTCGGCGATTTATTACCTCGACGATGAGCAGAAGCGAATAGCCGAGGAGACCATCGCAGACATTGAGGCGTCTGGCCTGTGGCCAGGCAAGGTCGTGACTGAAGTCGAACCCGCCGGAGATTTCTGGGAGGCGGAGCCGGAGCATCAAGATTACCTGGAGCGCTACCCCAACGGCTACACCTGCCACTACCCACGCCCCGACTGGGTTCTGCCCCGGCGGAAGGCCGCCGAATAACGGCAGTCCTTCTGGCTACGGAGATTGCTGCCACCGCAAGTCAATTCCGAATCGCCGCTGCCGGCTGCTGCAGTTCAGCACCCTGTGCCCGGCCGCCCGGCAACGAAACGACGCCCGACAGCGGTTCGGCTTTGATTTGAATGAACCGACCTTCGGCACTATTGTTGGAGAGCCTCTGTGTTAGCAATCGACAGGGCGCACGCCAGCGGCGGAGCCGCTGGCGCCATTTGGCGCAAATGCTGCGAGTGCTTTGCCGTGCCTTCGATGCTTAATGAGAGTCGGAGTACCTCCGGCAGCAGACATCGGATTCGACCCTGCACGGTGAGGCAGATGAGGATGACCGGGAGCAAGTCATGTGCAGAAACATAAGGACCCTCTTCAATTTCGAACCGCCGGCGAGCGACCGGGAAATCCACGATGCTGCGCTGCAGTTCGTGCGCAAACTGAGCGGAACGACAAGGCCCGCGAAGCGTAACGAAGCGGCATTCGATCGCGCGGTGAGTTCAATCGCGCAATGCGCCCGCGAACTCCTCGACTCGCTGGAGACGTCCCAGCCGCCACGCAACCGTGAGGAAGAAGCCGCAAAGGCACGCGCCAAAAGTGCCGTCCGCTTCGCGTGACCTGCTGGCGAGCAGGAGATCATGCTCCGATCGAACAAAATCCTTGAAAATGGGCTCCCTCGTTGAGCTTATACCCCGTCGGCCATCTTCATCGGCAGGGCCACGGTTAACGGCGCCGATAGAACCCTATTGAACAGTCGAGCGATATCCGGATCGTCGCTGACGGCTCGGAATCGGGCCCAGACGGCCCGGTAGAACAGCGTGGCGGTCAGGGCCGTGAAATCATGCGCCGGCGTCGCCGGATCGGCCGCCGCCGAAACGAGCACGCGCGCATCGCGCCACGTCTCGCGCAAGACCGTTATCTCAGGATGATCGGACAGCCGGCCGATCAGCGCATCGAAAGCATCGGCCCCAGCGCCCTGCTGGGCATGCAAGCCCCTGGTGGCGGTCGCCAATGCGTGGATGCCGTTCGCGCCTTCGTAGATCGACGTGATCCGGGCATCGCGCCATGTCTGGCTCACTCTGTACTCGGTGAGATATCCGCAGCCGCCGAGGATCTGGATGCCGAGATCGGCCGCCCTGATGCCGGCATTCGTGCAGAAGACCTTACAGACCGGGGTTAGAAAGTCCGCGAGAGCCTCCGCTCCGCCACGCGCCTGCTCCACCAGCGTCACATGGACCATTGCCCGGGCGCCGAGCGCCAGCGCGCGCTGCTCATCGAGCATCCGACGCACATCGGCGTGATCGGCAAGCACCGCGTCGCTGCCGTCGGCCCGGTGCCCCTGCGTCCGCTCGGCCGCATAGGCCGAGGCGATGGCGAAGGCCCGTGCGGCGTGGGCAACCCCCTGCAAGGCGACGTCAAGCCTGGCGTGGTTCATCACGGTGAACATGGCCTTCAGCCCCTCACCCTCCGCGCCGATCAGTTCGGCGGGAGTGGCATCGAAGACCATCTGGCAGGTCGGCGAGGCGTGGAGCCCGAGCTTCTCCTCGATGCGTGTGACCTTGATCGAAGAGCCCGCCTGTGACTTGCTGGCGAGAAAGAGTGAAAGGCCCTTCACGCCGTCGTCGATCGTGCCGGTCCGGGCAAGAATGAGATGCAGGATGTCCTCCGACATGTCCTGATCGCCGCCCGAGATGAAGATCTTTTCTCCGTCGATGAGCCAGCCATCGCCCTGCCGCGTCGCCCGCGTGCGGATGCGTGAGAGATCGGACCCGGCGCCGGACTCTGTCAGGCACATGGTGGACAGCGCGTGGCCTGCTGCCAGACGGGGTATCCAGACCGACTGTTGCGCCTCGGTGCCAAACTTCAGGAGCGTGGAAATCGCGCCCGGAACGAGATTGCAAACCATCTGAAGGGAATGGCAGGCCCCGGAGAAAATTTCAGACACCATTGCGGCGACGAGGGGGCCCTGCCCCATGCCGCCCAGGGATTCCGGCGCGCTCAGCCCCTGCCAGCCTATCTCCGCGAGTTGCGCGAAAGCCCCGCCGAAGCCGTCCGGCATGCGGACACGGCCACTGTCGAGGCGGCAGCCCTGCCGGTCACCAGGCCCGTCGAGCGGCGCGATCACGCCTTCGGCAAAGGCGGCGAAATGGCCGACGATCCCTTCGGCCAATTCGTCGTCCCAATTCGGCAGAGAGGGAGCATCGGCCACCCGGCGCAGCGAGAACAGAATGTCCTCGACCGGCGCAGCGAAGGAAATCACGTGCCGACACCCAAAAGGCGCATCGCATTCTCCTTGAGAATCAGCGGGCGCACCTCGTCCTTGAAATCCGCCTTGTCGAAGGCGTCGAGCCATTTCTCGGGCGCAATCATCGGCCAGTCGGAGCCGAAGAGCATCTTCTTCTTCAGGAGGCTGTTGGCGTAGCGCACCAGGATCGGCGGGAAATACTTCGGCGACCATCCCGACAGGTCGATGTAGACGTTCGGCTTGTGTTGCGCGACGGCCAGCGCCTCTTCCTGCCAGGGAAAGCTCGGATGGGCCGCGATGATGTTCATGTCCGGGAAATCGACCGCGACGTCGTCGAGATGCATCGGATTGGAGTATTTGAGGCGCATTCCGTTGCCGCCGCGCATGCCGGAGCCCACACCCGTCTGCCCGGTGTGAAAGAGCGCGACGCATCCGTGTTCGGCCAGCACCTCATAGAACGGGTAGGCCATCCGGTCGTTGGGATAGAAGCCCTGCATGGTGGGGTGGAACTTGAATCCCTTGATGCCATGCTGCTCGATCAGCCGGCGCGCCTCGCGCACGGCCATCTTGCCCTTCCAGGGATCGATCGAGGCGAAGGGGATCAGGACGTCGTCGTTCTGCTTGACGAGTTCGAGTACCTCGTCGTTGGAGTAACGGCGATAGCCCGTCTCACGTTCGGCGTCGACGGGGAAGATTATCGCCGCGATGTTCATCGCACGGTAATGCGCGGCCGTCTTCGGAATGGTCGGCGGGTGTCTCCATGGAGCGCCGAAATAGCTCGCCATCGTTGACTGCAGTTCGTCATAGCCATCGTCCGCGTGACAGCCGCAGGGCTCTTCGGCGTGGGTATGGATGTCGATCGCGCGGACCTTGGCAAAATCCACCATTCTAACCTCCGTCAGACGCGTATCAGCGCCGGATCTTCGTTGTCGTAGAGACGCTCGAGCAGCGCGGCCCTGCGCATGATGATCCTGCGCACGTTGAGCGAGCCCTTGTCGGTGATCTCCGCGTCCTTGAGCGAAGGCGGCTCGGACAGGATAATCGCGCGGCCGATGCGCCGGCCCGACCCGGTGGCCGCCCCGGCCATGTCGCGCAGCCGTTCCTCGATCCTGGCTTGCAGCGCCGCATCGATCACGGCGCCATCCGAACTGTTCTCGCCACACACCTGATCGGGGCGCGGAAAGATGAAGAGTCCGATCGCATCGCGGTCATGGCCGCAGACCACGACGTCCTGAACCAGCCCCCGCAGGCCCTCCAGCGCTTCCAGCCGCAGCTTGCCGGCCTGGACCCAGGTACCCGTCTGGAGCTTGAAATCCTCCGAAACGCGGCCATCGAAGGTGAGGCCGCACCTGGGATCGTCGCTACTGACGAACCGGACCGCGTCCCCTGTCCGCAGAAAGCCCTCCTCGTCGAAGGCCTCGGCGCTCTTGGCCGGGTCGCCAAAATATCCCGGCATGATGTTCGGTCCTTTCACGCGCAACTCGCAGCGCATGTCGTTGTCGGGGATCAGCTTGACTTCGGTTCCCGGCAGCGGCACGCCGATGAGGCCCGAACGCCCCATTGGCTCATGCACCATAATGGTCGCCGGCGCCGTTTCGGTCATGCCCCAGCTCGAGATCATGAGCGGGATGCGCCCTCGAACCTCCATCGCCATGGTCTCCAGGCTGGTCCAGACGTCCTGCGGCAGCGACGCGCCGGCATAGAAGATCATGTCGAGGTCGCGGAAATAGGCTTCCCGAAGGGCATCGTTGGTTTCCATTTCGCGCACCAGCATCGAGAAGCCGACCGGCACGTTGAAAGAGAGCGTTCCGGGTCTTGCAATGATGTTGCGTATGGTCTCGTCGAACAGCGCCTTGGTGGGTTTGCCGTTGTCGATGCTCAGCGTTCCGCCATGCGCCAACATCATGTTGACGTTATGCGAGCCGCCGAAGACATGATTCCAGGGCAGCCAGTCGCAGATACGCGGCGGCCGGTCCTTTAGAAAGGGCAGGACCGAGGCCAGCTGCGACTGGTTGGCGCACAGCATGCGTTGGGTGGTCAGCACCCCCTTCGGGTCGGACGAAGATCCGGAGGTGAAGAGTATCTTGGCGACCGTATCCGGACCGACCATGGCAAGGCGCCTGTCGATATCGGCCGCCGCGTCCCCTTCGAGCAGTTCCGCGAAGGGAGTGACGGGCCGGGAGGCGCCCTCGGTTGTAGTCGCGACGATCTCGATGCCGTCGAACTGCGGCAGGGACAGCGCGCCGGCATAGCGGCCCGCGTCGTCGACGAAGGCGAGCCTTGGCCGGACCTTGTCCATAAGGTAGGCGAGCCGCGCATGGGCTTCGGGGATCAGAGAATACTGCTCGGCGAGCGGCACCGTCGGCACGCCGGCATATTGCGCGGCGAAGGAAAGTAACGCGTGATCGACGGAGTTGCCGGAGAGGATCGCGACGGGCGTCTCCTGCCCGAGACCCCGCGCGATGAGCGCGGCGGCAATGGCCCGCACATGCCCGAGCGCCCCGGCGTAGGTGATGTCGCGCCAGCCCTCGCCCGCACGCTCGGAAAGAAACACCCGGTCGGGCGCCTCCTCGGCCCAGCGGTGCAGCCAGTCGGCGGTGCGCCTCGCGACCGGATCGAGCGGCAGGTTCGAGGTCAGGAGCAGATGCCCCGGGAGCTGCCGCATGGAAACGGAATGCGGGACAGTCCGCAGCCCGGTCATCGTGTCGATCATTGCCTTTCCCCCCGTCGGCGCCGCGCCGCTCGGGCGGCGCGGTCAAGCAAGCCCCGAAGGACACGCAGTTCCTCCGGGTCGAGTTCGGCAAAAAGCGCCGCCTCGTGCGCCTGCACGGCGGATTCGGCCCGTTGCCACAGCTCCCGTCCTTCCGCCGTTACCTGCAGCGCATAGGCGCGGCGGTCCGATTCGACCGGCGTGCGTTCAACGGCGCCCATTCCCTCCAGTTCGTCCACGACAAGCACGACGCCGGAGCGCTTGATATTCAGGATCTGCGAAAGCTGGGTCTGCGAGATGCCGGGGCTCGCCATGATAACCGCAAGCGCCGAGAACGTGCCGACCCGCAGGCCCAGTGTTGCGAGCGTCTCGCTCACGTCCTCCTGGACGGGAATGAAGGCCCGCTTCATGTTGTAGCCGACGAACTGGCGCAGCAGCCTATCGTCCGGCTCCACGGAATCCGTGACTGGATCGGAATTGGCGGTCGCAGAAATGGTCGGGCCTCCTCAGTTCGCGACGACATCAACCAGCCAGTAGCTCAGGGCCGGAAAGCTGATGATGACGGCAATGCGGGTGAATTCGGCAATGATGAACGGCAGCGTGCCTCGGAAGATCTCGATCATGGGAATATCCTTGGCCAGGGCCGAGATGACGAAGAGGTTCATGCCCACCGGCGGGGTGATCAGGCCCATTTCGACGACGATGAGGGAGATGATGCCGAACCACATTGCCAGGTGCTCGGGGGTCAGGCCGAAATCGAGCGCCATGATCGTCGGGAAGAAGACGGGCACGGTCAACAGGATCATCGAGAGGCTGTCCATCAGGCAGCCCATGACGAGGTAGAAGACGACCATCGAGAGCAGGATCAACATCGGCGGAATGCCCGAGCCGGCAAAGAACTCGGCCACCTCGACCGGCATGCGGCTGAGCGCCAGCGCCACGTTGAACAGATCGGCCCCGAAGACGATCGCAAAGATCATTGCGGTCGATCCGGCGGTGTCGACAAGGCTGTCGATGACCTTCCGGCGGGTGAGCTTGCCCTTGAGTCGCCCGAGGATAAGGGTCAGTACCACGCCGATCGCCGCGCCTTGAGCCGGGGTGAAGAAGCCGCCATAGATTCCACCGAGGACGATCACGAAGATCAGGGCCACGTGCCAGATGTCGCGCAGCGAGCGGAGCCGCTGACGCAAGTTCGCCCGTTCACTGGTCGGCCCCTCTTCGGGATAGAGCCGCACATAGACCGAAATGGCGAGGATGAAGCCGATAACGGCCAATATGCCGGGTATGGTCGCGGCGAGGAACAGCTTGACGATGTTCTGCTCGGTCAGAAGCGCATAGATGATCAGCACCACCGAGGGTGGGATGAGGATCCCGAGCGTTCCCCCCGCCGCCAGCGCGCCGGAGGAAAGTGCGCTGGAGAAGCCGTGCTTGCGCATCTCCGGCATGGCCACGCGCGTCATGGTCGAGGCGGTTGCGAGCGACGAGCCCGAGATCGAGCCGAATAGCGCGCAGCCGGCGACCGCCGCCATCGCAAGACCTCCTTGCAGATGCCCGATCCAGGACCGCGCCGCGGCGAAGATCGATGCGGAGATGCCGGAATTCGTCGCCAGATGTCCCATCAGGATGAAGAGCGGGACGACGGCGAAGTCGTAGGACATGAATTTGTCGACCCAGGCCGTATTCAGATAGGCCATCAGCCCCGCTGCCGAGCTCAACTGGACGTAGCCCACCGCGCCCACCAGCCCCATGGCGAGGGCGATCGGCATGCGAATGAAGATCAGCATAAAGAGCGCTACAACCAGGAGGATGGCGATTGCAAAAGGCGTCATGAAGAGGTCCCTATCCGGAAAGTGCTAGGGAACAGCGCTGCAAGTCCCTGCAGGGCAGCAACGACGGCCGACAGGCCGGTGCCCAGGACCGCCGGAATGTAGACCCACCAGATCGGGGCGCTGAGGAGCATGGTCCGGTCGCCGTAGCCACGCACTTCGACCATGCCCTGGAAGAGCCGCCAGCACAGAAGGCCCCAGGCCAGCCCGAAGACCAGCGTCCAGATCGCGTCAATGGTCCGGTTGGCCGCACCCGGCAACCAGTTGGTGAACACGTCGACCATGACATGTCCCCTCGCCAACTGGCACAGCGGCAGAAACAATGAGGCGCAGGCTGCGCAGGAGAGTTCCACCAATTCGAACTCGCCGCGGATGGCGCCAAGGCCCAGGGTGGCACTGGCAACTGATAGGGTCACCATCAAGGCAGCGCCGAGAACGACCAGCCCGCCGAGACCTGCGAGCGCTGTACAGGAGACATGGAGCAGCTGGAACAGGAGGGAGTCTCCCTCCTGTTCGCCCCCGATGGGAAGGCGTTCCGCCATGGTCAGCCCCCGTCGAGCAGTTCGTTCGCACGGGCCATGATTGCGGCGCCGTCATGGCCCGCATCGTTGAGCTTGGCGATCCAGGCGTCATAGATCGGCGCCGCGGCCTCGCGCCAGGCCGCGACTTCCTCGACCGGAATCTCGACGATCTGATTGCCCTGCTTCTCGACCACCGACTTGCCGAAGGCCTCGAATTCATCGAACTGCTTGCCGAGCCGATGCGACAGGGCCATGCCGGACGCCGCGTCGATGACGCCGCGCAGATCGTCCGAAAGGCTTTCGTATCTGGCCTGGTTCATGACCAGTGCAAAGGTATTGGCATAGAGCCCGCGTGCCGCCGGCGCCGGCGCCGCGCTGTAGGATGTCAACTCCTGCAGCTTGAAGGCCGGTACGACCTCATAGGGCAGGCAACAACCGTCGATCACGCCGTTCGAGAGGCCCACCACCATTTCCGTTACCGGGAAGAAGACCACCTCCGCGCCGAGATTGGCCAGGAGATCACCGGTCGACTGGTTGGGCGCCCTGAGCTTCAGGCCCTTCAGATCGGCCTTGCTTCGCACTGGCGCGTCGCGGGTGTGCAGCTTACCGCCATCATGGGTGTGGAAGGCCAGGACCTTCATGCCGCGGTATTCGTTCTGGCCGAACTCGTCCATCAGCTTGTGCATGGCCACCGAGGTTTTCTCGGCGTTGGTCACCATGAAGGGGTTCGCCATGGTCTCGGCAACCGGAAACCGGCCGGGCGTATAGACCGGCAACGTCCAGGCGATGTCGCAAATGCCCTGCCGCGTCTGGTCGGCAAGTTGCGGCGGCTTGCCGCCAAGCTGCATGGCCGGGAAGATCTGCACCTCAATCGCCCCGTTCGAGGCCGCGGTCAGTTCGGCGGCCCAGGGCTCGAAAAACTTCGTCTGCATCGGCGCAACGCCCGGCAGGAAGTGATGCAGCCGAAGGGTCACCTCGGCGGCATGCGCCCGCGTCAGGATTGCGGGCGCGGCTAGCGCCGCCCCGATCGACGCTAAAATCGTCCGTCTCGTAAAGCTGGCCATCGATATTCCTCCCTCTATCTCGACCTACCACTCTGGCTATTGCGTTCTATCGGAATTCCGGCTTCCGCTTTTCGAGGAAGGCCCGCAGGCCTTCCTGCGCATCCGCACTGGTCTGCGACACGGCCGCCGCCAGGCTCTCGGTAAAGAGGCCGTCGCTGCGCGACATGTCGGAGATCCGGCTGATAGCCTGGATCATCATGAAATTCGAAAGCTGGGCGTTCTCCGCGATCTTCTGCGCCAGCTCGCGCGCGAGCGACATCGCCTCGCCCTCGCCCACTACATAGTGCGTGAGGCCCAATGCCAATCCTTCCTCGGCGCCGTATTTACGGCCGGTCAGCATCATCTCGCACATCCGGTCGGAGCCGAGGATGCGGCCGATGCGGACGCTGGCACCGCCGCCGACATAGATGCCGCGCCGCCCCTCCGGCAGCTGGAATATGGCCGAGGGCTCGGCAATCCGCACATGCGTCGAGGCCGCAAGCTCCAGCCCGCCGCCGATGACGGCGCCGTACATGGCCGAAACAACCGGCAGGCCCGAAAACTGAACGAGATCCATCACCCGGTGCCAGTTGCGCGAATGCCGCATCGTGCCCTCGGCATCGCGGGTCACGTGCTCGCTGAGGTCGAGCCCCGAACAGAAATGCCCCGCCTTGCCGGTCAGGATGACGACGCGGACTCCCTCGGGCGGCCTCGCAAAGAACGCGTCGATCGCATCAAGCAGGGCGTCGCACATCGCATTGCGCTTCTCGGGCCGGTTCATGGTCAAAATGGCGAGCGGGCCATCGATCTCGACGGTCAGAATCCGTGCTGCGGCTTTGGGTTTGACGTGCGCCTGTGACAAAAGCCATCTCCTATTTGATCGGCATGCGCGCGGCCGCGTCCAGGCGGATCACCGAGCCGTTCAGCATTGGATTTTCGACGATGCATTGCACCAGCCGGGCGAATTCGTTCGCGTCGCCCATCCTTGAAGGAAACGGCACCGCCTTGAGGATTTCCCCGCGGACATCGTCGGGCAGACCCGCGCTCATGGCGGTTTCGAAAAGCCCCGGAGCGATGGCCATGACCCGGATGCCGAAACGCGCCAGTTCGCGGGCGGCTGGCAGCGTCATCGAGGCCACTCCGCCTTTCGAGGCGGAATAGGCGGCCTGCCCGAGCTGCCCGTCTTCATAGGCGATTGAGGCTGTATTGATGATTACACCCCTTGCGCCATCCCCGTCGAGCCGCTCGGCCGCGGCCATTGCCCGCGCCGCAACGCTCATCACGGTGTAGGTGCCCAGCAGGTTGACCCGCAGCGTGCGCTCGAACGCACCGATGGTAAGGTTGCCGTCACGCGGCAGGATGCGGGCCGCCGTGCCGATGCCGGCGCAGGAGACGACGACGCGCGGCACGCCGAGCTTGTCCAAGAGGCGACCGAATGCCGCCTCCACCGCCGCCGCGTCGGAGACGTCGGCGCCCAAGGCCAATCCGCCGATGTCGGCGGTAACAGCCGCTGCCGCGTCCTCGCTCAGATCGATGCAGACGACTTTGGCGCCGAGCCCGGCAAGGTGCCGCGCGGTCGCCGCCCCAAGACCGCTGCCCGCTCCCGTCACCACGGCCACGTGCCCTTTGATCATCGCATTTCCTCCCTCATCAATTTGTTATGCAGAACTATTGTTATGTCAATGAACAATATTTCAGACTAACAAAATCGATGGCGTTGCTCTTAGAACGGCAAGCCGACATAATTCTCCGCCAGCGCCGTCGCCGCGGCGCGCGAATGGGTGAGATAGTCGAGCTCGGCCTCCTGGATCTTCTGGTCGAAATCGCTGGTATCAGGGAAGCGGTGCATCATCGTCGTCATCCACCAGGAAAAGCGAACCGCCTTCCAGACGCGTGCCAGGGCCCTGGCCGAATAGGAATCCAAACCGGCATTGGAGCGGTCCTGATAGTGCTCGAGCAGGGCCTCGAACAGGTAGTGCACGTCGCTCGCGGCAAGGTTCAGCCCCTTGGCGCCGGTCGGCGGCACGATATGGGCGGCATCGCCGACGAGGAACAGCCGGTTGAAACGCATCGGCTCGGCAACAAAGGAGCGTAGCGGCGCTATGGTTTTTTCGAAGGAGGGCCCGGTCACCATGCACTCGGCATGGTGAGGCGGCAGCCGGCGCCGCAGTTCGTCCCAGAAGCGTTGGTCGGTCCACTCATCGATCTGCTCATCGAGCGAGCACTGGATGTAATAGCGGCTGCGGCTCATCGATCGCATCGAACAGAGTGCGAAGCCGCGCGGGTGGTTGGCGTAGATCAGTTCGTGGCTGACCGGCGGCACATCGGCGAGAATGCCGAGCCAGCCAAAGGGGTAGACCTTCTCGAAAGTGCGTATCGCCTTTCCCGGTACCGCATTCCGGCTCACCCCATGAAAGCCGTCGCATCCGGCAATGAAATCGCAGTCGATGCGGTGGGTGATGCCGTCCTTTTCATAGGTGACGTAGGGCGCGTGTCCTTCGAATTCGCAAGGCGTCACGTTCGCCGCCTCATAGATCGAGAGCGCTCCCCCCTTTTCGCGATGGTCCATCAGGTCATGCGTGAGCTCGGTCTGGCCATAGATCGTCACCCGCTTGCCGCCGGTCAGACCGACGAGGTCGATGCGGTGATCGCGGCCATCGAAGGCGAGCGAGAAGCCGTCATGCGGCAGGCCTTCCGCGTGCATGCGGACGCCGGAATGCGCCTCATCCATCAGCCGAACCGTGCCCTCCTCGAGCACGCCGGCCCGTACCCGACCGAGGATGTAGTCCTTGCTCGCACGGTCGAGAACGACATTGTCGATCCCCGCTCGGGTGAGCAATTGCCCGAGCAGCAGGCCGGATGGACCGGATCCGATGACGGCGACCTGTGTGCGCATGCTTTCCTCCCTGGACCCCCCTGTCGGCCCTCCCTGGACCCCCCGTCGGCCCGGTCGATGTCCTGCCACAATCGGGGCCTGACACTTGTCAAATTCTGCGCACCACCGGCAGGCGCCTCAATGGACTTTTCCGCCAACAAATTGCACAAATAGAACATTGACCCAGAAGGAGTTCGATGAAGCGCCCCGTCCCGACCTATGAACTCTATGGCGAAGAATCCGGAGAACGGCCGGAATTTTGGCTGCACTGCGAGACGATTCCGTCTCGCAGCAGCCTTCACCATTGGGAGATCGGACTGCACCGCCACGAGAATTTCTTTCAGATCCTGTACATCGCCGGCGGCTCCGGCGATGCGATCTTCGGCGAGCGGACGGAGCCTATTTCGCCGCCGACGGTCATCACCGTCCCGCCGGCCGCAAGTCACGGCTTTCGTTTCTCTCGCGACGTGGACGGCTTCGTCTTCACGATTCTCGCATCCCATCTGCCGGCTTCTTCGGGCGGACGAAGCAGGCTGGGCTCGTGGCTCGCTGCACCGCGCCTGGCGCCGCTCGGTGGTGGAGAAGACGGGCGATATATCGCCGACACATTGAAGCGTCTTGCCGCAGAATGGGAGGCACGGCGCAGCCACCGCACCGTACTCCTCGACAGCTATCTGATTACGGTTTTGACCTTGGCGGCACGGCTTGCACAAGCGCCGCCGAACGGGAATGCGCCGGGGGAAACCAATAACGAGCGGCGGATGGAGCTCTTCGAGGCGCTCCTTCAGCAACATTATCTCTTGCATCGGCCGGCCACCTTCTATGCAAGAGAACTCAGCCTGTCGCCGACGCATCTCAACCGCATCACACGGGCGATGACCGGAAAAAGCGTGCAGGAAATCATTGCTGCAAGGCTCCTCACCGCCGCCCGGCGCGAGCTTGTCTTTACCCGCTCAAGCGTGCAGGAAATCAGCTTCCGTCTGGGCTTTTCCGACCCGGCCTATTTCTCGCGCTTCTTCGTCCGCCACAATGGCATGACGCCGCGCGCCTGGCGGATCGCCGAGCGGCAGAGGCTTGGGGCGTGACCGGCACTGTAGAATCCGTGCATCGCGTTTTGCGAAGGTCCCGGCTCGCCAGCCGGGCCTAGGGAAGCTCGATCTCTCCGTCGATTACGTGATTGAGGCCAGTGCCTTCCGCCGTCAGCGTCATGCGGACCTTCAGCGTCTTGCCGCCGACCTGGCCTTCACGCACCGTCTCCTCGATCTTGCGCTGCGAGGTGACACCGACTTCCTTCAGGAACTTGCGGGTCGACATGTTGAAGGCGTCTTCGCTCATGGCAGAACTCCTCTTCGTCCGCATGGGATTGTAAGGGAAGGCATGCGGTCATGAAAGCGGACGGTGACCCCCGTACCATAGAAAAGACCCCGAGCGCGGAGGAGGCGTCGGGGTCTTTGAACCGATCGGGCCCGGGAGGAGGGAGTGCAACCGATCGACGTCTTGCGCAAATGGGAGGAGTTGCTGCGCGTTAACGAAGGTGAGAATAGCGCATTCTTTCGCATGAAATTGTGCCCTGGGTTACAACGCAGCCCCGCAAGGCGCAGACCGACCGGTGTGGACTTGCAGAGGGAGGGGCGCGGCGCCCGAACGGGCGCGGCCGAAACGGGCCATGAGATCACAATGATTTTAGGTCGGATCGACCTAAAATCATGAACGTGATCGATTCTAAGAAGTTCGCGCGGGATGCGGGCGGAAAACCGCGCACACTTTTCCTCATCCCGCGCTAGGGCGCTCAGCCCGCGCTCAGCTCGTATCGCCGCTGGTTCTCCAGCAGCACCTCGTCGAGCCCGCGTCCCGGGGCAAAGCCCGAAAGCCCCTCCGGCACCGGCACATCTGGTGATAGCCGCGAACAGGCCTCGAGCGGGTCGATTACGGTGCGGACTGGAATGACGCCCGCCCAGATCGGCTGCGCATAGTCCTCCTCGTCATCGCCGACACCTGCCGCGCGCATCTTGGCCGAAGCCTCCTCGATCTCCATGCCGATCACCATCGTCGCCTTGATCTCCTGCCGCGCCAATGGACGAAGCAGGCGCGCACGTCCCGGATAGAAGCGCTCGATGAGCGCCTCGAGCGCATGCTCCTTTTCATGCTGGTCATCGATGATCCGCGCCGTACCGAAGCACATGGCCGAGCGGTAGTTCACCGAGTGGTGGAAGCCGGAGCGGGCGAGCACGAGTCCGTCGAGATGGCTGACCGTGAGGCACACGCGCGCGCCGGCCTTGAGCTGACGCAGCATGCGGCTCGCCGATGAACCGTGCCAGTAAAGCCGGCCGCCCTCGCGCCAGTGTATCGTCGGCGTGCAGAAAGGCTCGCCGTCGATCGAATAGGCGACATGGCAGAGCATCGCCGCGTCGAGCACCGCATGAACCGCCTCGACGTCGTAGCGCCCACGCTCATGCAACCGTCGCAGTTTGTTGCGTTCGGAAACGGGATAGGAGCCTGGACTCGCTTCGTTTTCAAGGGGAGGAAGGATCGTATTGCCGGACATGGAATGCTGCGCCTTGTGTTTATGAGCCTGCTGGTCCATGACTGCACCATCCGATTGGTCCAGAATAGAGCCAATTCAATGGAAAAAAACCAGACCATTTTGCCGGACTTTTCGGCACTCATTCCTGTGATGCCGGAGGCGGGCAGGCGATCGCGTGCGCTTTACAGGGCCATTCGCCGGCTGATCGAGACGGGTCAGTTGCCGGCTGGCGCCAAGCTTCCGACGACGCGCGATCTCGCCCGCCGCCTCAGCCTTTCGCGCGGGGCCGCAGTAGACGCCTATGAAGTGTTGGTTGCAGAAGGCTTTGCCGAGGCGCGCGTCGGCGCCGGCACCTTCGTGGCGGCCGAGGTGCCTCAACTCAGTCCGGAGGGGCCGGAAACCGTCGGGGACGAGACGGACCATTCCGGACCTCCGCACCCTTGCACCCTGGGCATCGCGATGGCGGACGAGCGAACCCGGCAGATATTCCGCCAGCTTCTGCATCGCCGGCTGGAGCGGCCGCAGCCGAACTTCTACAACTACGGCGATCCAAGCGGTGAGCGCGAATTGCGCCGGGCGATCGCCGACTACGCAAGGGTGGCGCGCGGCGTCCGCTGCCATCCGGGTCAGGTCATCGTGACTTCAGGCATCCGCCACGGGCTGGACCTTGTGATGCGCGCCATCTTGCGGCCCGGTGACGCGGTCTGGCTGGAGGATCCCTGCTACCTTTCGGCTCACGCGACGATTTCCGGCGTTGGCCTCGATATCGTGCCGGTCCCGGTTGACGGGGAGGGCATCGATGTCGCCGCCGGTGAAGCAATCGGCGGAAAGGCTGCGGCCGTCTATTGCACGCCGTCGCATCAATTTCCGCTCGGCGTGACACTGACCATGCGGCGCCGGCTCGCTTTGATCGACTGGGCAAAGCGCAACGATGCGTGGATCTTCGAGGACGACTACGACAGCGAATTCCGTTTTTCCGGGCCCCCGCTCGCCTCCATCCAGGGCATGGATGATGCCGGCCGGGTGATCTATCTCGGCAGTTTTTCGAAAGTGCTCTTTCCAGGCCTTCGTGTCGGTTACGCGATCCTGCCAGACCCGCTGGTCGAGCCCGTGTTGGCGCTGCGCCGGCAGATGGACCGCCAGCCACCCAGCCTGCCGCAGGGCGCCACTGCCGATCTCTTGAACGAGGGCCACTTCGCGGCCCATCTGCGGCGGGTGCGCAAGCGCGCGGAAGCCTGCCGGAATGCCCTTATCGAGGGGCTCCAGGGCAAAGCGACCGCGCCGGAGCAGGGGCTGCACCTGATCGCCGACCTTGCCGACGAATGCGACGATGAGGCACTGGCTATCGCGGCTCTGGAGCTCGGCATCGGCGCCTTGCCGCTTTCGACCCATTACCTTGCCGCCCCGAAACGAAGAGGGCTGATCCTCGGCTATTCCGGATTCGAGCCGGAGGAACTGCATCGGGCAGGCAGGAGCCTCGCGGAAATGATGCGGTGATTTGATCGTGGCTCGTCCCGCGGCCGCCCGGTCGCCTAACCGGTACTCGTCGCCGCAGCCATTCGGCGTCACCGCCTGAAGACGTGAATTGCGCCTCCTGCATCGTCGGAGACCAGAATGGCGCCGTCCGGGGCTTCCTTGACGTCCACGGGCCGGCCGACATTTCTGATGAAAGGCGTCGCCGAGACCGGGCGGCCGCCGCGGAAGCGCACCCGCACGACCTGATAGCCGACCGGTACCGACCGGTCCCAGCTGCCGTGCTGGGCGACAAGCGCATCGCCGCCAAGGCTGCGGAAGAAGTGAATGCCCAGGGCCGCGACATGGGCCTGGAAGTTGAGAACCGGCGGAATCTGCCTTGCCGGCGGCGTGGCGTGCTCGAAACCGCTGAGCCGGATTTGGCCACCGAAATAGGGGAAGCCGTAAAAGCCGCCCGGCCGAAGCACGTTCAACTCGTCGGGTGGGATATCGTCACCCATGCGGTCGGCGCCGTTGTCGGTAAAATACATGGTGCCGCCGCGCCAGTCGAAGCCGACGGAATTGCGCACGCCCCAGGCGACGCGCCGAAGACCGGAGCCGTCCTGGTTCATGCTGACGATCGTGCCCTGTAGGCCCCGCGGCAGGCAGATGTTGCAGGGCGACCCCAACGAGACATAAAGCCGGGAATCGGGACCGACGGCGATGTAGCGAAGGCTGTGGGCTCCCGAATTCGGCAATCCATGTCGAATGTCGCGCCTCCCGCTCAGAGTGCCTCCGCGCCCGATCTCGAAGGCGGTCACCCTGTCCCTCGAAGCTACGAACAGACGGCCGCGGGAACATGCGACCCCGTTCGGGGCGGAGAACCCGGAGGCGACCCGGCGGGCGCGGCCGCCGGACAGGGGAACGGCATAGACCGAGGACCCCTTGGTTCCGACGAACAATGTGTCGCCGCAGACCGCCATTTCGCGCGCCGCGGGAACGCGCGCGAAGACCTCGGCGCGCGCCGGGCCGGGTGCGAACGCCGCAGCCGAGGCGAGCGCCAGGAAAGCGGTTCTGACGAAGCGATATCCGGTTCTGGAGGAAAAAGCGGCCATCGGCGTCCTCCGCATAGAGGCTGAATTTGCCCCGGGAATTGGAGCGGCGTGCCGTCGTTTCAAGCTGGAGCCCGGACCTCACGATGAAGTGATCCGCTTGATCGCTCCAGTGGCGATATTCATTGTGCAGTGCAGCAACCAATCGCCGCTATAAAGCGTTTCCTCAGCAACAAAGCCGTATTCGATGTGCGGATAGGAACGCCGCAGTTCAAAGTGCTAGCGCGGGGGCAGGAAATGTGTGCGCGGTTTTCCGCCTGCATCCCGCGCTAACCCGTTAAACCATGATTTTAGTCGATCCGACCTAAAGTCATCGTGATCTAGAGCGACCCTTCGCGAGTGATGCGCAGCCCTAAACGGAGGCAGCATGAGATCTCTTTCAGATACTGTGAGACGACTATCCCGACAGCGTTACGCCAGCGAGGTTCCCCGTACCGTCGCCTCCCCGCTCAAACCCCTGGAGCGTTTCGGGCCGAACCCGGGCGAACTTCGAGGCTGGTGCTACGCACCGCAGAGCATAGCACCCTCCCCCGCACTCGTTGTCGTCTTGCACGGATGCACGCAGTCGTCCGCCGTCTACGACGCCTGTTCCGGATGGTCGCGCCTTGCCGACGATTACGGCTTTGCACTTCTTTTCCCGGAACAGGTTCGCTCCAACAACAGCAATCTCTGCTTCAACTGGTTCAATCCGGCCGACGTCAGACGAGGCTCCGGAGAAGTTCTGTCCATCCGGCAGATGGTCGAGCACATGATCGAGCGCTGCAATGTGGATCGGAGCCGAATTTTCATTACCGGCCTGTCCGCGGGCGGGGCCATGGCGAACGCGATGCTGGCGGCCTATCCGGATGTGTTCTCCGCCGGCACAATTCTCGCGGGCCTGCCGTACATGGCGGCGTCGACGGTACCGGAAGCCTTCGATCGTATGCGAGGATATGGCCTTCCGAATACCGAAGCACTGCAAGCCAAAATCCGCAGCGCCTTCGACCATAAAGGGCCCTGGCCGCGGATTTCCGTCTGGCATGGCACCGGCGACGATACGGTGGTGCCCGCAAATGCAACGGCCATCGTGGAGCAGTGGCGCGGCGTGCACGGCATCGGCCCGCATCCGTCCTCCACAAAACGGCGCGGCAGCCGAACGTTGCATATCTGGAAAAACGCAAGCGGGCGCGGCGTCATAGAACTCCACACTCTGTCCGGCATGGCCCACGGCGCTCCCCTCGATACGGCCGCGGGCCACGAAAAGAGCGGGGCCTTCTTTCTGGATGTGGGCATCTCCTCGACCGTTGAAACCGCACGGGCCTGGGGCTTGGGCGGGCCGAAGCTGCCAACCTGTCCAACGGACGGTATCAGGGCAGCGGCTGCGAGTGCCTTGCGGTGGACAGGCCTTCGGCCCCGATCCTGAGCGCCCCCCGGCGAGGCATGGAGAGATCGATCAAAGCGCATCCGAGGTCCCGGAACAAGAGGCGGGCGGGCGTGTTAACCGGTCGAAACCTCCCAAAATCGAACCCACGTCTCCGTGAGATCACCATGGCAATCGACTTCAACCATACGATCCTGTCGGCTCACGACGCCAAGGCCTCGGCAGATTTCCTGGCCGATATGCTGGGCTTGCCGGCCCCGCGACACTGGGGGCCGTTCCAGGTGGTCACGACCGACAATGACGCCAATCTCGACTATATGGAAACGGAAGGTGAGATCGTGCGACAGCACTACGCCTTTCTCGTCGGCGAGGCGGAATTCGACGCGATATTCGGCCGAATCCGCGCGCGGAGGCTGGACTACTGGGCGGACCCCGGCCAGGAAAAGCCCGGCGACATCAACCATCACGATGGCGGGCGCGGCCTCTATTTCGAGGACCCGAACGGCCATCTGCTCGAGATCATCACGCGTCCCTATGGCAGCGGCGGCCGGAACCCTTAAGCCGGCGATGCGGAAAGCGGCTTCCGACGGCCGACGGCCGCTCAGGCCCAGCGACCGTCAAACAGCGGCCTGGTCAGATGACGGGACTTCAACATGCGCTGCCGCGGGACGATTTCCGCGTGCTCATTGTCCTCGTGCTCCGGACCGAGATCGAGGCCGTATTCGGCCTCCCGGCGCGATGCTCAAACGTATGGAAGCGTTCCGAGCGAGGAGTAACGCTCGTTCAAGCCATTGAGGATTTCCATGTCTCCCTCGCTGATCTCGAAATCGAACACGTCGATGTTCTCTTCCAGATGCTGCGGCTGGTTGGCCTTGGGAATGGGGACCGTGGCGCGCCGTAGGTTCCAGCGAATGAGCACCTGCGCCGGCGATTTGTTGTATTTGGCGGCGACCTCCGCCAGCGCCGCGTTTCGCAGCCGCTTTGAGCGCGTAAGCGGGCTATAGGCCTGAATGACGATGTGCCTTTCCGTGGCGTAGCGCAGCATGTCCTCGCTGTAGCCGAACGGGCTCCATTCGATCTGGTTGACGGTGGGCACTTCCCCCAGCGCGTCGATGAGATCCGCCGAATAGTTGCTGACGCCGATGTCCCGCGTCAGCCCTTCCTCTTTCGCCCGGATCAGGCCCCGCCACAGGTCTTCTCCCGCCCCGGTTCTCGGCGGGCGATGTATGAGCATGAGATCGACATGGTCCAGCTGCAGCTCGTCCAGATTCTTGCGCGTCGCCTGATAGGCATCACCCACTTCCTCGACCTTCGTGACCAGATAGAACTCCCCGCGGTCGATACCGCTCCTCTTGATGCCGTCGGCGATGCCCGGTTGGGTGCCGTAGTCGCCCGACGTGTCGATCATGCGGTAACCAAGCTCCAGGGCCGCTTCGATCGTGCCGGCCGTGTCGTTCGTCAATTGCCATGTGCCGACGCCCATCACCGGCATCCTGTTGCCGGTGCGCAGCGCTATCTCGGTCCTCGGATCCATGATTTTCGCCCTCGTATTTCACCCACCGCCGGCCCCCTGACGCCGTGTTCCGCTCTCGGGGTCCAAACAGCGGTACGGGCGAAGTGTTCCGGCAGGATTTCGAGAGCTCGCGAACCGATTCACCTTCGCCACTCCTGAAGGGAACCTAAGCTCGCATCTGGAGTTCGGATTGCGCACTTCACCGGCGCGCCCGAGGCAATCTCCTGGCGCGCCCAGAATCCAGCCCAAGGAGGAAATCATGGCACGAAATCCCTTATCCCCCTTCCGTTCCGGTGGCCTGACCGAACGTGGCTTCGGCGATCCGTTTCTCTCGCTGCACGAGGAGATGAACCGTCTGTTCGACGACGTCTTCCGCGGCAGGTTCGGCGGCCCCTCCCAGCGCGGCTCGGAGGGCAGCGGCATGATCCTGCCGGACATCGATGTGAGCGAAACCGAGAATGAGGTACGCATATGTGCCGAGCTGCCCGGGGTCAAAGAGGAGGACATCGACGTGTCGCTGAACGGCGACATGCTCACCATCCGGGGCGAGAAGAAGTTCGAGCGCAAGGACGACAAGGAGAACTACCACTTCATGGAACGCTCCTACGGCACGTTCCAGCGCTCGTTGCGGCTGCCCTATTCGGTCGATCCGGACAAGGTCGAGGCGGACTTTGGCGACGGCGTGCTCACCGTGACCCTGCCCAAGGGACCGGATGAGGAAAGAAGCCGGAAGATCCAAGTGCAGCACGGCAAGCGACAGGAGTCGATCTCAGCCTCAGGCTCGCAATCAGGCAAGCAGGCCGAAGGACAGCGAGCCGGGAAATCCGGGAAACACTGAGAGAGGGTGTGCCGTGGACGGCACGCGACCCTGTGGCCGAAAAATTGCCAGGTCTTGGCGGTCGATGCGGCCGCCGGGCCAAGGCAAAGGTTGTTCCGTTCGCCATAAAATTGTAGGTCGGGAGACGACGCAAGCATCGTCCCCCACGATCCGCCCTATTGCGCCGTCCCCTCCGGAAGGGTCGCCGGGGCGGTCTCCATCTGCGCCGGCCTCGGCGGTTGCGCATCCCCGCTTTCCGGCTGGGCCGGCTCGACTTGCAGCGGTTCGGCCGGCTGCGGCTCGGTTGCGCCCGTCGCGGTGGTGTCCGCCTCTTCTCCGACATCGCTGGTGAGCGTGGCCCCGTCCTGGCCGTCCGTTCCGACCGGGCGCGGCGTCACCGAGCCGTCGGCGGCCGCGACACGCCAGACCGTATTGCCTGCGTCGTCGGCGATGAGGAGCGCGCCGGTGCCGTCGATGCCGACGCCCACCGGCCGGCCACGCGCCTGGTCGCCGTTGAGGAAGCCGGTCACCACGTCCTCAGCCATGCCTGCCGGCCGGCCGTTCTCGAACGGTATGTAGACGACCTTGTAGCCATTGAACGTGTCGCGGTTCCAGCTGCCGTGCATTCCGACGAAGGCGCCATTGGCATAGGCTTCCGGCATGGCTGAGCCGTTGGTGAAGGCGAGCCCGAGCGCAGCCACATGGCTGGACAGGGCGTAATCGGGCACGATCGCCTTCTCCACCATCTCCGGCCGCGGCGGGTGGACCCGTTCGTCCACGTGATCGCCGAAGTAGCTCCATGGCCAGCCGTAAAAGCCCCCTTCCTGCACCGATGTCATGTAGTCGGGCACGAGATTTGGCCCGAGCTCGTCGCGCTCGTTGACGACGGTCCAGAGGGCGCCGGTTTCGGGGTGGAAGGCCAGACCGTTGGGATTGCGCAGGCCTGAAGCGAAGACGCGGGCAGCGCCCGTTTCGCGGTCCACCTGCCATATGGCGGCGCGCCCCTTTTCAGCCTCCAGCCCACGCTCGCCGACATTGGAGTTGGAGCCTACCGAGGCATAGAGATAACGGCCGTCGGGGCTCAGTGCCAGGTCCTTGGTCCAATGGTGATTGATCGGCCCGCCGGGAAGCGGCGTCAGTACGCTCGGAGCTTCCGTGATCTCCGCCTGGCCAAGCTCATAGGGATAGGCGAGGATAGCGTCGGCCGCCGCCACGTAGAGCGTTCCGTCGGTCCATGCGACGCCGAAGGGAGAGTTGAGCCCCGTCAGAAGATCGCGCCGATCGTCCACCTGGCCATCGCGGTTGGTGTCTCGCAGCAGGGTGATGAGATTGCTGTCCTTCTCCGGGCCACCCCCGCCGCCGCGGGCCACCGACATGATCCAGCCCCGGATCATGTCCTTGGGCCTCGATATCGGCTTGCCGGGCGGTGCACGCCCCTGCACGACGAGAACGTCGCCGTTCGGCAGGGTGTGGACCGTCCGCGGATTGACGAGGTCCCTCGCATAGGCAGCGATGACGAGGCCCTCGGGCACGCCGGGCTTCTCGCTCTCCTGCCATCCGACGACTTCGGCGATCTTCATGTCGGGCAGCAGGTCCGCCGTGGGTTCCGGCAGGACCGGATCGGGGCCGATCTGCTGAGAAACGTCGAAATCGCCGTCGTCGCCGCAACCGGCAAGCATTGACAGGGTGACGCAGCCAGCGACGAGCGCGCTGGCGCGCGGCATGGCGGGTCTGTTCATGATATTTCACTCCCGGGGTGTCGATGGGCTCGTGCATGCCGATGGGCGAGCGAACCGTCGAGCGCGGCGATGATGACGATAAGGAGCACGGTCGCCGCGGACAGGATCAGTCCCCACGGCACGACGGCGGTCCAGCCGTCGCCGGCGTGGACGAGACTGTTCAGGAAGGCAAGCCCGAGGATCAGAACATAGCCGATCGCATGGGGCCAAACCGTCCGGCCCTCAAAACGGGCCGGCCGAAGCAGGAATTCCACCGCGCCGACCACCGCCGCGATGACGCCGAAGACCAGTCCGGCAAGCAACAGCCACTCGGAGAAGTTCTGCCACATGAGGAATCCGGTTTGCCAATAGGCGATGTCGGTCAAAAGCGTCAGAGTGAAGCAGACGACCGGAAACTGCGCGAACAGCAAATGGAACGGGATCACCACGGTTATGGCGGGTCGAGAGTGCTCCAGGCTCATCGGCACCTCCTGCTGCATGTCGGCGCTGTAGCGATTTGCGATTGAAACCGCTGGCTTGCGCATTTGTTCCTCGCCCGAGGCCCGGCCCACAACCGCAACGTCTGGTCGTGCCAAGGAATCGTGCGGCCAGGTGGTTCCGATAAGTCATGCCAAAATCCATGCTAAGCGCTGCGAGCGTCCTCTAGTTATCTCGGCGAAGAAGGACGAAAGTGGTACAAATCGTATAGATTTCGGGAGGGGTCGATGAATATACGGCCGGGATTCCACTCTGCAGTTCGGGCTATCTTCTCAGCCCTGCTCGGTGCAAGCGCCCTTGCATCAGTTGCCGCCGCCGAGACGGTGGAACCGCTGGCCGTTGCCAGTTTCGACTTCAGGGACACGTCCGGCGAAGTCGCAAACCAGATGGCCGAACACGAAGCGCGACTGACGGCGTTTATGTTGACGGTGCGCGAGAAACTGGCGGAAAACCGCAAGATCACCCTCACTTCTTTGGCTTGCGAGCATGAGCAGTGCACAGCCCGCAAGCTAGGGATCGCAGAGCTTTCCAAGCAAGCGAAATCCGCTGGTGCGAGCCATCTGCTCATCGGGGAGGTTCACAAGATGAGCACCTTGGTCGGCTGGGTTAAATATGCACTGTTGGATCTCAACTCCAACAAACCGACCTGTGACCGGTTTTTGACCTATCGCGGCGACACGGATGAAGCCTGGCAACGTGCCGCAAGATTCGTAGCGCGTGATGTTGAAAGGAGCTGCATCCCGTGAGGCGCGAGTTCTCCGTATCGCTCGTCGAGCTGCAATACCGGCTGCCCAACGGCTATTGAAGATCATCCCGTCCCCACATGGCGCAAGCTAGTCAGCGTGTCTCGGTCGCCAGCTTCGTCCGCTGATGGCCATTCTCATCGAAGTTCGCCGGATCCAGCCAGACGAGACAGGCCGGCTTCACCGCCTGCCAGTCCGCGTCTGTCATCGCGAACCACGCCGTGTCCGGTTCAGACCCTTCAGGCGTGAGCGTTTCGCCACTCACTCTTCGACATCGACGTCCAATTGCGCGGTCGTGCGGAGTACATCGACCGCGGCCCCGTTGGCGGTCCGCCGGAACTCCAGGTCGGCCGTGCCTTGACCCACGTGCAGGTCGCGAAGCTCGATCCGGTCTACGAAGTCTGGCAGGCGCGGGCGCACGATCCGCAATTTCCCCGCGAAAGCGTCCGGCTCCAATCCGAGACATGTGGTCAGAAGCAAGGGGACCGCTCCGGCGGCCCAGGCCTGGGGGTGGCAGGCCACGGGATAGTGCACCGGCACCCGGAAGTCCTCGCGCCGGAAGCCCGCCATCGCCTCCGGCAGCCTGTGGTGCCGGAAGTGCATCGCCGCTTCGGTCGTGGCCGTGAAGATCTTCAGAGCGGCTGCGTCCTCGCGATACCGGCGGAAGCCTGCGGCGAGAAGCGCATTGTCGTGCGGCCAGACGGTTCCGAGGTGATAGCCCACCGGATTATAGCGTCGCTCTTCGGTCGACAGGGTTCGCACGCCCCAGCCGCTGAACATGTCGTCCTTAAGCAGGCGAGCCACCGTTCGGTGGGCCTTCTCCTCGTCGGCGATACCCGTCCACAAGGCCTGCCCCGGATTGGACGAAACCACCGCGGCTTGCCGGCCCTCGGCCTCGAGAGCAAGCACGAAAATCCCGTCTTCCTCGCACCAGAAATCGCGATTGAATCGGGTCCTGAGCGCGTCGGCCTCGCGGCGCAGCTCACTTGCCCGCTCGGGCTCTCCGGCGCGTTCGTAGAGATCGGCGATCGAATATTTTGCCGCATAGACATAGCCCTGCACCTCGACGAGTGCGATCGGCGGCGTTGCCAGCGTGCCATCCGCCCGCACGATGGCGTCGCCCGAATCCTTCCATCCCTGGTTCACCAGACCCTTTTCGGAGGCGCACTGGTACTCGACATAGCCCTGGCCGCTAATGTCGCCGTATTCGTCAATCCACGCGAGAGCATGTTCGACCGGATCTCTGAGCTCGTGAAAGAGCGCCAGATCGCCCGTCCAGGCGGAAAGCCGGCCCAGGAGAAGCAGAAAGAGCGGGGTCGCGTCCACCGTGCCGTAAAAGGGGGTATGCGGGATTTCCCCGGTGCCCGCCAACTCGCCCACGCGAAGCTCGTGCAGGATCTTGCCGGGCTGCTCGTCGCGCCAGCCGTCGACACGCTCCCCCTGATAGCGGGCGAGCAGGCGCAATGTCTGCGTTGCAATGTCCGGCTTGAAGGCGAGCATTTCGAGCGCGACGATCAGGCTGTCGCGGCCGAACAGCGCCACGAACCAGGGCACGCCGGCGGCAAAATACTGTTCTCCCTGCAATTGCGAGCGCAGCATGCCGAGATCGCGCAGCGACCGGTCCACGACGCTGTTGAGCAGCAGGCTGTCGCTCTGCATTTTCGTATGCTGCCCCATCCACCGTTTCGAGTCCTTCCGCAGGCTGCCGATGAGATCGTTCACGCGCGTGGACAGCTGCGGCATGCGGCGTTCCGGCTCCTCGTCCTCCGCCTGCTCGCTGCAGGCGATCGTAACTGAAATGGCGCTGGCGTCCCGCGCGGGCACATTGATCCGGAAGGTCGCCGCGGTTTCTTCGGTGCTATCGGGCGCCGGCGAGAACTGAATGGTAACTTTGCGGCGGATGCGGTCGGCACCGTGATAGACGAACTGCAGCTTGCCGTCTCGCCAGGCGGGCGGATCGGGATTGCCCGGCACCTCCAGCAAAAGCTCGCGAACGTTGAAGACATCCTCGAATCCGGCATTGAACCGCAAGGTCACCGGCAAATCGCACGCATCCTGGCCGAAATTTCGAAACGTCAGGATCTCGTGCGCGGCCGCCTGGTCGGCGTCGAGAATGCGTTCCCAGCGGATGCCGAGCTCCTCGTTCGGAATGAGCTTGTTCCCATCGAGATGCAGATCGGGATTGGTCAGCTCGAAAAGCGCCCGGAAGCCGCGCTCCGCCGTCGAGGCGAGGGGAAGAGGGGCCACGCCTGCGATGGTCATCTCATAGCCGCAAAGGAAGCGGCAGTCGTTGAGATAGAGCCCGAAGCCATGGTCGCCCTTCAAGGGTAGCTGCCCGTCGGGCGCGGCCACGTAGAACAGATTGAGGTTCTTGACGCTGACCGCATCGGCAATGCTGCCGACTATGGCAGGCTGCCCCTGGGTCAGCACACGTTGCTTTCGTTCCTGCCGCGCCTCCGGCGTCTCTCGGGCCCGCTCCTCTTCTCGCGCAGACCGTGCGGCCTCGTTTGCCCGGCCGGTTTCCCGCGGCTTACCGGCGGCACTTGCTTCTTGCTTCGACTTAGCCATCTAGACCTCCAGCAATGCTTGTTTCCCTACCGCGCCATCCCCGTCGACTGGTGCCGGAGCGAGCGAGCCAGGAGCTCCGCGACGTGCAGGGTCTGCCGGCCGCTCCCCTGCTCGATCTGTTCGCGGCAACTGAAGCCATTGGCGAGAATAATCGTATCGTCCGGCGCGGAGCGGACAGTCGGCAGCAGCATCCGCTCCGCTGCATTCATCGCGACGGCATACTTCGCCTTCTCCAGGCCGAAGGAACCGGCCATGCCGCAGCAGCCCGAAGCCATGATCTCGTAACCAAGGCCCAGGCGGTCGAGAACCTGCCGCTCCGCTTCGACGTCGAGAACCGCATGATGATGGCAATGGATCTGAACAAGCGCGCGACCGCCCGTGTTTCCGATAAGATCGGTCTCCTCCCGGACGAGAAACTCCGTCAGGAGAGAGGTGGTGTCGGCCAGGCGGCGGGCGCGCTCGTCGCCCGGGAAGAGCCCGGGAAGCTCGTCGCGAAAGGCGCTGACGCAGGCCGGCTCAAGACCGATGATCGGGGTGCCTTCTCGTAGTTCCGGCGCGAGCGCGTCGAAGGTCTGCTGCCACAGCGCCTTCGCCTCCTCGAGGCGGCCCCAATCGTAGAGCGGACGGCCGCAACAAAGCGTCCGATCGGGGATCACGACGTGATAGCCGAGCGCCTCCAGCGCCTCGGTTGCGGCGATCGCGGTTTCGACCCGAAAGTAATTGTTGAACGTATCCGGCCACAACAGCACGCGCCGGCCGCCGCCAGTCTTCGCTTCGTGCCTGCGGAACCAATGTGTGAAAGTCTCGGCGGCATAGGCGGGCAGGCGCCGCTCCGCCGCAATGCCGCCGGCCCATTTCGTGGCGGCCGAGAGCCCCGGGGTCTGGGTGAACGCGTTGGCGAGCCAGGGAACGGCGCCGGCAAGGCGCGACCATCGATGAATAAGCCCCATGGAATAAGCGGCCCGCGGCCTGAGCCGGCCTGCGTAGTGCTGTGCGCGGAACTCGGCCTTATAGGTGGCCATGTCCACCTTGACCGGGCAATCGCTCTTGCAGCCCTTGCAGGCGAGGCATAGATCCAGCGCCTCCTCGACTGCGCGGCTCTTCCAGCCGTCGGTGATCGTGCCGCCGTGAAGCATTTCGAAAAGGAGGCGAGCACGACCGCGTGTCGAATGCTTCTCCTCGCGCGTCGCCATATAGCTTGGGCACATCACGCCTTCACTGCTTTCTGTCCGGCGGCAGGCGCCCACGCCCACGCAGCGCCGGGTCGCCCTGGTGAAACTGCCGCCGTCCTCCTCATAGGCAAAGACATGCGCAGCTTCGGGCGGTTGGTAGGTCGGCCCGACGCGCAGATTGGCGGTGATCGGGAAGGGATCGACGATCTTCCCCGGATTCATGCGGCCTGCCGGGTCCCAGATCGCCTTGAATTCACGAAAAGCCTGGACCAGCTCGCTGCCGTACATCGTCTCGATCAGCGCGCCGCGTGCCTGGCCATCGCCATGTTCCCCGGAGATCGAACCGCCATAGCGAGCGACAAGTTCGGCAGCTTCATCGAGAAAGCTCTGCCAGTTGGCGAGCCCCGCTTCGGTTCTGAGGTCGAACGGAATACGGCAATGGACGAGCCCATCGCCGAAATGACCATAGAACGAGGCCTCGTAGCCGTGCTCGTGCAGCAGGGCCTTGAGGTCGCGCAGGTAGCGGCCGAGCGCTTCGCGCGGCACGGCACTGTCCTCCCAGCCGGGCCAGGTCTCCGGCATGTCCGGCACATGCGCCGTGGCGGCAAGGGCCGCCTCGCGCAGTGCCCAGATACTCCCCTGCCGTTCCTCGTCGCGGATGAGTGCGGTGCTGCAGCCTCTTTGTTTGAACGCATCGAGCGCCCGCGACGCGACGGCCGCGGCGGCCTCCCGGTCGTCGTCGCCGAATTCGGCAACCAGCCAGCCGCCGCCTTCCGGTAGCGCGTCCAGATCCTCGGGGTAGAGATGTTTCTGCCTGACGAAGCGAACGAGAAGGTCGTCGATGCCCTCGAGACCGATCGGTCCGTGGCGCAGCACATCGGGCACGGCGTCGGCGGCCGCGAAAATATCCTCGAAGCCGATGATGGCGAGCACCCGGGCGGCCGGGCTCGGTACGAGACTGAGCGTAGCCCCGAGCGCGGTGACGCAGGTCCCCTCCGTGCCGACGAGCGCGCGGGCGATGTTGAAGCCGTTCTCGGGCAGGAGTTCGTCGAGATTCTCGTAGCCCGACACGCGCCTCGGGATCTTCGGATAGCGGTCTCGGATGTGATCGCCGTATTTGCGGCGAAAGTCATCGAGGGCCCTGTATATCTCGGCTCGGCGGCCACCCGCGGCGACGATCTCACGAAAATCGGCGTCGCTCGTGCGGCCGACGGTCATCCTTGCGCCGTCATAGGTGAGGACGTCGAGCGCCTCCACATTGTCTGAAGTCCGGCCTGCCATGACCGAATGCACGCCGCATGAATTGTTGCCAATCATCCCGCCCAACGTATTGTGGTCGTGGGTCGCGGGGTCGGGACCGAAGGTCAGGTTGTACGCCTCGGCAGCCTCGCGCAGTCTGTCGAGCACGCATCCTGGCTCGACCTCGGCCAAGCGGCGCTCCGGATCGAGCGAGACGATCCGGTCGAGATATTTAGAGAAGTCGAGCACGACCGCGACGTTGCAGGCCTCTCCGGCAAGACTCGTTCCGCCGCCACGCGGCAGGAGCGGCGCGTCATGTTCGCGGCAAAGCGCGACCGTCGTGACCACATCGTCTAGCGTGCGGGGTAGGACGACGCCGAGCGGTACTTGCCGGTAATTCGAGGCGTCGGTCGCGTAGAGCGCCCGGCTGCCGGTGTCGAACCGCACCTCGCCTTCGACCGAACGCCGCAGGGCGCTGCCGAGCGCCTGCCGCCTATCCTCCGGCACCGCGACGAAGGCTTCGGTCACACGCTCGCCACCCGTCCGGCGGCGGTTGATTGTTATCGTGTGCGCCATCGGGTTCTCCCGGTCATCCGGCTCACAGGGCGTACTTTTCCGCGTCCTTGTCCTTGAACGCCAGGCCGAGGCCGGGGCGAGTTAGATCCGGCCGGATCGTTCCGCCCCGCGGCACCGGGGAACCGTCGAACAACATCCGTTCGATACGGACATGATCATGGAACCATTCGACATTCATCAGCCGCGGTGCCGCCGCCGCGACCGGCAAGTGCAGGGCCGGTGCGGTATGGGCGGACAGCGGCACGTTGTGCGCGTCGGCGAGTGCAGCCGCGAGAAGGAAGCCGGTGAAGCCGCCGCAGCGCGTGGCATCCGCCTGCAGCACGTCGACGGCCCCCGCCCCGAGCATGTTGCGGAAGTAGAAAGGCTCGTAGCCATACTCACCGGCGACGATGCGCATCCCCGGCGGTCCGCGGTCGCGCATGAGGCGCAGGCCTTCGAGATCGTCGCTCGACACCGGCTCTTCGAACCAGGTCACCCCCAGCTCGGCGCTGAAAGCCGCAAAGGCCAGAGCCTCCTTGCGGTCGAAGGCGCCGTTGGCGTCGATGTAGAGCTCCGCTCCGCCAATTGCCGAACGGGCGGTCCGCAACCGCTGCAGATGGTGGTCGGACGGCCGCCCGACCTTCATCTTTACAGCGCGGCAGCCGTCTCCATCGACCCAACCCGAGAGCTGTGTGGCGAGACGCTCATCGGGATAGGAGGTGAAACCGCCGCTTCCGTAGATCGGCACCGCCTCCCGCGCGCGGCCGAGAAGCCGCACGAGCGGAGCCTCGATGAGCTTCGCCTTGAGGTCCCACAGCGCCACATCGACGGCCGAGATCGCCGAGGCGCAGATGCCCCGCCAGCCGAGATTGCGCACGGCACCGACCATCTCCTTCCAAAGGCCTGGTATGTCGAAGGCGTCCGCATCCTCGACGACCTCGGCAAGGACACCGTCGATGACCGCGCAGGCGCCGGTGCTGGTATAGCTATAGCCGAGCCCCGTCTTGCCGGCGGCGGCGATCTCGACCAACACCAGGGTAGTTGCCTCCCATTCCAGGGTGCCGTCGGCCTCCGATGCGTCGGTCGGGATCCGGAACGCCCGGACACTCGGCCGCGAAAGGCGGGCTTCCGGCCTGCGTGCGTCTTCGCCCATCACACAAGCTCCCGCACCGTATCCGAAACGATGGTGAGCGCGATCTTGCCCCGTGCCGGCGTGCCGCGGGCGAGCGACTCCGCAAGGCGTGCCGCCTGTTTCAGAGTTGCCTTCGGCGGCATCGGCGGCTCATGAGGGTCGACGACTGCCTCGACGAGCACCGGGCCAGGCGCGGCAAGCGCCTCACGCAGGGTCTCGGCACATTCGGCCGGATCCTCGATGACGAAACCCTTCAGCCCGAAGCCCTTGGCCACGGTGGCGAAGTCGATCGGCTGCAGGTCGCAGACATATTCGGGATTGCCGAGGAAGACCATCTGCTCCCATTTGATCTGGCCGAGCGTATTGTTCTTGATCACGACGATCTTCACATCGAGATCGTATTTCACGCAGGTTGCAAGTTCGCCCATCAGCATGGTTAGCCCGCCATCACCGATGAAGCAGATGACCTGCCGCCCGGGATAGACCGCGGCTGCGGCGATCGCGTAGGGCAGACCGCAGGCCATGGTGGCGAGGTTGCCCGAGCAGGAGAACTGCATGTTGCCCCGGATCATCAGGTGCCGGGCGGCCCAGGTGGTGATGGTGCCGGAGTCGGTGGCGATGATGGCGTCGTCCGTCAGAAGCTTATTGAGCTCGTGCGCCACCACCTGCGGCTTCATCGGCATGTCCTGCCGGGTGCCGCGCTCGGCCATCAGGTCGCGCCACTCCTTCATGCCAGCCTGCGCCGTCTCGAGGAAGGAGCGATCCTCGCGATAGTCGAGCCGCGGCAGCAGCTCCGCCAGCACCTTGGCCGTATCGCCGATGAGCGCCGCCTCGACAGGATAGCGCAAGCCGACGAGCTGCGGATCGAGCTCGATCTGCACGGCGCGCGCCTGCCCCGGCTCCGGGTAGAATTCAATATAGGGAAAGTTGCTGCCGGCGATCAGCAGCGTGTCGCATTGTTCGAGCGCCTCCTGGGAGGGCCTGGTGCCGAGCAGACCGATGCCGCCGGTGGAATAGGGGCTGTCGTCCGGCAGGACGGCCTTGCCGAGCAGCGGCTTGACGACGGGCGCGCCGAGTCGCTCCGCCAATGCGGCGATCTCCTCCCGAGCGCCGAGCGCGCCCTGGCCGGCGAGGATCGCCGTCTTCTTACCGCCATTGAGGATGGATGCGGCGCGGGCGAGTTGGTCGTCGCTCGGAAGTTGCGCCGAAACCGCCATGAGATCGGAGACGTGCTCGGCCACGTTGCGCTTGGAGCGACGGCTCGCATCGACCGGCATGGATTGTATATCGACCGGCATGGTTATGTGCGCCACGCCGCGATAGGCAAGCGCCGTGCGGCAGGCGAGCTCGACCGTGTTCTCCACATGGTTCGTCCCCATGACCCGGGCATTATAGACGCAGACGTCGACGAACAGCTTGTCGAGCTCAACGTCCTGCTGGGTGTAGGTTTGCAAAAGGTCGTGGAACTGCAGGCCGGTAATGGCAAGCACCGGCTGGCGATCGAGCTTGGCGTCATAAAGCCCGTTCAAGAGGTGGATGCCGCCGGGGCCGGATGTGGCCATGCAGACGCCGAGCCTGCCGGTCCACTTGGCATAGGCGCATGCGGCGAGCGCCGCGGCCTCCTCGTGCCGCACCTGGATGAAGCGAATCTGGTCCTGCCGGGTGCGCAGTGCCTCAATGAGGCCATTGATGCCGTCGCCCGGAATGCCGAAGATCGTATCGACGTTCCAATCGATCAATGTGTCGACGAGGATGTCGGCTGCAGTTGGTTTGGCCATCGCTATTCTCCGGATTTCTAAGGAACAATCGCTGTCGGCTTGATCGGCCGCCCTCCCCCGGTCGCTCCCCCGGTCGCTGGCCCCTGAGGCTAAACCAAGCTCCAAAGCTTATGTTCCCGGCGGAAGCGCCACGAACCCGGCGACGGAACAAAGCCCGTCCGCTCGGGTTTGCCGGGCGAAGCTGCGCGACGCGGCGGGCAAATTCGTCAACTGCCGCACGGACCACCGCACCGGCGGCTCCATCCGTGGAGGTCAAATCATGCAGAGCAAACTTCTCGCCGAGATCGACGGCCAGCGCACCTTTGCCCTCGTGCTGGAAGCGGGCGATAGGGTGATGGCGTGCCTCTCGGACTTCGCCGAGCGCGAGCAGCTGTCGGCATCGCAGTTCTCGGCGATCGGCGCCTTCAGCGACGCGGAAATGCGCTATTTCGACTGGGAGGCAAAGACCTATCTTCCAATTCCCGTGCACGAGCAGGTGGAGGTCGCAACACTGAACGGCGACGTGGCGCTTGCTCCGGACGGGAAACGCGCGATCCATATCCATGCCGTGCTCGGAAGACGCGACGGCAGCGCGATTGCCGGCCATCTCGCCGAGGCGCACGTCCGGCCCACGCTCGAGGTCGTGCTCACGGAATCCCCGGCACATCTGCGCAAGAAACACGACCCGGAGACGGGGCTGACGCTGATCCACCCGGAGGCATGAATCATGACCGCACGCGCTTTCAGAACCAGAGGAGATGTCGTCGTCGTGACCGGAGCATCGGCCGGTATCGGCCGCGCGACCGCGCGCCGCTTCGCTCGCGCCGGCGCCGCCGTGGCCCTGATCGCCCGCGATGCCGCATCGCTCAAGGAAACGGCGGCGGAAATGGAGGCGATCGGCGCGAGAGCCCTGGCGATTCCGATCGATGTCGCCGACGCGGACGCCGTCTTCGCCGCCGCTGAAGAGGTAGAGGAAAAACTCGGCCCCATCGACGTCTGGGTGAACAACGCAATGGCAACGGTCTTCGCGCCGGTCGCGGACGCGACGCCTGAGGAGTTCCGGCGCGTGACGGAGGTCACCTATCTCGGCTACGTCTACGGGACCATGGCGGCTCTCCGACAGATGCGCCGCCGCAACCGCGGGGTCATTGTCCAGGTCGGATCCGCGCTCGCCTATCGCGGCATTCCACTCCAGGCGGCCTATTGCGGGGCAAAGCACGCCATCCGCGGCTTCACCGATTCCTTGCGCTGCGAGCTTCTGCACGAGAGCAGCGGCATTCGCTTGACAATGGTGCAGTTGCCAGCTGTCAACACGCCGCAATTCGACTGGGCCCGCACCCATCTCGACCATGAACCCCGTCCGGTTCCGCCGGTCATCCAGCCGGAAACGGCGGCGGCAGCCATTTTCAAGGCCGCGCACCAGCACAATCGCGAAGTCTGGGTGGGGCTCAGCACCGTCAAGGCCATCCTCGGAAACGTCGTTGCTCCGGGCTTTCTTGACCGCCTCCTGTCAAGACAGGCTTTCGAGGCGCAAGAGACGCAACAACTTTTGCCGGCCGACCGGAAGGACAATCTCGAAACCCCCGTGCGCGGCCTGCACCGCACGCGGGGATCGTTCGGCACCGAGGCCAGTGCCTTCGCACCCGTCGTCTCCGGCGAGGCGGCACGCATGGGTGCCGTTTCGCTGTTTCTCGGGCTGATCGCCGTCGGCAGCTGGCTCGCCACGCGGCGATCGGCGCCGCGTAGGTAGCGTATATCAGCGCGCCCCCCAGGTGTCGGTCAGGCGATAGCCCTCCGGCCACGGATCCGACGGATCCAGCATGTGCTGGTGCATGCCGGTGATCCAGGCGCGGCCCGAGATTTCCGGCAGGATGGCCGGCCGGTCGCCGACGGTGGTCGTGCCGACGATGCGGCCGGAAAAAGTCGAGCCGATCAGCGACACCGCCGTCAGTTGCTCCCCCTCGGCCATCTTTCCGCGCGCCTTGAGTACGGCCATGCGCGCCGACAGCGCGGTGCCTGTCGGCGAGCGATCGACTTTGCCCGGCTGGATCGCCACGGCCGCACCGGTGCGAAGGCCTTCTTCACCGCGCTCGATGGCGCCGGCGAAGAGGCAAAAGGAGAAATGCGTCCAGTCGGGATTTTCCGGGTGATGGAAGCCGAGTTGCGCGTTGGCCGCGTTGGTGATCCGGACGCCGAGGCGGGCAATGTCATGCGCCTCGTCCGCGGTGAGCCCGAAACCCATGGAAGGCGCATCGACGATCACGAAGCTGTCGCCGCCATAGGCGGTGTCCACGGTGAGCGTGCCGAGCCCCTCGACCTCAAGCCCGGCGTCGAGCCGGTCGGCAAAGCTCGGCAGGTTCCGGACGAAAATACGTTCGGCCTTGCCGTCGCGGCACTCCGCGCGCACCCGGACGAGCCCGCCGGGTGCTTCGAGCGTGATCTCCGTCACCGGCTCCTTCATCGGCAGGATGCCGCTGTCGAGCAGCACCGTCGAGACGCAGATCGAATTGGAACCCGACATGGGCGGCGTGTCCTCCGGCTCCATGATGATGAAGGCTGCGTCGGCTTCCGGGTGTTTCGGCGGCACCAGCAGATTGACGTGGCGGAAAACCCCGCCGCGAGGCTCGTTGAGGACGAAGTTTCGCAGGCTCTTATCGCGGGCGATCCAGCGGCTCTGCTCCCAGATCGTCTCGCCGGGCGGAGGCGCGACGCCGCCGACGATCACGTCGCCGACCTCGCCTTCCGCATGGGCAGAGATCACATGAATGGTCTTGGTGCTGCGCATCGAAATCTCCTCTCAGGAAAGCCAATCCGGCAGCCGTGCAGGGACGCGCCCGGTCAAAGCCGCCTCGACGCAACCGGCGAGGCTGCCGAAACGGACGGGGCGACCGGAGAGAGCGGGACCGTAATGGGCGTATTTGCCGGAGTTCGTCATCACCGCGCGGGTCCGCGTCGGGAAGACAGGCTCCGAGATCGAGCACCAGCAGAGGTCGGGCAGGACCTCCACGCCGCTCGCCTTGAGCCGCGCGAGCGTGCCTTCGCTGCGTGCGGCCGCGATCACCTCCTGCCCCGCCGTGACCACCACGGCGACGCCCGGGTGCCGCCTGCGGCCGGCGAAGACCTCGGCCAGCGCGCGACATTCCGACAACGACGCGTGCGGGCTGCCGATGGCGACGAGTTGCACCTCCTCCGGCCCCTCGTTCAGGAGCGACCAGGCCGCGATCATGTCGGCACGCGTGATCCTCGCCCCGTCCGCATCGGCAGCGGCGCCGTCCGCCCCGGGCGTCACGCCCTCGATCTGCAGCATCGGCGCGGCCGACGTCGTGCCGAAGGCAGCGCAGAGCGCCTTCAGGTCATCGCGCGAGGGCTCTGCCGGAGCGAGACCGCTGAGGAGCGGAATGCGATCGGGAGCCGCCCGACCGGCGAGATAGCCGATCAATGGCCAGAATGCATCGTCCACCCCATTCGGCAGGTCCACGTCGATTACGCGCCGGGCTTTGCGATGATGATCGAGATAAACGCCGGAGCGTGGCGCCCGCCCGGTAAGCGCGATGCAGAGGTCCAGGAAATCGGGGTGCTTGGCGGTGCGGGCGCCGAGTACGCTGTTGGCGAAGATCACGGCATTCGATTCCGCCCAGGCGATCACGTCGCCGGCCCCGGGCGCACCGTAGAGCAAATAGGGCGCGCAGGTGAAGGTCGGCCGGCATCCCATGCGGACATAGGCGTCGGCAAGCCGCGCCGCGGCATTGCCGAATGCCGGCGGCACGCCCTGCTGCTGCCAACCGGCATAATCGACGGAAATGGCGTTCATGGTGGTCGGCACCCGGACCTTGGCACCGAGTCCTGCCATGGCCTCGGCAAAGGTCAGGTTCGCGGGGCTCGCATAGATGCAGCCGTCGATATGGCCGCGGGTCACGTCCACGAGATCGCGCGCGCCCTGCCCGACCGCCATGGCGCAGACGATGCGCATGGCCTGCTGCACCGCAATGCCCTCTCGCCCGTCCAGCATGGCCCGATCGGCCTCCGAGAGGTCGAGCGCGGCGGTCGCGGGCGGGGAGACGGGAATCGTCAGGCCGTCTGCTTTGATCGCCTTGTCGCCAATCCGAGCGGACTCCGCCCGCGCAAGGGCCGCGAATGCATCCGGCGCCAGGCGCAGGACCGGCAGCGTCCTTCCGAACATTTCAGACGCGACCAGCGCCCCGAGCGTCAGCACGTCCTCGGCTTCCGAGAACACCAGCGCGGCGGGAGCACGGCCCGTCAGCACGAGGTCCAGGAGCACGCCCGATCCCGAGCAGGACCCGCGGCTCGACGGCATCATGAGAATGGACCCGCTGAGCGCGACGCCGTGCAAGGGGTGGTGCACGTCGATGACACGCCCGCTCGCAGGATCGACCCCGCCCCAGAAGCTCAGCGCCTCGCGCGCGAAGATGACCGGCCCCTCGGCCGAACCCCCGAGAATGCCGCGCGCCGCTTGCTGCTCGATCATTTCACCACAAAGCCATGCGCGAAGGGATCGCGGTCGTCGATGAAGATGGTGTTGTAACCGGTCATCCGCGCCCAACCGGCGATCGAGGGGATGATCGCATCGCGACCCGCGACCGTGGCCGCCGCCTCGACCCGGCCCTTGAAGAGCGAGCCGATGATCGATTCATGGACGAATTCGTCGCCGACCTTCAGCTTGCCCCTGGCGGCGAGTTGCGCCATCCGGGCGGAGGTGCCGGTGCCGCAGGGCGACCGGTCGATCGCCTTTTCACCATAGAACACCGCATTGCGGGCATGGGCGCCCGGCTGCGTCGGCTTGCCCGTCCACTGGATATGGCTCAAGCCCCGGATCTGCGGATGTTCGGGATGGACGAATTCGTATTTGGCGTTGAGGGCTGCCCGCAGCTTCGGACTCCAGCCGACAAGTTCCCCCGCCGTGTGGTCGGCCATGTCGCGAAAGTTCTTCTGCGGCTCGACAATGGCATAGAAGTTGCCGCCATAGGCGACGTCTACGACGATCTCGCCGAGCCCCTCCACCTCTGCCGTCAGCCCTTCGGCATGAAGGAAGCCCGCAACATTGGTAAGCCGCACTTCCTCGACGAAGCGTCCCTCCTGCCGATAGGTGATGTCCACCCGGCCGGCCGGCGCATCGATCGACAGTTTTCCGGGCTCGCGCGGGGTGATCAGGCCGTTTTCGATCCCCATGGTGATCGTCCCGATGGTGCCGTGTCCGCACATGGGCAGGCAGCCGGAAGTTTCGATGAAAAGCACCGCCACGTCGCAATCCGGCCGCGTCGGCGGATAGAGGATCGAGCCCGACATCATGTCGTGGCCGCGCGGCTCGAACATCAGGCCGGTGCGGATCCAGTCGAACTCGCGCAGGAAATGCGCCCGCTTTTCCAGCATGTTGGCGCCCTCGAGACGCGGACCGCCGCCCGAAACGAGCCGGACGGGGTTCCCGCAGGTGTGCCCGTCGATGCAGGAGAAGGTATGGGTGGCCATGCTCGAAACCTCTGTCAGAAGCGTTGCGGCGAAAAGGATGCGATGTCGATAGCGGGAGGCGCTCCGCTCAGCAGATCGGCGACCAGCCGTGCGGTGCCTGCGGATTGGGTGAGGCCGAGATGGCCGTGGCCGAAAGCATATATCACCCTCGGCGTCGCACGGGCGCGGCCGATCGCCGGCAGGCTGTCAGGCAACGAGGGGCGGAACCCCATCCACTGCACACCGCCCTCGGGCTTCAGCCCCGGCAGGAAGGCCTGCGCCTTCTTCAGCATGGCCTCAGACCGGCGGAAATTCGGCGGCATTTCGAGACCGCCGAGTTCCACGGCACCGCCGACGCGGATGCCGGTCGACAGACGCGTGACGACGAAGCCGTGGCCGCCGAAGGTGATTTGGGTGCGCAGATCGAAGGCATCGGATGGAAGCGTCGTGTTGTAGCCCCGCTCGGTCTCGAGCGGGATGCGCTCGCCGATCGTTCGGGCGATCCGGTGGGAGAAAGCCCCCGCCGCAAGCACGACTTGTGCCGCTCGCCGGGCTCTTCCGTCCGCACTCAGCACGTCCACCCCGCCCTCGACCGGCTGAAGCGCCATGACCTCCGCCCGCTCGATCGCGCCGCCTTTGGCGCGGACGTGATCCGAAAGCGCCAGCGTATAGAGCTTCGGGTCGGAAATGGAGTACCAGCCTGGCGTGAAGGTCCCGCGGGTGAAGCGCGGCGCGAGGCCCGGCTGGATCTCGGCCATGCCGGCCGCGTCGAGGTGGTTGAACACGATGCCGTGCTCCGCCCGCGCTTTCCAGCCGCCAAGCGAGGCCTTGAACTCCGCTTCGCCCTCATAGACCTGCAGGTTGCCCTCCTTGCGCAGCATCGGCATCGTGCCGGTCCGCTTCAGGAACGGCTCCAGTTCGGCCTTCGAGAGATCCATCAAGGCCGTTTGCGCCGCGGTCGAACGGGCGACTCGCCCGGGCGCGCAGGCGCGCCAGAAGCGGAACATCCACGGCGCGATCCTGAGTGCGTAGGCGGGGGGCACCGTCAGCGGCCCGAGCGGATCGAGAAGCCATCTCGGCGCCTGCCTCAGGATTCCCGGCGAGGCGAGCGGCAGAATATCGGTAAAGGCGAAGGCGCCGGCATTGCCGGCGGAAGCCCCGGCCGCCGGTCCCTCACGGTCGAGCACGGTGACCGACAGCCCGCGCGCCTCAGCAGCGACCGCCACAGACAGCCCGACGACCCCGGCACCGATTACGATGACGTCGGCTTCGCCCGTCATCGCCGGCTCGCAGCACGGTAATCGCCTTTGGGGGTGACCGCCATTCGAATTTCCTTTCTGCGAACCGCGTCAGCGTGGAGCGTCCGACTTTCGGGCCACGCGCTAGGCTTCCACGGCGCCGGAGCACTTGCTCCACTCGGCATACCAGCTGTTGAACAGCTTGAACTGTGCCTCCACATAGCCGCGCTGGCTATCGGTCAGCGCGTCGGTTTCATTGAAATGAAGGGTATATTCCTTCTCCCCCTTCAGCACCATCATGTGCTTGAAATAGAGGACGAGGTCCGGGCCTTCGTCGAAGGAGGAGAGGACCGCGAGCGCCTGCTCCAGCTCCTGGGCACGCCGGCGCGCTTCCACGTCGCCGCGGGCGGCAGCCTCCGACAGCCTGCAGAGATGGATCACCTCCTTCGGCAGAACGTTGCCGATGCCGGTGATTGCGCCGGTCGCGCCGCAATTCACGTAGCCGTGGAGGACGGCGGTGTCGACACCGATCATCAGGGAAACGTCGTCGTCACGGCTGGTGATGTGTTCGGCCGCATAGCGCAAGTCGGCAGGCCCGCCGAATTCCTTGAACCCGACGAGATTCGGATGCTCGGCGCGCAACGCGAAGAACAGATCGGCTCGGGTCGCGAAGCCGTAATAGGGGCTGTTGTAGATCACCGCCGGCGTGTTCGGCGCGGCGGAGAGGATCGCCTTGAAATGCGCCTTCTGCGCCGCGAGCGAAGGCCCGCGCGAGAGGACCCGCGGGATCACCATGAGACCCTCAGCGCCCACCTTCTCGGCATGCGCCGCATGCGCGACAGCCGATGCGCTGTTGACGGCACCTGTGCCGACGATGACGGGCACGCTCGCCTGCACCAGCCGTTCGACGCCCTCCATTCGCTGCGCGTCCGTCAGGAGCGGCCAGTCGCCCATCGAGCCGCAATAGACGACCGCGGACATGCCTTCTCCGATCAGTTCCTTGCCCTTGCGGACCAGGGCATCGAAGTCCGGGCTGCGGTCTTCCTTGCAAGGGGTCATCAGCGCCGGCACGACACCGGAAAAAATCTTCGCTTTCATTCCGCAAACTCCTGTTGGCTCTCGCGCATCGGCCCGAAAGTCAGCACCGAATTTCGGAAGGCTCGATGCGTCTATTCAAAGATTTACAGCGGGAAAAAGGCGCCGCCACCGGCACTTCGTCCGACCGAACCGAAGCGATAATACATCTTGTATTTTATTTGTCGACAGAATTTGGAGTGAGGCTGATATCCAGCCGCCCATTGCGGGCGAAAAGCTTCTGTATCTGCTCGACGATCTGCTCGGCATGCGTCCGCGCCAGCCGGTCGGCCGCCTCGACGTCGCGCGCCGCGATGGCGGCGATCATCTCCTCGTGCTCGTCGACGAAGCGCTGCGGCAGCCGGTCGTCATAGGATTGATAGTAGAGCCGCAGGATTCGCCGTCCCTCGTCGAGCAGCCGATTGAAAAGACCGGTGAAATATAGATTGCGTCCGGCCTCGGCGATGGCCGAGTGGAAGGCAGCGTTGGTGGCGATCATAGCCAGCGCATCTTGGGCCTCCACGGCGGCGGCGAACTCCGCCTGGCGCGCGCGGATCGGATCCAGGTCCTCCGGACGATGGTACTCGGCCGCCAATCGCGTCGTTACCCGATACATCAGCACCAGCGCGTCGAAATAGGTGTGCAGGTTCAGAAAGTCGATGTTCGACACCATCGTCGATCGGTTCGGAAGCGTGTCTATCAGCCCCTCGCCTGCGAGCCGCACCAGGGCCTCGCGGATCGGCGTGCGCGACAGCTTGAAGCGCTCGGCGAGCTGCACCTCGTCGATCGGGCTGCCGGGCGGCAGCACGAGATCGAGGATCTCGTCGCGCAAGACGTCATAGACGATCTTGACACCGGAACCGCGCTTGCGTTCCGGGCCGGAAGTGGTGTCGGTACTGCTATGGGTCATCTGGCATTCCTCTTGTCGACAAGAGAAATACGTGCCCGCGCCGGCCGGAGCAACACCGCGATCGCCGGCCTTGCGAATGGTTCTCCGATCAACCCGGCTTCAGGATTGGTTCCTCTGTCTCCCGCATCACCGGTTTCTCGAGCAGGCGATCGACGATCATGCCTGCAATGGGGATGGCGGATGTGGCCGCGGGCGACGGGGCGTTGCAGACATGCAGCATGCGCTCGGACGCCACGAACAGGAAATCATGCACCAGGGACCCGTCGCGCAGAACCGCCTGCGCCCGGATGCCGGCACCCGGCCGCGTCAGATCGGCAAGGGTCAGGGACGGACAATATTTGCGGCATTTTTCGAGGTAGCGCCGTCTGGAAAGAGAACCGCCGAATTCGTCGAGGCCGGAGCGCCAGTTCCTGGCAAGCACGCGCCAGAAGCCGGCAAAGCCGGCCATGTCCGCCATGTCCTTCCAATCCACGCTGCCCTTTTCATAGCCTTCGCGCGCAAAGCCGAGCACGGCATTCGGCCCGACTGTGACGCTACCGTCGATCATGCGCGTCAGATGCACGCCGAGAAAGGGCAGGTCCGGATCCGGGATCGGGTAGATCAGGTGCCGGACGATCCCGGCCCGGCTCGCCGGCAGCGTGTAATATTCGCCTCTGAAGGGCACGATCCGATGGTCGATCGCCAGCCCGGCGAGAAGCGCCAGCCGGTCCGATTGCAGGCCGGCACAGGCGACCAGCCGAGCGGCGCGGAACGTCTCGCCGCCCGCCTTGACCGTGACGCCGCTCTCATGCTCGTCGATTGCGGTCACCCGCGCCTGGAACAGGACCTGGCCGCCTCTCTCGGCGATGTCCACGGCCATGGCCGCGCAGATTGCGCCGTAGGCGACAATGCCGGTGGACGGCACGAACAATGCGCCAAGGCCGGTGATCGACGGCTCGGCAGCGCGCAGCCGGCCATGATCGAAGCGCTCGAAAACGATTCCGTTCTGCACGGCGCGGGCGGCCAGCGCCTCCATGCGTTCCATCTCGAGATCGTTCGTCGCGATGAGAAGCTTGCCGCACTCCTCGAAGGCGATCCGGTTGCGCGAACAGAACTCCTTCGTCGCCCGCGCTCCCTCCCGGCAGAGCCGCGCCTTCAAGGACCCCGGCTGATAATAGATGCCCGCATGGATGACGCCGCTGTTATGGCCGGTTTGATGAAGGCCCGCTCGATCCTCTTTTTCCAGCACGAGCAGCCGGGCTCCCGGCTCGCGCCGAAGCAGTTCGCCGGCCGTTGCCAGACCGACGATGCCGCCACCGATCACGCAGTAGTCATAGTCGTTCGGGGCGACCATCGCGCGCTTCAACATTGCGACCGCCTTCGTTGTGGATTCCGCACCGCCACTATAGGAGGAATGGGCGGCGGAGAGAAAGGGTCGCCTTTGCTAATCCTTCGCGCCGCCGGCCCTGTCCGTGGCGGGCGTGTCGCCTTCGCCGGTCTGCCCGGGGTCCCGCGCCGTCTTGCGTTCCAGCACGGCGTTGAGTTCTGCCCCGACGATCACGATCAGGGTGGAAAGCCAGATCCAGAGCATGAAGCCGATCGCGGCACCCAGCGTGCCGTAGGTCGCATTGTAGTTCGCGAAGTTGTCGATGTAATAGGAGAACAGGACCGAAGCGGCCAGCCACGAGACCAGGCTGAAACCCACGCCCCAGGTCAGCCACTTGAGCTTGCCCGGATCGCGGCTCGGACCGTAGCGGTAGAGCACCATGATTCCGGCGCCGAGAACCAGGAGCAGCACGGGCCATCGCACGAGCTTCGCCACGTTCTCCAGCCAGGGCTCGCCGGGAAACAGCGCAAAGAATGCCGGCAGGACCGCAATCGCCGCGATGAGGACGGCGATGATCAGCAGGCCGCCCAGCGTGAAGCCGAGGCTCAACAGCGTCAGCCGGACGATGCCGCGCTCCTCTTTCTCGTCATAGGCGATGTTCATCGCCTCGAAGAGCGCCGACATCCCGTTGCGCGCGCTCCAGAGCGCTATGAGCAGCCCCACCAGGAAGCCGATGCTGAGGCTCGATGCCGTCTGCGAGGCCAGTGTATTCAACTGGTCCGTGACGATTTCGAGCGACTCGGACGGCAGGACCGCCGAGAGGAAGGAAATCTGATTGGCGATGGTGGCCGGATCCGAGACGAGACCGTAAATCGAGACGAGCGTGGCCAGCCCTGGAAACAGAGAGAGAATGAGATAGAAGGTGACGCCGGCCGCGACCAGCGTCACGCGGTCGTCCCTGATCTGGGCCACAAGACGCCAAAAAACGTCGCGCAGGTCAGTCATCGAGATGGGGTTTCGTCCCCCCTCCGCCTCCTGCCGCGCGTTCATCGTCGCCTCGTTTGCTTTTTCACGAGGATTCATCAGGCGATCCCAGTCCCGATCGTTTGCCGGTCCATCGTTCGCATTGCCAGCCACTGCGTGTGCGTCCCTTAGGACGCACAGCACCGATCATTCCCGCAGCGTTTCCCGCAGGCGCTCCAGGGCGGCGTCGTGCGCTTCAAGCGCGGCATCGCTGGATTTCTGCACGACCTTCTCGGCAGCACCCACCGCCTCGCCGGCCGCTTCACTCGCCCTGTCGGCGATGTCTTCGCGCATCCGGTCCGATGCTTCGCCCATTGCCTCGTCCTCGGTCTCGGTACGGGGCAGCGCGGCTCCGATGGCAGCGCCGACGGCGAATGCGAGCGCCCCGCCGACCAGGGGCTGATCGCGAAAATGCTTGAGAATCGCCGCATTCACGCGGGCGCTCTCCTCTTCCAGCGATCTGCCGGCGTTGCGTACGCTTCCGGCGACGGATCTGCCGGTCTCGGCTATGGAGTGGGCCATGCGGCCAGTCGATTCACTCACCTGCCGCCATGTCCTCGATGTCCAGCCGGTGGCCTCGTCAAACAGGGCGCCGGTCTCGTCGCGTATGTCTTCGATCTGCTTGCCGGCGGCGTCGGCAAAGCCACGATACATCTTGCCGCCTTGGTCGACGAAGTGCCCTGCGCGACGTCCGGTGGCATCGGTGAGCGCCCGGAAGCGGTTGCCCGCTTCATCGGCGAAGTGGCTGTAGCGTTCGCCGAAACTCTCTTCCACGGGGCCGGTGCGCTTGATCAGGCCGTTGACCGTTGCCAGAGGATAGTCGTCCGGCTCGCTCTCCGGTTCGTTGTATTGCGGCGCCCGTGAGCCCGGATTGGCGATCAGCCATGCAATGCTGATCCCGGCCAGCGCGACCGGAATCGGATTCGACCGCAGAGCCACGCCGAGATTGTGCAGATAGTCGTTGCCGCCGCTCGTCCTGGCGTAGTGGATCACCTCGTCCATCAGCTGGCCGGGCGACATGCGATCCTGGATCGCATGCAACCTTGCCTCGATCTTCTCGCGGTCGGCCGCGATCTCCCGCTGCAGCTCGGCAGCCGAGTGCGCGTAAGCGTTCATTGCACTCTCTCCTTCACGACGTCGACATCACGCCGCAACGACGCGGCCGTTCTGTCGAACTTGAAACTGCTGTCCCGCAATGTCGAAAGGCCGCGCGACACCATTGCCCATGCGAGCAATGCGACCACGGCGCCGACGATGGCGGCGGACAGCGCATCGGCATTCGGCTCGGTCATGCCCTGGGCGACGAGAAATGCCGCCAGACCGTGCACGACCGCGGTCAGCAGCACACCGATGGCGCCGATGGCGAAGACCAGTCCGATGAGAAGCGTTTCAATGCTGCCCACGGCGCGGTTGAGGTTTTCGGATGCCTCGGCTTTCGCAAGATCGATTTCCTTGCGGAAGAGCCCGGATATGTCCGTTACCAGCCCCGTCAGAAGCTCGGTCAACGGGCGATCGTCTCGTTGATTAACCATTGCGCAGTACCTCCTGGACTTGATGCGGCCGATCCGGTGAGGGCGATTGTCCGGAGGGCTCCCGTCGGGTGCGGCGTTCCGAAGAGGCGACGAGGAAACGGCTGGCACTCAAACCCGCGATAGCCGCAAGGCCCAGAAAAGCGAGTGGCTGCCTGCGGCCGAAATCTTCGGCCACGGCAGCGATCTCGCCGAGGCTTCGACCCTCCACGTCGCCGGCATATTTGCGAAGCGAATTGCCGATCTGCCTGGCATAGCGGCCAAGCGCCGGTTGATCGGATTGCTCGAGCTCGGCGCCGACTTTCTCGATGGCCGTTCCGACGCCGCTCAATTGGCGTGCCGCCGCGTTCTTCTGGCCTTCCGCCTTGCGGGCGACGTCCGTCTTGACTTGCTCGACCTGTTCCTTGGCAAACCGCCGCCCTTCGTCCAGGTCGTCCCAAAGCGCTTTCTGCAGGTCGCGTTCCGCCCCGCTCTCACCCGTCCTCTCGATGCCTTCGCCCTGTGGAGCGTCGGCACCCGGTGACGTTTTTGGCAGGCCGGATGGATCGCTTGGCACGCGGGGATTGTCTTCGTTGCTCATTCTGGCTCCTCCCGAGATGAGTTGGCCGATTCCTGATTTTACCCGAACAATCAACGCGCGGCCTTGTTCCCTCGGAGAGGAAACAACGTCTGCGAGGACGAGTTTAAGGACCTTTGCAGTGGGCGCCGGTATCCGGTGTCCCGCGCGGGGACCCAGAACTCCTATTCGAGCCGGAAAGAATTGAAGCGAATGCTGCAGCGAGTCGAGGCGGCATGACTGGGGCTTCGCGCTTGACCTCGGTCAATCCGAGCCGGGCCGCCTGTGCTAGTCTGGATTTTCCGTTCCAAACAAGGGAGAGACCGGTATGGACATGGTATCCGAAAAATCCGCTCTCGTGACGGGCTCGGCTGCCGGCATCGGACGTGCCGCCGCCCTGGCCTTTGCCGCTGAGGGAGCAAGGGTCGTGGTATCCGATGTCGACATCGAGGGTGGCGAGCAGACGGTCGCCATGATCGAGGAGCGTGGTGGCGAGGCGTTCTTCGTGAAAGCCGATATTTCGCTGCCCGAGGAGGTCGATGCGCTCGTAGCCAGGACGATCGAACGCTTCGGCCGGCTCGATTGCGCCTGCAACAATGCCGGCATCGAAGGCAAAATCCTTCCCTTGGTCGAGCAACCGCTTGACAATTTCGACCGCATCATCGCCGTCAATCTGCGGGGGACATTCCTGTGCTTGCAAGCGGAGATCCGGCAGATGCTGAAGCATGGCGGCGGTTCGATCGTCAACCTTGCCTCCGTTGCCGGCCTGATCGGCTTTCCTGGCCTGGCGCCGTATGTCGCGTCGAAGCACGGGGTTAATGGGCTTACCAAGAATGCCGCCCTCGAATATGGAAAGCAGGGCATCCGAGTGAACGCGGTCTGTCCCGGCGGCGTCGACACGCGCATGCTCGACTCGCTCGCCGAACAAGCGACCGGTGGCGCGATGACGACGCGCGAAATGATGAACCCGCTGCACCCCATCGGCCGCATTGGAACGCCGGAGGAGATCGCGGAACTGATCGTGTGGCTGTGTTCCGATCGCGCATCCTTCGTGACCGGGGCGAACATCCCGGTCGACGGCGGATTCGTCGCTCAGTAAGCATCGGCCATCCCGTCGTCTGCGCGGCGCCGATGTCGGCCGGCCAGCCTCCGCGTGAAGAACTTCTCGATCTCCCGCAGCCACAGCACGGAACTTGCCGCGGCGGCGCAGAGCGCCCAGTCGCCGATGCCGATCGCAACGGTGGAGAAGGCTGCCTGCAGAAACGGCGCGTAGATCACGGCGGCATGCAAGGCGAGCGAGAGCCCCACCGCGGCCCAGAGCCATCGGTTGGCGAACAGGCCGACAAATGCGCTCTGCTCGTCGGAGCGCGCATTGAAGACGTTGAAGAGCTGGAACAGCATCAAGGTGGTGAACGCCATGGTCCGGCCATAGGCGAGCGTGCCCGAGCCGTCGATGAAGCCGCCCGGAAGTGAGGCGTCGAGTACCAGGATCGTGCCTGCGGCCATGATGGCGCCGACGAAGGCGATCCCAATCCACATGCGCGGCGTGACCACCCCCTCGTCGCGCGGTCGCGGCGGCCTCCTCATCGCATCGGGATCGGCCGGGTCGCCCCCGAGTGCCAGGGCGGGGGCTCCATCCGTGACCAGGTTGATCCAGAGGATTTGAGTGGCAAGCAGCGGCAGCACGATGCCGCCGCTTCCCGCCGCCCTAAGCCCGATCGCTTCTGCCAGGAGCACACCGAAGAACATCGTCATGACCTCGCCGATGTTCGAGGAGAGCAGGTACCGCATGAACTTGCGGATATTGGCGAAGATCGTCCGCCCCTCCTCGACGGCAGCGACGATTGTCGCGAAATTGTCGTCAGCCAACACCATGTCCGAGGCTTCCTTGGAAACATCCGTGCCGGTGATGCCCATGGCGATGCCGATATCGGAGGCCTTGAGCGCCGGCGCGTCGTTGACGCCGTCGCCCGTCATGGCGACGGTGAGGCCCGCACGCCCGAAGGCCTCGACGATGCGCAGCTTGTGCTCCGGGTCGACACGGGCAAAGACCGAGGTCTCCGCAACGACACGGTCGAGGTCCTCATCGGACATGGTCTCGAGTTCGGTGCCGGTCACGGCGCGCTCGTCCTCGGTAATGCCGAGCTCGCGCGCGATCACGGCCGCGGTGCGGGGATGGTCCCCCGTGACCATGACCGGCCGGATTCCTGCCGAGCGGGCGCGCGCGACCGCGCGCCTGGCCTCCTCGCGCGGCGGATCCATGATGCCTATGAGGCCGAGGAAGATGAGGTCCCGTTCCGCCGATCTGCCGTCGGCTCCGCCCAGCTGTCCGGAAGGCAGCGAACGATAGCCCGTCGCAAGCGTTCTCAGCGCCTGCCCCGCGAGTTCTTCGTTGGCGGTCTGAATCTGCGAGCGCCGTTCCTCGGTAAGCGGCCGAGGCTCCGAGCCGACCAGTTCCTGCGTCGAGCGCGACAGGAGCACTTCCGGCGCTCCCTTGGTGAAGAGGCGAAAGGGGCCCGCATCGCCATCCTCATGGATCGTGCTCATCAGCTTCCGCTCGGAGGAGAAGGGGAGTTCATGCACCCGCTCAAAGCGGTCGGCGACCTCCTTGCCGAGGCCCGCCTTGCATGCGGCGACAACGAGCGCCCCCTCGGTTGGATCGCCCTTCACCGTCCAGCGACCTTCCACTTCCTCGATCCGTGCATTGTTGGCGCGGGCGCCGGCGGCCAGTGCAAGCAGCACCTCCTCCTTCAACGCCGCCTCGACAGCCTCGCCTCCGGGCCGGTGCATGGCGCCCTGCGGCGCATAGCCCGTGCCCTCGAATTCGACCGCCCCGCTCGCCGTCACGACCCGCCGGACCGTCATTTCGTTGCGGGTCAGCGTGCCGGTCTTGTCGGAGGCGATGACGTCGGCGGAGCCGAGTGTTTCGACCGCCGACAGGTGCCGGATAACGGCATTGCGCACCGCCATGCGCTGTACCCCGACCGCGAGCACGGCCGTGATGATCGCCGGAAGCCCTTCAGGCACTGCGGCGACCGCGATCGCGACGCCGAAGATCAGGACGTCGAACAGGGCGGTGAGCCCGTCGATCTCTTCGATCAACAGGATCATCGCGATGATGACGGTGGCGATGGCGACGACCGCTGCGCCGAGGAGGCGGCCAACCCGGTCGAGCTCGCGCTGGAGCGGCGTCCGCTGGTCCCGCGTCACCTTGAGCAGGCCGGCGATCCGCCCCATTTCCGTCCGCATGCCCGTAGCCGTGACGATCGCGCGGCCCCGTCCGCGGGCGACGGAGGTCCCGCTGAAGACCATGTTGCTGCGGTCTCCGAGCGCAGCCGCCCGTGCGAGCGGCTCGGTGTCCTTGGCGACCGGCTGGCTTTCTCCGGTGAGCGCCGCCTCGATTGCGCGAAGGCTCGCCGTCTCGATCAGCCGCGCATCCGCCGAAACGGCATCGCCTTCCTCGAGCAGAAGCACGTCCCCGGGCACCAGCTCGGCAATGGCGATCTCCCGCTGCTCACCGCCGCGCAGAACCGTCGATTGAACTGCCGTCATCTGCCGCAGCGCGGTAACGGCTTCGCTGGCGCGTGCCTCCTGCAGGTAGCCGATGGCGGCGTTGAGGAAGACGATGGCCAGGATCGCGATGGCCTCGTAGGGCAGTTGCGTGTCCGGTTCGACCAGCCACAGAAGCCCGGAGATCAGCGCCGCCGCAATCAGCAGCAGCACGAGAACGTCTTTGAATTGGGAGAGAAATCGCCGCCAGCGCGAGGGCGGCTTCTCCTCCGTCAGTTCGTTGCGCCCGAAACGGGATAGCCGCCGTGCCGCCTCCTCGGCGCTAAGGCCTTGTTCCGTGTCGGTCTCGAGGGCGGCAGCGACCTGCCCGACACTCTGGCGATAGGGCTCCTCCTTACGGGCCGAGCCGGCCTCCGAAACCTTTTCAGGGGCTGCCGTCCGTTCTGCGTTGCGCGGCATCATCCTCGCCTTCCGCTGGGAATTGCAGCTCCGCGTCCCTCGGAACGCACAAAGGACGCTGAAAAGCCGTGCATCCGCGTATCGTGCGTCCGAGAAACGGGTTCCGGTTTTCGGGCCGATGCTGCCGTCGGAACGAAATATCCGGCACTTTCGTCAAAATGCCGGAGGGCACCGTCGGAGCGAAATTTAAAATAAGATATGCCCGACCATCCATTCGGAAAGGGTGAGGTGAGCCGATGCGCCTGTTCTGGCGCTGCGGAGCAAACTACTTCTAGCATTGCATCCGACGCGTCGAGGGGCATTGACCAGCGTCAAGCCGCATCTGCCCCCGGGGCCGATGCAGTTGTCTTGACGGCTCGCTCCCGGTGCGGTCAACCATCTTTCCGAAAGCAAGTGTCGAAGAAGACAGCACAGTTGATCTTCACCGCCTCGCCCGCGATGGCATCGCCGAGTTGCCGATCGCTCAGCCTGACAGGCGGAACTCCGCGCCGGACGACACTGACCGCATCGCTGATCTCCACGAGCGTTCCCCGCCTGTCGCGCAGATAAGTGGCAATCGCAGCCCACACCTCTGTCGGTACTGCAACGTGCCGGTTCATGGCCGTTCCCTCCGCTGGGACGTCGGCGGCTCCCTCCTGGAAGCCGCCAGCGACGGGGTCGTTGCGCAAAAGGTGCGCGGTCAGAATGTGAGGATACGACGCGGGCCGATATATTCGGTCTTCAAACCATCCGTGCGCGCATTGTACACGAGATGATTGACGCCAGCGAGGTCGGTTGAGATGCGACCGCCCTCATTGTTAAAGAGTGCCGGGCTGGCGTTTGCCTTGGCCCATTCATGCGCATGTCGTGAGACAATCTCGATCTGCCATCCTGAGCTTCTGGAGTAGGTTACGCGGAAATCCGGCCCAGGTCCGGTCTCCTCCTGACGCTCCAATCCGCGAAAACGGTGTACCGAGTATCCAGCCATCGTCTTCTCCCAATTCATGATCCCCAGGGCGATTGTTGTTTTATGCCGTGCTAAAGTAACGAAAATGATCCACAGCGATCATTGATCCAGATCATGGACAGCCAATACCGATGGCCCTCGCCTTGCCAAAAGGCCATTCGAACGCTCTCGCAGGCCGTCCACCCTATGGCCGACAGGAGACGATCACGAACGGAAGGGACGTATGATACGATTTGTCCGTCATCTGCCTCTCGCTGAATCGGAAAAGCAGGCGATCCTGAATACCCCGAGAGAAATCCGGCGGTTCCAGCGAGGTGATACGATATACAGGCCGGACGAACCCGGCGACGTCGCGAGAATACTCGTCGAGGGGCTGGCGGTTCAGTATCGGATTCTCCGGAACGGCGAGAGACAGAGTGCCGATCTGGTTTTCCCGACGAGGTTCTGTGACCTCGGCTGCATCCTTTTCGGCGAGTCGGACCATTTTCTTGCCGCGCTCACGGACGCGGAAATCGTGGAGATCTCGACCGGCAGGGTTCTCGACCTCTTTGCGCGCTATCCGCAGATACCAATCCTGCTCCTGCATCAGGAGACCCGGAGCCGTTCCATCCTGTTCGAGCGCCTGCTGAGCGTCGGCCGACGACCCGCGATCCGGCGACTGGCGCATCTGCTGACCGAATTCCGCCTGCGTCGCGAACTCGCGGGTGTGCCGCCTTCGCGTTCGAAACGCATCTTGCTGCAACAGAGGTGGATCGGTGACTTTCTCGGCCTGACGACGGAGCATGTCAGCCGTACGATCGGCAAGCTCAAGGCGATGGGGCTGATCGAACAGCACCGCAACGGCATCGTCATCCTGGATCCGGCTGGTCTGGCGCGAATTGCGGAATTCGACGCCGGCTATCTGCATTCCGGGGCCGAGGCGCCGCCGCAGCCCGCTTCGGCGCACCGGCGCCAAGGCGGCCCTGCCTCAGCCGAGTTCGGTTCGGCGGGCACGAAAAGGGCGGAAAACAAAGGTTGGAATCGGTGAAGCGCCGGGGCTCATGCCCCGGCTTCGGTCCCCTATAGGAAATCAGGTCCCGATTGTCGGCGTCAGAGCGGATCGCTCTGCGGCTTGGCTGCCGTGGTGACCTCACCCATATGGAGCTTGCAATTGTCTATATCGTTCGCGGCCAGGGCCGCCCTCGCCTCGGCGAGCGCCTGTTCCGCCTGGCTCTTTCGCTGCAGATCCTCGATCTGCGCGATCTCGGCCTCAAGCGCTTGTAGTCCGTCCTGATCGCATATGAGGTCCGCCTGGGCAAAGACCGGCGATACGGGGCCCGCGCAGAGTGCGGCCGCAACGAGCAATTTCTTCAGCATGTGCTCCTCCAGTGGTTTGTGTTGTGAATGCCAAACCACCGACGGGCGATTCCGTTCCCGATGCGGCCGCCGCGGGTTCCCTCCTCAATGCTCGTTGCCGATGACGTCGCGGTTGTGATCGACGCTGGCCGTAAACTCGATTTCCAGCATGACATGGCCGATGCCGTAGCGGTCGATGAGCGGCTCCTTGATGCGCTTCCTCAGCGCATCGGCCTTCGCTCGCATTGTGGGCCGCGTCGGCGATCAGCGTTAGGCTGCCGGACAGGATGCCGCCGATGAGTTCAGCGAGGGCGATGGCGAGATTGAGCGCAAGCGCCACGAGATAGCGCCAACCCCTCGCTCATGATCTCCTCCCGCGCGCGCAACAACATGGACCCTCTCCCACACCGGTCAAAGGTGCCGCCTCGATAGGCATCCGTCGGCACCTGCTCCCGCTAAAGCCGCGAACGGGGCCCGAGTTCCCTTCCTCTCGCCACTTCGGCACCGCGGCATCCAGACCGCGGCTGTCATATGCCCATTGCAGCAGCGCCTGACGCTGCCGCGGGCGGCAGTGCCAGTCGCACGGCTCGCAATGGCGGCGAAGCTGGGCCAGGTGGCGCCGCATGGCTTTCCATCGTCCGATCTGTCGTTCGTCTTCGCCGGGCAACCGCCGGCCCAGGAAGTAGCGGCAGTACCACTGAAACCAGCCGCGCGGATCGTCGGGATGGAGCCAGCCCTTGGCACGCCACAAGCTGAGCCGCTGGCTGGCTTCGACTCCGAAGAAATTGAGCCGAGCGTTCCGTCGTGGCGACAGCCGCGCGGCCGCGAACCACTCCTTCGGGAACTCGTCCTGGCAATCCGTCATGTACTTACCGCCGAAAACGCCGAACGCCAGCATTTCTGCGGGTGTGAGGTCCGGCGTGAAGTCCGCGTGAAAGTGTTGCCCTACCGGCGCAGTCAGCGCGTATCGGTAGCCCTGCTGCATGCGGTCGTTCACTTCCACCCATGTGCAAGACATGATCATTCGCCTTTGGTGATGCCCTCGCCGGGAAGCGGCCGGCCGAACCGCTCCCCGACCGCATGTCTCCTGCAATCGACGTCGATTTGAGGAGAAGACACGCAGCAATTCGAAGCGCTACAGCGACCTTTGAATCCGAAAAACACGCGCGGAGCAGTAACGGCATCAGCCCCGTTCGGCGGTGAATCTGCCGCCGCCCAAGGTTGAGAGGAGCGGCACGAGCTGCACCGCGGCGGATGCACCGACTGCATTATAGACGATGCGCGAAATCGCCGAGCCTACGCCGAACAGTGCAGCCACGAGGTCGAATCCGAAAAGTCCTAGGAGACCCCAGTTCATTCCGCCCACAATGACGAGGGCGAGTGTAATCAGATTCACAGTCTTCATCTTTTCCTCCATCGAGGGGCGCCGACGCGCACCCCTCGAGTGTTGAGCCTCATTTGTCAGCCTTCCGGCGGCAGGATCACCTCGTCGAGGACGTGGATGACGCCATTCGAGGCGCCAATATCGGTCGCCGTGACATTGGCGTCGTTGACCATCACGCCGTCGCCGGACGCCTTGATCGTGATCATCTTGCCGTTGACGGTCTTCGCCTCGTTCAGCTTCACCACATCCGCCGCCAAGACCTTGCCCGGAACCACGTGATAGGTCAGCACGCTTACCAGCTTCTCCTTGTTCTCCGGCTTCAGAAGGTTTTCGACCGTGCCGGCCGGCAGCTTGGAAAAAGCGTCATCGGTCGGGGCGAAGACCGTGAATGGACCGGCGCCCTTCAGCGTTTCGGTGAGACCTGCAGCGTCGATAGCAGCGGCGAGCGTTTGAAATTGCCCGGCCCCGGCGGCCGTGTCGACGATATCCTTCTCTGCAGCGATGCCGGCCTTCAGCCCGAGAACCAGTCCCATGGTTACGACGGCAAGGGCCGCTTTCTGTGCAAACTTGAACGTCATTTGCTTGGACTCCTGTTCGGAACCGTCGGCCTCATGCCACACGGTTCTACTTTCATGTAGAGAAAGGAGTTTTTCTTTCCACTCAACTTTTCGTGAAAGTTACATTTATTTTCATGCCATGATAAACTTCTCGACAGACAAGGCATGAGAGGAAAACGACTTGATGGACGGACTTTCGCAGACGCTCGAAACGGAACTGGAGCGCTATCAGATCGGCCCCCGGCTTCGCGCGCTTCGCCTCAAGAAGAAGCTCGCCCTGACGCAGCTTGCCGCCCATACGGGGCTGTCCACCGCGATGCTGTCCAAGATCGAGCGGGGGCGGCTCTTCCCCACGCTTCCGACCCTCGTGCGCATCGCAATGGTGTTCGGCGTCGGCCTGGACCACTTCTTCAGCCAGGAAACGCAGCGGCCGCGGGTCTCAGTCGTTCGGGCTGGCGAGCGCCTGCGCCTGCCGGTTCCGCCGGCCAAGGGGCAGCCGGCCTACCTGTTCGAGAGCCTCGACTATCCGGCTCCCGATCGCCGGATGGAGAGCTTCTATGCGGAATTTCCGATGGATTCGCGACCGTCCGACCCGCACCAGCACGGAAGTGCCGAGCTGGTCTTCGTAACCGACGGAGAGCTCGAATTGACGGTGGGCAAGGAGACCGTGTTGCTCGGAAAAGGGGACGCCGCCTATTTCGATTCCAGCGTGAGCCACAGCTACTGCCGAAGCGGAAGCGGACGGTGTTCCGCAATCGTCGTCACGGCGCCGTGAGCGTTTCGCGCGGCACCGACCGTCGGGAGGGCGGTGCAGCCAATCGCCTGAACAGGGAACAAGGTGGTGTCCAAGGCATTATTCCCGCGGCTCGCTTGCAAGGCGACACCGTTGAGCGCGAATGAATTGCGTCGGAAAGCCCTGGATGGCCACTCGTGGATGGAAGACTTTAGACGAATGTGCCGAGTTACGCCGCTGGCGGGGAAGCGGCTCGTCCGTGCCGGCTGCCGGCGATCAGACGTATGGGGCGGCCTGATATGGCGGAAACCTCGTCTCCCCAAAAAGCCGAAAAACACGAGGCGCTGAACATCTTCAAAGGGCTCCGCGCAGGGCTCGTGACCGGGGCCGCCGATGACGACCCGAGCGGCATCGCCACCTACAGCCAAGTCGGCGCGCAATTCGGCTTCACCCTGGGCTGGACGATGATCCTTACCTATCCCCTGATGGTGACGGTCCAGGGATTGAGTGCCGGCATAGGCGCGGTGACCGGCCGTGGCGTGTCCGAGAACTTGCGCCGGCACTATCCCCTATGGCTGGCAAGGACAGCCGTATCGATGCTGTTTGCCGCAAATTTCGTCAATATAGGCGCCAATCTCGCGGCCATGGGGGCCGCACTTTACCTCCTTATCGATGGCCCACAGGTCCTCTACGCCGTGCTCTTCGCGTTTCTCTGCGTTTGGCTGGAGGTGTTTGTGCCCTACCGGCGGTACGCGCTTCTACTCAAGTGGCTGACCCTCTCGCTCTTTGCCTATGTCGCCGTCATCCTCGCCGTTGAGATCCCCTGGCCGGAGGCACTGCGCGGCATCTTTCTCCCGCAAATTTCCCTGGACGGTCGGCACGCAATGGCGCTGCTGGCGATCCTGGGCACTACCATCAGCCCCTACCTGTTTTTCTGGCAGGCGGCGCAGGAGATCGAGGAGCTCCGCCGTCGCCAGCAGGCAAGACTGAAGGCCGATCCCGAGACAGCCGCACCGGAACTGGCGCGTATCCGCCTCGACACGCTTATTGGCATGGGCTTTTCCAATCTCGTCGCGCTGTTCATCATACTGGCGACGGCCGCCACGCTTCACCGGAACGGCGTGACCCACATCGAAACGTCGGCGCAAGCAGCGGAGGCTCTCCGGCCGATCGCCGGCGAGTTTGCCTTCATCCTGTTCGCCGCCGGAATCATCGGCACGGGAATGTTGGCAGTCCCCGTCCTGGCCGGATCCGCTGCCTATGCCGTTGCCGAACTCTTTCAATGGCCGCAGGGACTGGATCGACCGCTTAAAAGGGCCAAGGCATTTTACGGGACCATAGCCGCAGCGACGCTCGGCAGCGTCGCCGTGTTCCTTGTTGGCCTCGATCCTTTCCTGATGCTCTATTGGAGTGCGGTTATCAACGGTATGCTCGCTGCCCCGCTGATCGCGGCCATTACTATCATGGCCATCAATCCGCGCATCATGGGGCGACTGACCGCGCCCTGGTGGATGGCGGCCCTCGGCGGCCTCACGGCGATCGTCATGGGCCTTGCCACGGTCGCTATGCTCGTACTCTAGTCTCAGGACCCGGTAGCGTATCGGCTTTGAAATCGGCCCCAGAACCCACGGCGCTGTATGCGCGCTCGCCTCGCCCGCACCAATGGATTCAGAGAACACCTGCCATCCGCCGAATCCAGGAAATCGCGGGCTCCGCGGCGTCGGCGAGATCTGGAGGGTTAGTTCGACCGTGGAAAGCGATGCATTCTACTGACCGCGCAACTTTTGCCCTCCGGACGAGTTCTAGAGCCAGAACCGAAAGGAGCCTCCCCATGAAATCTTCCGCTACCGCCAAGAAGCAACGCGAGATCCAGACCGAAGTGGCGGCCGCCGACAAAAAGGGCAAGCCTGAAAGCAAGGGTTCGATGCAGGCAGGCGCCCGGCGCTATCCCGAACCGCCGCTTCCGAAGGTTCATCAGCCAAAGCCCGGCAGCGAAGCCGAGCTGCCGCTTCAGCCGATGTACGATGCGCCCTTCTACAAGGGATCGGAGAAGCTGAAGGACAAGGTCGCACTGATCACCGGCGGCGATTCCGGGATCGGCCGCTCCGTGGCCGTGCTCTTCGCGCGCGAAGGCGCGGACGTGGCGATCGCGCATCTCGACGAGACCCAGGATGCGAGCGACACCCGGAGCGCCGTCGAGAAGGAAGGCCGGCGTTGCCTCACAATCCGCGGCGACGTGAAGGACCCGGCCTTCTGCCGTCAGGCGGTGGAAGAGACCGTGAAGACGTTCGGCCATCTCGATGTGCTCGTTAACAATGCGGCCTTCCAGGTTCATACCTATGACATCGAAGATCTGAGCGAGGAGCATTTCGACGAGACGCTGAAGACCAATCTCTACGGCTATTTCTACATGGCCAAGGCCGCGATCCCGCACATGCCCTACGGATCGGCGATCATCAACACCGGCTCGGTGACGGGGCTCGAGGGATCGAAGGACCTTCTGGACTACTCGATGACCAAAGGCGGCATCCACGCCTTCACGCGTGCGCTTTCCGGCCAGCTCGTGGCGAAAGGCATCCGCGTCAATGCGGTAGCACCCGGCCCGGTCTGGACGCCGCTCAATCCCTCCGACAAGCCGGCCGAGGCGGTCGAAAAATTCGGCTCGAACACGCCGATGAAGCGCGCAGCCCAGCCGGAGGAGATCGCGCCGGCCTATGTCTTCCTGGCCTCGCCACATTGCTCCAGCTACATCACCGGCGAAATCCTGCCGATCGTGGGCGGCTATTGAGCCGGCCCCCAGAGTTACGGCGCCGCTGGATGCACACAGGGCGCTGTACCTCTTTGAACTCCTGTCGTGCGTTCCGATAATCGGTTCGAATTTTCGGTGCGCTATGGGAGCGGCGGCGCCCCGCTTCCGTAAGTGGGCAGGATGTCCTTTTCGACTGACCTCCTGTGAGGTTCGATTTCGAGCTCGACCAGCACCGGAAGATGGTCGGAGGCCGAGCGCGCCATCGCACTGTCATGCACCCGGCAGGCCTTCACGCCTATTCCGTCGCCGACGAAGACATGATCGAGACGAAGAAGCGGCAATCGCGACGGAAAGGTCGGCCGCGGCTTGGCATTCGAAAGAAGCTGGGCATCCTTGAGATGGCCGGCGAGAGCCCTGTAGGCGGCCGAGCGTGCAATCGCGTTGAGGTCGCCCGCCAAGACCACGCGCGATTCCGATTGCCGTATTCCTCCAAGCCACCCGGGACCAAGGAGGGTCGTCATCTGCCGGATACGCTCGGAACCACCCAACCCGAGATGGGTGACGATGACCTGAAGTGTGACATGGCCGATGTCGACCTCCACCCAGAGCGCGCCTCTGGGCTCTCCGGACGACGGCAGGGCTTCCGCCTTGACAAGGCGCATCGGCAAGGCCGTCAGCACCGCATCACCATACCGTTCTTCCTTCAGATGCAGAGCGGGATGAAAGTGCGCCTCCATGCGCAGATGCGCGGCGATCATGTGCGCCTGGTCCATTCCGCCGCTGCGCGCGCGGCCGACGTCGACCTCCTGGAGCGCTATGATGTCGGGCTTGCATTCGCCTATCACCTCGGCGATGCGCCCGGGGTCGAGCTTGCGGTCGGTGCCGAAGCAGCTGTGGACGTTATAGGTCAGGAGGCGTATCGGTCGAGGCATTCCAGTACGGCCCTTTCGCATCCGGGAACACGTGGGACCTGCTTTTCGTTCCGATGGACGCGACTGAGGAACGGGACCATTGCCGAAGAAGATCATTGCGAGACTATTCATATTCGCCGCCGTCGGAGTCGCCGCCTGGCTGATCTACCGGGCGCTCAGCCGATACACATTCGGCGAAATCCTGGACGCGGTCCTGCAAATCCCTCTGGGCCGTCTCCTCGCCGGCATTGGTTTCGTCTGCCTCTCCTATTTCTGCCTCACGCTGTTCGACGCGCTGGCGGTGCGCTATGTCGGGCAAAGGCTCGCCTACCGCCGGGTGGCCATCACCTCTTTCACCAGCCTCGCGATCGGCCACAATGTGGGCGTGGCGGCCTTGAGCAGCGGAGCCGTCCGCTACCGCTTCTATTCGCGCTGGGGTTTCAGCGGCGAGGAAGTGGCGAAAATCATTCTCTTCTGCGGCGTCACCGTCGGGCTTGGTCTTGCCACCGTGGCGGGCCTTTCCTGCCTCGTCATGCCCGAAAGCGCGGCGCGGATCATCGGACTGTCGCGGACCGGCGCCCTTCTGCTCGGCATTGCCTGCATCGCCGGATCGCTCGGCTATGTCATCCTGGCAGGCGCGCTCCGAGGCTCGGTGCGGATTTTCCGATGGACGTTCGAGATGCCGTCCCTGCCGCTTGCGGCCGGTCAGGTGGTCGTCGGCACGGCCAACTTCCTCTGCGTCAGCGCGTGCCTGCATCAGCTGGTGCTGGCATTCGGGTCGCCTGCCTTCCTCGAGACCGCAACCGCCTATGTCGGCGCCAATGTCACGGCCCTTATCAGCCATGTCCCCGGGGGGATCGGCGTGCTCGAAACGACGATCGCCTTCCTGCTCGGCCAGACCGCCAATATCGGGGCATTGGTAGCATTCCGGGCGATCTATTTCTTCCTGCCGCTGCCGCTCGGCTTGATCTCGTTCTCGATCGCGGAGTTTCTTCGTTTCGACGAGGCGAAAAGCCTCGCCAGCAAGGCTAAAAGCTGACCTCCCCAGCGCCGCACGAGGACAAGTGTACCGTGAAGTGGCCTGACCGGTCTTCTCGGGTCGACGATGTCCGTGCCCCAGACAAGCGAAGTCGCCCCGTCGTTCCCGAGCCCGTCGAAGGCCCGTAGACCGCGCTTGTTCACATTCAGCCTGTCGACGACGGCGACGAGGGAACCGGTCTCCCGTATCGTCGCGTCGACTTCCCCCGGTTCGACGGCGAGATGTTCCGCCAGGAGCCCGTTGCGGACTTCCCTGATTGCTGCGCATTGGCCATCGCTCGCGGCCTCGACGGCGACATCGCATTCCGTATCGAATCCTTCCGAGCGGTTATTGAAGTTCGAGGAACCTACGCGAAGAAACCGCTCGTCGATGACGACCAGCTTGGAATGGATGATCACTTCCTGTTCGGAGCCATCCGCTTGAGGGACGACGGGATAGAGGACCCGGAACCTGCCATAGCGGTCGGCGCGCTTGAGCCGCCGGATTAGGCGGTCGCGATTGTTGCCCATGACTAGTCTTTCCAGAATGCCGTGCGAACTGAAGGTGGTAATCACCACGATTTCCGGGCCGTCCGGCTCCTGCAGACGCCTGCAAAGCAGCTTGCCGATCCTGTTCGAAGCGAAGTACTGGGTCTCGATATAGATGTGGCGGCTCGCGCTGCTGAGGGCATCAAGGGTCAGCCGAACCGTCTCGTGCCGCGCCCGTCGATTGCCGTATTCCGGTTCGGTGCGCGCAATCGCGATCCGGCAATCCGTGAGGATCGGCACGGTTCCGGCGGGCCATGCGACGGCCCGCGGCGTCGGAGGGCTTATGTCTTCGCCGATCGACGATTTCCAGCGAGCGCGGCAGAGATCTCCGATGGACTGGCTTGCCTGCCCCTCCAGCACCATCTGGATATCATGCACCGGGTCGTAGGGCTTTCCATCCGGGTCGCGGCGCAGTTCGTTTTCGGCCAGGTGATCCGGCCTGTCCCAGCGCCGTGCCGTGAGGTCGATGCCGCCGACGAAGGCGATGCGGTCGTCGATTGAGACGAGCTTCTGGTGATGCGAGCCGCGAAGGGCACGGTGATTTGCAAAGCGGAGCTCGATCTGCGGATGTGTCGCCCATTTCTGCCTGCGAAACAGCCGCAAGGACTTTCCCGAATAGATCGGCCCCATAGCCCAGATGAGAATCCGGATTCTTACCTTTGGTCGTTGCGCGGCGAGCCGCTCCAGAAACGTCCCGAGCGCCTCCGATTGCGGATCTTCGGGTCGCAGCTTTATGCGCGGGTCGAAATCCCATCCCGCGATCCAGATCTGCTCCTCCGCCTGCTCCATGGCGCGCTCGAGGCATGCAAAATAGGCGGCGGCATCGACAAGGAAGCCCACCCTCTCGGCAGCCACGCTGCGCCAGGCGTTTTCCGCTTCCTTGATGATTGGCCGGCCTCCTCGCCGCCAAGCCCGCGGTTTTCCGGCAAATATCGTCTTCCAAGCCAAGCTTTCATGTCCCAGGTGGCAACTGGCGGAGGAATCCGTTTCGACCGAAAATTGTTCCCGCGGGCGTCCGGAGGACGATCCGTCGAGAGGCGGTCCGCAAGGTGCGGATCGCACCATCTTCGCCACCCTCGGCGGTTTAATTCTGGCAACAGCGCCCTAGATTCCGCTGACATTAACGCCGGCAGAACCGGCATTTCGCCCGGCGCGAACGGCCCATGGGCCCGCGACCGAAAATTTCCTCAAGTACAAGTCGAGAGCAAGCAATGACCGAAGTCAAGAACGGCGACGTCGTTCGCATTCACTACACCGCCAAGCTGGCGGATGGCTCCGCAGTCGACTCTTCGCAAGGCCGGGAGCCGCTGGAGTTCAAAGTCGGCGCGGGCCAGATCATTCCCGGGCTCGATCGCGAGATCAGCGGAATGGAAGTCGGAGAAATGAATACCGTGACCGTTCCGGCACAGGAAGCCTACGGTCCGCACGACGACGCCAAGGTGCAGACGATGCCGCGTTCAGTCGTCCCCGAAGGTGTGGCGGTCGGCACGAGACTGCAGGGAACCGGTCCGGACGGTCAGCAAATGGCCGTTACCGTCACCGATCTCGATGAGAACCAGGTGACGTTGGATGCCAATCACCCGCTCGCGGGACAGGATCTCGTCTTCGACGTCACCGTCGTCGAGATCGTCAATGTCTGAATGACAGCGGCGGCCCGGCCCGTCGGCCAGATTTGAGCGACGGGACCAAGAAGGGGTGTGCCACTGAGGCATGATCGGCCGCCGGCGTGTCTGTCACGATGCGGCCGTCGCCCGCCTGTGGCGATGCGCGTCTCGGCATGGTCTTCTGCCGCCACCGAAACCCACCCGCGGCCCGCAGCGGAACCACCCAGCCTCTCGGGGGGTTAGCTCTGCGGGCAGGCCGTCGCATGCCCGTCGACGAGGCTGCGCGGAGGTCATCGTGAAGGCTCGCCTCAATCAGGCTCTCGCGGCGATCAGCGGGAGTTTTTGGGTCCTCCCGGCGATCCTTACCGCCGGAGGAGCTCTTCTTGCCCTGGCGCTGGTCTATCTCGATCAGAACGGCGTCGTTCCATCGTGGATGGTGGAGAACTCCTGGCTCTACAATGGCGGCGCGGAAGGCGCCCGGACGCTCTTGGGCGCGATCGCCTCGACGACGATCGGCATTGCCGGCACCGTCTTTACCATCACCATCGCGGCACTTTCCCTGGCGGCCCAGCAGATGGGTCCGCGGCTGTTGCGCAACTTCACGAAGGACCGAGGCAACCAATTCGTCCTGGGGGCATTTCTCGGCACCTTCTCCTATGCACTGATGGTGTTGCGGACGGTCCGCACCGAGGCCGAGGGTGCCTTCATTCCGCACCTCGCCCTCACTGTCGGCATCGGCCTCGCATTCGTCTGCGTCGGGACGCTCGTGTATTTCGTCGGCCACATGGCGGGGCGCATCAATGTCGATACGGTGATCGACCTGGTGAGCAATGACGTCAGGCGCGCGATCGACGACCTGTCCGCCGATGGGCCGCAGTCTCGACCGCCGCCGCCGGTTTTTTGGCGCGATGCCGTCGCCGTCGTCGATGAACGGCGCGGCTATCTTCAGCAACTCGATGGGGCCAGGCTGGCGAAATGGGCCGCAGACAGACACACTGCCATCCGTTTGCTCGTCAGGCCCGGTGATCGCGTATTTCCCGGGGCGCCGATCGCTCTCGTCAAACCGCCAGTCGACGGAGTCGAAGAGGCAATCCGCAGTGCCACCGCACTCGGACGGGACCGCAGCAATGCCGACGATATCGAATTCGCGATAAGGCGGCTCGTCGAAGTGGCGGTTCGCGCGCTCTCGCCGGGAGTGAACGATCCCCACACGGCGATCAGCGTTGTAGACCAGCTCGGCGCAGCCCTTTGCGATCTGGCGCCATTGCGTCTGCCGAGCGGTGTCGTCCTCCACGAGGGCAAGCCTACCGTGGTCATGCCGGCGGTGGAGTATGATGGGCTCGTGGACGTCATGTTTCACATGATCCGGCAAAGCGGGTCGGGCAGCACCGCGGTGCTGATCAGGATCCTCGATGTGCTGACGGCCGTCGTCAGTTGCGAGCGCCAGCCGAAGCGTGTCGCGACGCTGCAGCGCCATGCCGATCTCGTGATGGGGGATGCGTGCCGGACTATCGCCAATCCAGATGACCTTGGCGACGTTCACAAGAGATATCGCGGCTTCGCGGCCATGAAGCGCTCCGGACCTGCGGGCTATCTGGAGGCGATGGCGTCCGATCGGAAGGCTGATCATGCCCCCTCCCCTCAGTCATAGGACCCGTCCGTCCTCCGCCATTCCCGGTGAAATGTGAAGCGAGCCCTTTTGAGCACCCGTCCTGATGAGGACAACGGAACTCAGCGAGGCAACCTGCCGTTTCCCTCCCGAACTGTCGCCCAACCGAACATGCAAGAAATGGAGGATCAGCAAATGGCACAGAACAGATCAGTCGGTTCCGCCGTTCCGCGCGGGGTCGTTGACACGAAATCGGGAAAGGTCGGTGTCCCGAAGCAGAGCGTCGAGGAGCAAGTCCGCTCGCTTCGCGAACAGGTCAACGCTCTGAAGGACACGCTCACCGAATTGGGCATGACCTCCGGCAGGGCGGTCACGAACACGGTCATGGACACGAGCCGCCGGGCCGGCGCCATGGCACGCGAGCATCCCGCCTGGACCGCACTTGCGGTTGTCGGACTCGTCGCCCTGGTCCTGGCAGCCACCGCCCGCCCCTATTGGCCTTCGCGGCGGTCCTCGCGTATGGAGGACATCATCGCCAATATCGAAGATCGCCTCGGCGAGCTGAAGGACCGCTACTGGTCGAACGGCTGGCGCTGACTCCGCTACGGCGATCCGCGAGGAAACTGCTCGCGGATCGCCGGGTTGGCGGTCTATTCTTCGATACGGAATCCGACCTTCATCACCACCTGATAGTGCGCAACCTTGCCGTTCACGATCTGGCCACGGACCTGATCGACTTCGAACCAGTCGAGATTTCGCATCGTCTGCGAGGCACGGGAGATTGCCGTTTCGATGGCCTCGTCAATCGAGACCGGCGAACTGCCGATCAGTTCCACCTTCTTGTAAACGTGTCCGCTCACCTTATCCTCCTTGAAGGCTGCTGGTTCCGCTCCTGCAGCGGCGTGCGTCCTTCAGGACGCAAAAAGGACGCTGCAGCTCCGTGAACTAGGTCTCGGCTCGCCTCGGTCCAGGCCAGCCATCGCATTCCGGGTCGGGCAGTGCGAGCCCTCGCCGCCAGTCAATCATGCGCCGGTTGCGATTGAAGCACCAGCAAAAGCGCGAGAGAACGGCGATGCCGCGCGGCGAAGGCGCTCTCCCATTCACTTCGGCGCCGGCCCGGGCTATACAACGCCGTGCGTCTTTTAGAGCGCACGAAGGACGATGTAGCTCCTTGAACTCTACGCATCGTGCTTTCCGAAGGTCGGCCCCGGCCGATGCGCCCAGCGATTAGCCGTCGGTGCAACAATCCAGTGGAACCGCCCATGACCGATACCGTTACCGAGCGCTTCCTGCGCTACGTCGTCATCGACACCCAGTCGGACCCCCTCGCTGACCCAGCCCTCCACGGAAAAGCAGAAGAATCTTGGCCGACTGCTCGTCGAGGAACTGCTGGCGATCGGACTTGCCGACGCACATATGGACGAGCACGGCTACGTCCACGCCACCATCCCATCCAATGTCGACAGGCCGGTGCCGGTCATCTGCTTCTGCTCGCATATGGATACGGCGCCAGACTTCACCGGCACGAACGTCAGGCCGCAGATCGTCCGCCACTACGCCGGCGGCGACATTCCGCTTCCCGGCGACCCGCAACAAGTGATCCGCGTGCGTGACAATCCGGCGCTCGCAGACCAGATCGGCAATGACCTCATCACCACCGACGGGACGACGCTGCTCGGCGCCGACGACAAGGCCGGCATCGCCGAGATCGTGACGGCGGCCGAGGTTCTTGTCTCCAATCCCGACATCCCGCACGGCACGATCAAGCTGCTCTTCACCACCGACGAGGAAATCGGGCGCGGCGTCGACAAGGTGGACGTCGAGACCCTCGGCGCCGATTTCGCCTATACGGTCGACGGCGAGACGGCCGGCCATATCGAGGACGAGACTTTCTCGGCCGACCGCGTCGACATCACCATCCACGGCGTCGCCATCCATCCGGGCTTCGCCAAGGACCAGATGGAAAATGCCATCAAGATCGCCGCGGCGATCGTGGCGCGGCTGCCGCACGCCATGGCGCCGGAGACGACGGAAGGCCGTGAGGGCTTCGTCCATCCGACCCGAGTCACCGGCTCGATGGAAAGAGCGCTGTTGAGCTTCATCGTCCGCGATTTCGAAGAGGAGGGCCTTGCAGCCAAGGAAGAGATGCTGCGCGACCTGACCAGGAGCGTGATGCAGGACTATCCCGGTTCCACCTATTCCTTCGAGGTCAAGGAGCAATATCGCAACATGAAGGCGATCCTCGACCGCCATCCGGAGGTCGTCGACAACGCCATGGAGGCGATCCGTCGCGCCGGCATGGTGCCGGTGCGCGGCAGCATTCGCGGCGGCACCGACGGCTCACGCCTGTCTTTCATGGGCCTGCCCTCAGCCAACCTCTTTGCCGGCGGCCATGCCTTTCATTCGCCGCTCGAATGGATCAGCCGGCAGGACATGGAAAAGGCGGTAAAGACGATTGTCGAACTGGCGAAGATCTGGGCGGAGCGGAGCTGATATGCACGTCGCCTAAAATATATTACTATTTATAAACAAAGACATGCAGGAAATTCAAAGTGCAACAGGGACGTTGCGCGTCGGATAAGACGCCGGCGCTGTAGGAGTATTATGCCGCGGCGCGGCAAAGCACCCGCCTTGGCTCGGCGTCACCGATCGTTCGTGCCCACTTACAGATCCAGCCACGGTCTGCATGTCTCCTCAAATCGGTCTCTATCTGAGGAGACATTGCGCAAATTCCTGCGTGTGACGGCAATCACCCTGCGCTAATGCTCGTTCGCATGCGTGCCGTGGGCGGCGACAATCGCCTGCGCCTCCTTGCCGTAGAGCTCTTCGAAATGGTCGAAGCTCTTCGAGAAATAGCCGATGCCCTGCGTCGCCGATCTGAGCATGCGCGCCAGATCTTCGAGTGCGCTACCGGGGACGAGGGCGCGAAAAATATCCCATCCCTTGGCCGCCTCGTCTCGGTCGAACCCGAGGACTTGCCCTTTGAGGGTGGAGACGATCGGCACGAGGCTGCCGGAATAGATGGAGGGAACGTGGATCTCGACCCGGAAGATTGGCTGCAACAGGACGGAAGCCGCCTGCGAGAGCGCCTGACGCACGCCGAGCTTTCCGGCCGTTCGGAAGGCATGTTCGGAACTGTCGACCGAATGGTGCTGACCGTCCGTCAGGACCACGCCGATGTCGATGGCTTTGAAGCCGAGCGGCCCCTTGTCCATGGCCTCGCGCGAGCCGGCTTCGACCGCCGGTATGAAATTGCGCGGAACGGCGCCACCCTTGATGGTTTCGGTGAAGGTGAACCCCTCTCCTCGCCCGTTCGGATGGACGCTCAACTTGACGTCGGCGAATTGGCCGGCGCCGCCCGTCTGCTTGCGGTGGCGGTAGTGCACGTCGGAGGATTTCGATATGGTCTCGCGGTAGACCGGGCTCGGCGCGCGGTCGGTCACCGTGACGTGGAAGACGTCGGCGAGCATCCGGCAAGTGTCGCGCAGATGCACCGGCCCCTGGGCGCAGACCATCTGCGCGCCGGTCCCCTCCTCCTGCATCGCTTTCAGCCCGCGATCGGTTTCGGCAAGCTTCGCCAGAGTCTCCGAAAGCTTGTTTTCGTCGCGCTCGCTTTCCGGCACCAGGACTCGCTCGAGCATCGGCGTCGGCGGGGCGGTCCAGTCCGGCGGCGCGATCGCCGCATTGGCGGTGAGCAGGGAAGGAACGGTGAGATGGTCCGATTTGACCGCGGCGAAAACCTGCCCGGCAACCGTGACTCCCGAAGCCATGGCCCGGCCGCTGGCCGGATCTTGCAGCGCGCCGAGCCCGGCCCCGCCGAGCATCGCCCCCTGTTTTACACCGTTCTGCAAAGCGCGGGCGACGACGGTCTTGCCGACGCTTTGGCGGTAATGGGCGTGAAAGCTGACGGCCGTGAGCGTCGCCTCGTCAATGCCGGCGGATGTGGCAAGCCGCCTTCGCAGCGCTTCGACGCGCGGCGCCTCATGACGAAGCGCCTTCATCAGCCGCATGATGCCGTTGCTGTGGCTCGCGGCCCCCAGAAGCACCGGGATGATCTTGTTTTCGGAGAGCACCCGCGTCGAGATCGCGTAGATCGTGTCGCTCGCCGGCTCGCGGTCTTCGATCAACTCTTCCAGCAGCCAGTCGTCGAACTCGGAAAGATGCTCCAGCAGTTCGACGCGCGCCTCGTGTTCGCGCTCGGCTGCGCTCTCGGGGATTTCGAACAGGGCGGAAGTCTGGCCTTCGCGATAGCGCCAGGCCCGTTCCGAGATGAGATCGCAACTGCCGATGATCGTGTCGCCGTCGCGGATGGGTATCTGCCGCAAAACGAGCGGACGGCTGCAATAGTCCTGGAGCGCGGCGACGATGTCCCTCAGCCGCCCGCGCGGCTCGTCCATGCGGTTGACGAAAAGAATGCAGGGCGTCCCCGAAGCCTCGATCACGCGTAGATAAGGTGCGGCCAGGACGGCCTCGTCGAGGACGGGTGAAATGCAAAGCACGCAGGCGTCGCTTGCGAGCAAAGCATCCTGTGCCAGCGGGATCGCCTCGTTGCTGCCCGGCACGTCGAGCGCGAACCACGGCTCGCCGCCGAATTCGAATTCAGTAATTGCTAAACCATAAGGGGAAACTGACTTTTTCGGCTCGCCCCCCAGCGAGCTCAATTTTTCCACGAGCGTGGATTTTCCGATCTGCGAAGGACCGAGTACAGTGAAACAGCGCATCGGCGTTCCTCCCTCTGCCTGGATGACACCGTGACAGGATGCCCCTCGGAGCGGAAAAGCGCCAGAGATTGTTGATTTTTCTTGCAAGGAGCCTGCATTCCGGGCGCAGGCCCGGCCAGCCACGGCTTCGCGTCGGCTGTATATCAGCCAACCGCGCTCGGTTGAAACTCGGCGACGAGTTCGTGGCGGTCGCCGGGATAGGTCAGCCGCACGCTCGTGACCGGAGCGCCGCCGCTCCAGGTCCGCCGCTCGATGACGAGGCAAGGGCTACCGACCGCAACGTCAAGCGCCTGGGCCGCCAGACGGCTCGCCGCCACCGCCCTGATGCGGTGCTCGGCCGTGCTCCAGGGCACTTGGCCGAGCAGCCAAGAACCCGGAGCGACCGTGTCGAACGGCTCGGCTTCGGCTTCCGGCACGGCCGAGAGGTTGATCAGGCGCTGCTCCAGGCAGAAGGGTCGCCCGCCGGCGAAATGCCGGCAGGTGATTTCGAGCAATTTCGAAGAGGCCGGCAGATCGATGCGCTCGCGGTCCTCTGCGCTGGTCTTGCGTATGGCCCGTCCCTCGCGTCGATAGGCGTAATCGAGACCAAGCGATTCCACTTCGAGCTTGACGTCGTGGATTTCCATGACCGCGGATTGGACCTGGGGAAAGGTGACGTAACTCCCGGACTTGCGCCGGCGCTCGATCAGCCCGCGCTTGACGAGTTCCGAGAGCGCCTTGTTCACCGTCATGCGCGAGCAACCATATTGCTCCGTCAGCTCGTGCTCGAAGGGAATGCGGTGACCCGGCGGCCAGTCCCCCGACAGGATATGCCCCTCGACCTCGCTGAGAATTTTCTGGTGCAGCGACAGGGGCTGGTCCCGGAGGCGCTCGGAGCGGGCCTTTTGCTCTGATGGGCGGTCGGTGGGAATGGGCGGATCCTCGTTCAAAAGCTTTCGCTGCACCTTATCTGTTTACAACGGGCGCGACAGCCTTGCACCCGCGGCGCCTGTTTTTCCACGAATGGAGTAACGTCGAAGTCCCGCGAATCGGAGGGCAGTTGTCCGCGGACAACCGCTCGATAAAAGTTGTCCGCGGACAACTTCTGAACAGCAGATTTCATAAAATCGCGGCGGGCGGGCAGCATAAATCCGGCCTTTTGTTAAGCGTTTGTAAAATGGCAACGAATCGGCGCATAGTGTAACTGCGCAGATTGGTTCGTATTGGTAATTTTTGCGCAGTTTTTCGGAGATTGGA
>NZ_CP023069.1:300000-410255 GCF_002288525.1 Sinorhizobium sojae CCBAU 05684
AAGTTTCCGATCTCATGGGCCTCCTCCAGTCGCCCGACGAAGACTGCGTCCTCGCTAGCGATGACTGCAACTCCATCCATCCCCTGTACAGCGAGATGCGCGGTATGCGACAACACAAGCGAATTCTTCGTGTTGCAGGCCGTAACATTGCCCTTGAGCACGTTACCATCAGCATTCTGCTCCTCATTCTTCCACACAGCATCCCAACTACCGAGATCCGACCAAGCAAAATCCGAGCAGACCACGGCGGCGTTTGCGGTTTTCTCCATCAGTGCATAGTCGATCGAGATGGATGGCGCTTGGCTGAAACTCTCCGGGGCAAGTCGTATAAAATCGGCGTCGACCGTTGAGCCCCTGACCGCGGCGTGCACCGCCGACAACACGTCGGGTGCATGCTCCTCAAGTTCGGCGATAATGCTGGCCGCCTGGAAAAGGAACATCCCAGAGTTCCAATAGTAATTGCCGGTCTCCAAAAGAGCCGCCGCCTTTTCGAGACTTGGTTTCTCGACAAAACATTGAACCGCATGGACGTCCTTGCCAAGGTAAGTGCCACGTTCGATGTATCCGTATCCCGTTGCTGGCCAAGTGGGTTGAATACCGAACGTCACGAGCTTGCCCTCCGCTGCGGCGATGCAGGCGGAGCGCACGCATTTCTTGTAAGTATCGTCTACCGTAATCGCGTGGTCCGACGGCAGCACAAGCAATAGCGCGTCCTCACCAAACCGATCAGCCACGATCCGGGCGGCGACGGCTACTGCGGCTGCCGTGTTGCGCGGCACCGGCTCAAGTACTATGCTGGAAAGCGTGACCCCAAGCTCGCGCGCCTGTTCGGCAACCAGGAAGCGAAATTCCTCATTGGTGATGACGAGTGGTGCTCCATAAACTTTGGCATCGGAAACGCGCTTAAGCGTGTCTTGAAAGAGCGTTTCCTCGCCGATTAGCTTTAGAAACTGTTTTGCGGCAGTTGCGCGTGACAGAGGCCAGAGCCTTGTGCCCCTACCCCCTGCCATGATAGCTGGGATAATCTTTGGAAGCATGGTGTCATTTTTGATTGCGTTTGATGGAAGCTTCATAACAGTGTGGCGAGAGCGAAGCAATCTCATTAGTGGATGCGAATTCATTCGGCTTGCCCCGGTGGCGTCGACTACCTGCTGAACGCTGCCCGGCAAAAAAAGGCTAGTTAATGGGTCCCAAATTCGGCACAAGTGGTCTCCGCGGGTTGGCAACAGAACTCGTGGGTAGTGTGTCGGCGCTCTATGCTACAGCCTTTTCGAGGATGCTCTTCGACAGAGGACGGGTCGCGCGAGGGGCGACCGTATTGGTCGGTCGCGACTTCCGCGATTCAAGTTCGGAAATCGCCGCTATCTGCATGGCAGCGCTCGCCCGGGCGGGAATGGTGCCGGTCGACTGCGGAGGGCTGCCGACACCAGCGCTTGCATTGTACGGCCGAAAACTCGGTGCAGCATCACTCATGATCACAGGCTCGCATATTCCGGCCGACCGAAACGGCATTAAGTTCTATCTGCCTGACGGTGAGATCAACAAGGCCGACGAGCAGGCGATTACGGCGTTGGCGGAGCAGCTTTCAGCCGATGCAGATGCAACCAGGGTTGAGTGTGGCCGCGGCGCCGACCACTCCAGCGAAGCAACTGACTTCTATATCCAACGTTACGAAACGCTGCTTCCCAAATCGGGCCTTCAGGGGCTAAAGATCGGCTTATATCAGCACAGCAGCGTTGCCCGCGATATTTTGACCACCATCTTGGAAGGTCATGGCGCAAATGTCGTACCGGTAGGCCGATCTGAGGTCTTCATCCCTGTTGACACGGAAGCTATTTCGGCGGCGACATGTAAGATGCTCGCTGCCTGGGCGAAGGAGTTCGCCTTTGACGCCATTGTATCGTCGGACGCAGATGCCGATCGGCCCCTGCTAACGGATGAAACGGGAACTCCATTGCGCGGTGATCTGCTCGGTCTAATTTGCGCAAGGCTGCTGGAGGCCAAGCTTATTGCTACGCCAATAACCAGCAACTCCGGGATCGAGGCGGCGAGTGGCGTCGAGGTGGTGCGTACCCGCGTTGGCTCACCTTACGTCATTGCAGCCATGACTGAGGCGGTTGCGCGTGGCAAGCAGCGGGTGATGGGCTTCGAGGCCAACGGTGGCGTCATGCTAGGTTCGAACTTCTCGTTCGGAGGCGCGTCGCTTCCCGCCTTGCCGACCCGGGACTGCGTCCTTCCCATCATTGCAGCGCTCCACATGGCAGTAGAGGCCAAAACTCCCCTCTCGGGGATCGTCGCGATGCATCGTTTGCCAGTCGCTTTGTCCGGCCGGATCGAGAACTATCCATTCGATAGGAGCGACGCCCTAGTGGCATTCTTGAAAGCGTCAAAAGCTAATGTTTCCCATTTATTCAGCCGGATCGGTCGCGTGACGGGCACGGACGACGTGGATGGCCTGCGCCTGACATTTGAAGGCGGCCGTATCCTGCACATCCGCCCTTCAGGAAACGCGCCTGAACTGCGTTGCTACGTCGAGGCAGACGACCCAGATGCTGCCGAACACTTGCTGGCTCAGGGACTGGCGGTCCTTAACAGTTGAATGGGTGTAAGTTAGGCTTTGCTGATATGCAGATCTGTTACCGCTAGCGTCGCCGATGAGCGAGCTGTTCTATGCTGTGTCGGCAGTCCAGGAATTGGCATCAGCTCTTCTCTTCCTGGTGTGAACCGATGGTTCGCCACCTAACGTGAAGATAAGCCCTGAAAGACACGTCCCCTTTATATCCAATATGTGGATGGTTGCCATTCAAAATATGAATTTTACTGATGTTGCCGAACTCCATTAGGAAGCTCTGAATTGATCGGAAATCCGTAGAAGACACTAAGTCAGAGCGGCGGCACTAAGGACGGGCAGCATTGTACAATCGATATGTCCTCTCTCGGAGACGTACTGGTTTCGGTGACTGTCTGTGGTCGCTGGCGGCCGCTTGGCGCTACGCCCAACGGACGGCGCGAACGTTAGCCGTTGACTGGCGCGGGTCCTGCTACCTTGATCAGCCCTTCACAAACGCCTTTCCGGTGTTTTTTGAACCAATCAAGGATATCGCAGGTGTCCCTTTTATTTGCGATAACCAGATCAACGAGTTTTCCTTCCCAGGACCATTCTTCCCAAATTGGTGGAATAAACCTGCGATTGAATGTGTTTACCGCCCAGATGCTCAGGTTTTTCGAGAGCGAGACGAACTCGATGAACTTTTCCAGGCCCAAGATGATGTCGAGGCCAACACGGTAGTGTGTGATGCGTGTTTGATGTGGCGCTGCGACGAGGAGGCAGAGCGGCAGATTTTCTGCAGTGTCAAGCCTCGGGCTGAAATTCAGGCTCGCATAGACGCTATCTATCAGGAGCACTTCTATGGGTACAGTGCGATCGGGGTTCATGTTCGGCATGGTAACGGCGAAGACGTTATGGACCATGCACCCTACTGGGCCGATCCGGACCTTGCCGTGCATCAAGTGTGCACTGCCATTAATGCTGCCAAAGCGTTGCCCCACCCGAAGCCTGTGCGGGTGATTTTGTGCACCGATAGCGCGCGGGTATTGGACCAGGTGTCGAGTAGGTTCCCCGATCTTCTCACGATCCCGAAAAGTTTCCGAGCGGATCAGTCTGGCCCATTACACAGCCCAGATCTCGGGGTTGAGGGCGGAATTTCCGCCCTCGTCGAGATGTATCTTCTTGGGCTTTGCGACACCGTCATTCGGTTTCCTCCGACAAGCGCCTTTACACGTTACGCACGCCTTTCTGTCCCAAGGGTTATTGAGTTTGATCTGAACGATCCTAGTCGCCTGGTCGTGATCGAAAGATCTTCAACAAATACCGCCTCTTGAATGAAAATCGTCACCTCAATTCTAGGCGTGGAGAAGAGCAGTCATGGAGAAACTTGGGCGCGCTCCAAGGGACACGAGCGCCTCATGCCCAGTTGTCCCGGCCCGCACGTCTCCGGCAATACTGCTTTGAAAACCGCAATGCCTCCATGGGCCCGCTCTGTCGCCGAAGCACGACGATTTCCTTCACACCAGCCGCCCTAGCGCACGCCCTCTCCCGCAGGAATATCACTGGAGATTCGACAAAGTGACAGACCGGAAAGTAGCTTTAATATCTGGTGTAACGGGTCAGGATGGGGCTTATCTTGCTGAACTGCTGTTGGACGAAGGCTATATTGTTCACGGCATAAAGCGTCGTTCGTCATCATTCAACACTCAACGGATAGAGCACATTTATCAAGAACGTCACGATCCTGAAGCGAGATTTTTTCTCCACTATGGGGATATGACGGATTCGACCAATTTGCTGCGCATTGTTCAGCAAACCCAGCCGCATGAGATCTACAACCTTGCAGCGCAAAGCCATGTTCAGGTAAGCTTCGAAACCCCCGAGTACACTGCAAACGCCGATGCAATTGGTACATTGCGCATGCTGGAAGCTATTCGGATTCTTGGGCTGATCCATCGGACTCGCTTTTATCAGGCATCGACTTCAGAGCTATATGGGCTGGCTCAAGAGATCCCCCAAAACGAAAAGACGCCATTCTACCCGCGTTCACCCTACGCGGCCGCAAAGCTGTACGCGTACTGGATTGTCGTAAATTATAGAGAGGCTTACGGCATGCATGCCTCCAACGGTATTCTTTTCAACCACGAAAGTCCGCTTCGTGGGGAGACGTTCGTGACTCGGAAGATCACCCGGGCTGCGGCGGCAATCAGTCTAGGTAAACAAGAGGTCCTTTATCTTGGAAATCTAGATGCTCAACGTGACTGGGGACATGCCCGTGAGTATGTGCGGGGCATGTGGATGATGTGTCAGCAGGATAGACCAGGCGACTATGTCCTGGCTACCGGGGTGACAACATCGGTTCGCACGTTCGTCGAATGGGCCTTCGAGGAAACCGGAATGACGATTGAATGGGTGGGAGAAGGCATTGAAGAAAGGGGCATAGACGCCGCGACAGGCAAATGCGTCGTTGCGGTGGATCCGCGCTATTTCAGGCCCACCGAAGTAGATTTACTTTTAGGCGATGCCACCAAGGCCCGCCAGGTTTTGGGCTGGAGGCACGAGACAAGTGTGAGAGATCTTGCTTGCGAAATGGTAAGGGAAGATCTCTCTTATTTGAGGGGCACCCGACAGTAAGAGGCGAGATGCCGATGTATTTGCTAGACGGAAAGCGTATTTGGGTCGCAGGACACAAAGGTATGGTCGGCAGCGCCATAATTCGATCGCTTGCCTCCGAGGATTGCGAAGTCATCGTTGCAGATAGGCAAAAGCTGGATCTGACGCGGCAAGAGGAAGTTGAGAAATTTCTATCAAAGGAAAAGCCGCATGCGGTCATAATGGCGGCAGCGAAGGTGGGTGGGATCCTGGCAAATGATACTATGCCCGCTGACTTCATCTATCAAAACCTTATCATGGAGGCTAATGTCATTGAGGCCTCCTTCCGCAGTGGCGTTGAAAAGCTTCTTTTCCTTGGATCGAGTTGCATATATCCGAAGTATGCGGCGCAGCCCATAAGGGAAGAGGCTCTATTGACCGGACCACTTGAGCCGACCAACGAGTGGTATGCGATCGCCAAAATCGCCGGCATTAAGTTGTGTCAAGCGTATCGTAAGCAATACGGCGCAAACTTCATATCAGTCATGCCGACAAATCTCTATGGCCCACGCGATAAGTTCGATCTTACCTCCAGCCACGTCGTCCCTGCCTTAATACGCAAAGCACATGAGGCAAAGATTAGAGACCTTGGGTGCTTGTCTATATGGGGAAGCGGCACACCTACTCGAGACTTTTTGTACAGTGAAGACTGTGCCGACGCCCTGGTCTTCCTACTTAAGCATTATTCCGAAACGGAACACATTAACATAGGCTCCGGGGGGGAAATAACTATCATTGAACTAGCCCACATCGTCTGCCGTGTTGTTGGTTTTAAAGGCGATATAGTCTTCGACACATCCAAGCCGGACGGAACGCCCCGAAAGCTTTTATCTAGCGAAAGACTCGTGTCGATGGGTTGGCGCCCGAAGACCTCGCTCGAGTTGGGACTGGCCAAATCCTATGAATGGTTTGTCAGCAATGTGGCTGATAATTAAGGCGGGTCGCGACTCTGGCATTGACACTGGTTTGCAAAGACGCCCCACGGCGCCGCTCCCTCCCACACCACCGGCCTGCGGGTCACGGGCGAGTCGCTTGTGCGTTCCGCAAACGTCTGGCCGCCCGGTCTCTTCCGCGATCACCCCTACCCGCTCATCAACGGCGTCGACGAGTTCGCGGTTCGTCGGCGCAAGATTTGTGCCGCCTGAAGATGCAGCATCGTAATCGACGGCGGACGGGCGGCCGTGAAAATATTCCGCCTGCCTGAACGCCTGCACCGATGCACTCGGAGCCGACTACAGCGCCGGTACGGGTGATCAGGCTCGCATTGGCAGGTAGAAACAGGGCCTGCTCGACCGCCGGTGTTCCCAGTGGATAGGCGCCGCCGGCCCCAGGACAAGTGCCGGTCTTCGCCGTGAAATTGACCGGAGCAGCGATGACCTACACTGTCTGCCAGTGGCGCACCGGTCTCGCGCGATACCGCACTCGAAAAAACGCTCATCCATTCCTTCACGATCGCAGCCTCGTTCTGTCTTAAACATCACTGATAACTCCTCAAATTGAGAACCGCGACGTTCTGACTGCAGAACCGCCTGTGGCTGAATCATACTCGGCTGTGAATCGACCGTATAGATTTATGTCATTGAAAAAATGGATTTCAATAAAGCGAGACTATGTGAAACTCTGGTGAAAATACATCTGATTTAGCTCTTCCGGTGGACCGCTTTTCCGCTCGGATCACGGTTGTATTTGTATCCAGCAGCAACACTTGCGTGGGCCGGTGCCGTCCCTGAAAAGGGCGTCGCGCGCGCAACTGAGAGGGCGAGTTCGAGCTTTGCCAATAGTCGCGGTTTCTTACAAAAAACACGGCCACGACCCGTCCAGTGACCCATACGCGAGTTTCTCCACGCTGCGTGGGGCTCCGCGACTTTCGTTGAAGGTGCACCGATCGCTTTTAGAAGCGGCATCGAGTGATCACCGTGGACATCACCTGCAATGACTGAACGAACGAAACGCGGCGCTTATGCTCGCACAGCAATCGCTGTGTGCCGCCTTGTGCCTCACTATGTTTGGGGGTCGAGTCGGGCGATATCACCTCAGGCTTACCTCGAATCAACAGCTGGAAAATACCGGATCCTGACGGACCGATGGTAGCAAAGGTCTTGAGAAAGGAGCATTTCAATGAGCGCGCGCAGGACGGTCGAAGAGTGGATTCGACGATTCAATAAGGGTGATGCGATCGCTTTGGCTGAGCTGTACCACGAAAATGCAATGTGCCTCTGGCCGATGCAGCGCCCCGTGATAGGACGCGCGGCAATCCAAAAGATTTTTCGACCAAATCGCGCTATTGCGGAGAGGATATGCGCTCCGGAGTTCATCTACGAAGAAGATGACCGCGTAATAATTGAGTGGTGGGATAGGTTTGCATGGCAGGGATGTGGTGTATTCATAATGCGCGGTAGTCGAATCGCCTTTAGCTACTGGGATATAGTCTCATCCGACGCTTTCAGCAAAGAATTCGGCAGGACGAATCAGTATACTCGAAAAACAGATTCGCATCGGATAATTCTCGGGGATAAAAACGCGCGCCGGTCGATAACGTCTTTGGCCGCCGCCGTACCTTCGTGGATTGTACGTTTTATTCGGGGGCCCGACTGCATTTCAGCAGCATCCAACGCCCGCAAAACCGACGATGGTGCTAAATGACGAGCGGCAGCGGCCCCGGGTCGGACGCAATGCACCGCGAGAAAAATTTCCCCGTTGCGTCGTGGATTATCCATCCGCGGCACCGAGCGCTGATTCTTGCCTTCTACCGATTCGTCCGCATGGCCGATGACATTGCCGATCACGCCACGCTCGCGGCAGACGAGAAGCTTCTGTACCTCGACATCCTGGAGGCCGAGCTGCTCGGCAAGGGCGAAACGCGAGCAGAAGCTGTACACCTACGCACTGCGCTTGACCGGCGCGGCATGCCGCCGCGTCATGCACTCGATCTGCTCACCGCCTTCCGAACGGACGTGACTAAGCAGCGTTACGAGAACTGGGACGAGGTGATCGATTACTGCCAATACTCGGCGATGCCGGTCGGCCGATTTGTGCTCGACGTCCACGGCGAAAGTGCCGCGACTTGGCCGGCATCGGATGTGTTGTGCGCGGGACTGCAGGTCTGTAACCACCTGCAGGATTGCGGCAAGGATTTCCGCAATCTCAATCGCGTCTATATTCCGCGCGATGCGCTTTTAGCCAGCGGCGCCTCCATCGAAGAGCTGGGCGCCGCAAAATCCTCGTTGCAGATGCTACAATGCCTGCGCTCTCTCGCAGCGAAGGCCGAGGTGCTGCTCAACGGGGGCGGAGCGCTGGTGTCGCAGGTGAAGGACTTTCGCCTCGGGTTCGAGGTCTCCGTCATACTGTCTTTTGCCGATAAGATCGTGTCGATGCTGAAGATGCGCGATCCTCTAAGGGAGCGCGTGCATCTGTCGCCGCTTGAGCTGCTGCTCCATGGCGCCGGCGCAATGGCAAACGAAGCCGCGCGCCGTGCGTTCGGCCGCGGTACGCGATTCAAGACGACTGTCGACGTATGAGGGCGGAGGCGGCGGCCCACGCGAACCACCGCTCTACGGCCCTTGGCAGCTCGTTCTATCTGGGAATGCGTACCCTCCCGCCGGTGCAGCGCGAGGCGATATTCCAGATCTACAGCTTCTGCCGCCAGGTCGACGACATCACCGACTCCGACGAACCGCGCGAGCACCGCCTTGCTGCGCTTCAGCAATGGCGCGATCACATTGACGCGCTCTACCAAGGTGTACCGCCGCCGCGGCTAAAGGACTATCTCGCCTCGGTAACGACCTTCGGGCTGAAGCGAGAGGATTTCCTAGCCGTTGTCGACGGCATGGAAATGGACGTGCTACAAGACATCCGCGCGCCCAAAATGGCAACCCTGGATCTCTATTGCGACCGTGTCGCCAGCGCCGTGGGAAGGATGTCGGTGCGTGTGTTCGGCTTGAGCGAGGAGGATGGCATTGCACTTGCGCATCACCTCGGTCGTGCGCTGCAACTCACCAACATCCTGCGCGACATCGACGAGGATGCTGGGCTGGGTCGGCTCTATATACCACGCGAAAGCCTCGATCACGCCGGTATCACCAGCAGCGACCCACATAAAGTCATCGCCGACAAGGCGCTGCCCAAGGCGTGCGCACCGCTGGCCCAACGCGCGATGATGCATTTTGCCGAATCCGACGAGATCATGAATTGCAACCCGCGCAGAATAGTACGCGCCCCCACCATCATGTCCAAATGTTACCGCGCGATCTTGGACCTGCTGCTGATAAGGGGTTTTGCGGCTCCCCGGGAACCGGTGCGTGTAACCAATCTCACAAAGCTCGCCATTCTCTTCCGTTACGCCTTGATGTGATGCCAAAAAATGTTCACATTATCGGCGCCGGGATCTCCGGCCTTTCCGCGGCCGTGCAGTTGAGCAATGCAGGTTTGCCGGTGCATGTCTATGAAGCGACGCAACAGGCCGGCGGTCGATGCCGCTCCTTTTTCGATTCCGCAACCAATCTCACCATCGACAACGGCAACCATCTGGTTCTATCGGGCAACCAATATGTGCGCAACTACGCCCGTGCGATCGGAACGGAATCCGGTCTTGTCGGTCCGACGAGTGCCAAGTTTCCCTTCGTCGACATCTCCACCGTACAGCGCTGGCAGGTCGATCTCGGCGGCGGCAGGCTTCCGACCTGGGTGTTCGACAAGGCGCGTCGCGTCCCCGACACCAGGCTGTGGGACTACCTGAAGCTCGCGCCAATCCTATGGGCCGGCGCGGATGAACTGGTCGGAAACACTATACCCTGCAATGGTACGCTGTACCGGCGTCTGGTGCGGCCGCTGCTGCTCGCCGCCCTGAATTGCGATCCGCCGGAGGGCTCGGCAGGGCTTGCCGGTGCCATCGTACGGGAAACGCTGCTCGCGGGCGGCGAGGCTTGCCGTCCGCTAGTCGCGCGCGACGGACTGAGCGCCGTTCTGGTCGAGCCGGCGGTCAAGCTCCTGGAGAGGCGGGGCGCCACCGTCCGCCTCAGCCATAAACTGCGCAAGCTTGCCAAATCGGGCGAGATCATCAGCGAACTTGATTTCGGTGACGACAAGATAGCGGTCGGCCCCGACGACGCCGTGATCCTCGCCGTGCCGCCACGGGCGGCCGCGACGCTCCTGCCCGGCCTGAAAACCCCGACCGAATTCCGCGCCGTCGTTAATGCCCATTTTCGCTTCGATCCGCCAGCCGGTGCGGATCCGATCCTGGGTGTGGTCGGCGGGCTCGTGGAGTGGCTGTTCGCCTATCCGCAGCGGTTTTCAGTCACCATTAGCAATGGCGACCGCCTGCTTGACATTCCGCGTGAGGAGCTCGTGCGAGCGATCTGGCGCGACGTGTGCGAGGCCGGTGGGATCTCAGGCGAGCTGCCGCCGTGGCAGATCGTGTGTGAGCGCCGGGCCACATTCGAGGCCACCCCGGAGCAGAACGCGCTACGTCCAGGGCCCGTGACCGGTTGCAAAAACCTGTTCCTTGCTGGCGACTGGACCGCTACCGGTTTGCCGGCAACCATCGAGGGATCGGTGCGGTCGGGTAACCGTGCCGCCGATCTGGCTCTTTCAGACAAACACTCGATTGGTAAATCCACACGGTTTTGCACGCTGCCGAACACGCAGGAAGTCAGTGAATAAGCATTCCGGAAATCGCACTGCCATCGATCCCGCCGCGCTGGAAATGAGCATCGCCTCAGCCACTGAGGCGCTGCTCGCTTATCGTCATGCCGACGGCCACTGGGTGTTCGAGCTGGAAGCGGATTCCACCATCCCTTCCGAATACATCCTGCTACGTCATTACCTGGCCGAGCCCATTGACGTCGTGCTCGAAGCCAAAATCGGAACTTATCTGCGCCGCACTCAAGGCGCGCACGGCGGCTGGCCGCTGGTGCATGACGGGCCCTTCGATATGAGCGCAAGCGTGAAGTCTTACTTCGCGCTCAAGATGATCGGGGATTCCGTCGACGCGGCTCATATGGTGAAGGCGCGCGAGGCGATCCGCGCGCGCGGCGGCGCCGCCAACAGCAATGTACTCACGCGCTTCCTGCTCGCGCTCTATGGCGTAGTTAGCTGGCGCGCGGTGCCGGTTCTGCCAATCGAGATCGTGCTACTGCCAATCTGGTCGCCGTTCCACCTCTACAAGATCTCCTACTGGGCGCGCACCACTATTGTGCCGCTGATGGTTCTTGCAGTGCTGAAGCCGCGTGCGAAGAATCCTAAGGGCGTCGGCATCGAAGAACTGTTCCTTCAGGATACCAAGAGCGTAGGCATGAACCCGAAGGCGCCGCACCAGAGCTGGGGCTGGTTCTTGCTGTTCCGCGGCATCGACGGCATCCTGCGGGTTATTGAGCCGCATCTTCCGAAGAAACTTCGTGAGCGCGCGATCGCGAGTGCGCTCGCCTTCACTGAAGAGCGGCTCAACGGTGAAGATGGCATGGGCGCGATCTATCCGTCGATGGCCAATATCGTGATGATGTATGACGCGCTCGGTAAAGACGATCATTTTCCGCCGCGCGCGATAGCACGTCGCGCTATTGACAAGCTCTTGGTGATCGGCGAGGAAGAGGCCTATTGCCAGCCCTGCCTGTCGCCGGTCTGGGACACCGCGCTGACGTGCCACGCACTTCAGGAGGTGGGCGGCGCTAACGCCCTAGCGAAAGCGAAGCAGGGCCTAGACTGGCTGAAGCCGCGGCAGGTACTGGACGTGAAGGGCGACTGGGCAGTGAAGGCGCCCAACATCAGGCCCGGCGGCTGGCCGTTTCAATACAATAACGCGCACTATCCCGATCTCGATGACACTGCAGTGGTGGTCATGGCCATGGACCGCGCGCAGCGGCACGCCGGCAGCAAGGAATACGCCACCGCGATCGCACGTGGCCGGGAATGGATCGAAGGCATGCAAAGCCGGGATGGCGGCTGGGCCGCCTTCGACGTCAACAATCTCGAATACTACCTGAATAACCTCCCATTCGCGGACCATGGCGCGCTGCTCGACCCGCCGACCGAAGACGTTACCGCGCGGTGCGTCTCGATGTTGGCCCAGGTCGGCGAATTCACCCAAAGCAGCAAGGCAGTCGCCGAGGGGATTGCATATTTGCGCCGCACCCAACACGCGGAAGGATCATGGTACGGCCGCTGGGGCCTGAACTACATCTACGGTACCTGGTCGGTGTTGTGCGCGCTGAATGCCGCAGGGATCGATCACCAGGACCCCATGATAAGGAAGGCGGTGGAATGGCTAGTATCCATCCAGAGTTGGGACGGCGGTTGGGGCGAGGATGCAATCAGCTACCGACTCGACTATAGCGGATATGAGCAGGCGCCTTCCACGTCCTCCCAAACGGCGTGGGCCTTGCTTGGACTGATGGCGGCCGGCGAGGTGGAGCATCCGGCCGTCGCACGCGGGGTGAACTACCTAAAAAACGCACAAACCGAGAACGGTCTGTGGGATGAGCAGCGCTACACCGCCACGGGTTTTCCGCGCGTGTTTTATTTGCGATATCACGGCTACTCCAAGTTCTTTCCGCTCTGGGCATTAGCACGGTACCGGAACTTGAGGAGCACGAACGTTTGATGAGAAGAGTTTGGCCGTTGGGAGAACTCGTGAGGGTGAATGTCGACTCGATTGCATTAAAGTTTTCACCTGCGCCCATTTGCCTGACTTTATGGAGGTGACGAAGCTCTTTGTTGTTGACGAAGAAGTTCCAGGCCTGACTGATTTATCGATGATTTCGCCGCCGACGCAGATGGTGAAGTCGTTCTCGCACAGATACCCAGATGTTCTCGGCTGGATTGATGTGCATAGGAATGCAGAAGCGCCGGGTCGTGTATCACGGCCGATGGCACCCAACTCTCCTGAACCAGGAGGCATTTCATGCCGGTCTTCGCTGCAACCGCAGCGACCCTCCGCGTGTGGTTCGACTGCACACCAGCTATTGAAATGAGGGTGTCGGCATAGGTGGCAATCGCGTCGGGGACTATACTCGAGCTTGCAGAGCTTGTTTCCACTAAATGTTGTTCATGAATGCTTCAATGCGAAGGTGGTGGCTGGCACTCGAAGGGCAGCGACTACACGCCTGAGCCGTTCAGGGTCGACATCAGCACCTAATTCGATCCTTGAAATCTCGGCGCATGTCAGACCGCATGTTAATGCGAGGTCGTCGACGCTATATCCGACCGCTTCGCGAGATCGCCGAACCGCATCACCTATATCGACGTGGTCCCTACGGGCGTCGTTTGGGCCCACGTTGTGGATTAAATTTTTCATGAGATGGACTCCTTCTATCGTGCGCAGCGAGCGCGCGTTCCCGCTTGAAGGGAACCTGTGACCATAATGGTGGATCAGGCAAGCCTACCATTGTTGCAGTGCAATATAGGTCAAATGTTGACGATGCAAAGTGGCACTTAGCAGAGTGGCGCCAGCGTCCACGGCGAGTGCGATGACATGGCAGCGAGAACCCCGAGATGAACTGATGCCTTGAGGAAGCTAAAGCGTCAAACACCCGGCGCTTGATGGGATCAATCGCACGCGGTGTCGGGCTGTCCTTCGCTGCACCCTTCCGTTCAGCGGTGAGTTCAACTATCGTTCTGCCGCCTCGCCATTTGGTCTTGTGACACGTCTAGCCGGCCCATCCGCGCTGCGGCGGCGATTTCGCGACGCAGCACGCGATGCTCCAAGTCATGATGGCAGCGCTGGTGCCAGATCAACGCGACTTCGTATGGCTTCAGCTCCACGGGTGGATCTACAATAGCGAGCGGCAGCATAGTCGCCACCCGAGTTGCAACTCGGTTCGGTATCATCAGCACTAGGTCAGTCATCGCCACTACAACTGCCGCAGTCAGCACGTTGGAGACCACTATCGGACCGGGTAGTCCGAACCTGACCAGCCCATCATAGACTTGACCCAGGCCCTCGTTGGAATCCGAGGCAATAGAGGCGTGACGCAGCGCCGCGAAGGTTCCGACGCTCCACTCCTGCTCTAATGCAGGGTGGTCGTGGCGAAGCAGGCAAGTGAAGCGGTCCGCATAGAGACCGCGCCGCAAGTAGCCTGGAGGAGCGGCACCGATCTGCCCGATCGCAAAGTCAATCTCACCTTGCTCGAGACGCCGTAGAGCGCCGTCCAAAAGTGGCTCGGTGGCGATGTCAACATGAGGCACACGCTCACCTAAACGCGGCAATAGATATGGCAGCAGAACTAGCGATTGGTGATCGGGCATTGCCATAGTTACCTTCGACCGCAAATCCCTTAAGCCGGAACTGCAGCTCACCAGTTCGCGGATAGCATTCAATACCGACGGCAGCATTTGCGCCAAGTGTTCGGCCTGCGGTGTTGGGACTAGGCCACTCGAGCCGCGTACCAAGAGATCGTCATTGAACATGTCACGCAGCCTTGATAGGGCTCTACTCATTGCCGGTTGGCTCCTACCGACATGTTGAGCAGCATGCGTGATGTTTCGATACTGCAACAAGGCCTCGAGCTCCACTAGCAGGTTTAGGTCGACCGACGCCAGATTCGGTATACGCCGTTGACGTGCAGCGTCACTGCCATCGACGATCAGGGCCGTACGCGGATTCTTCCAAGCGGGCTGATCCATGGATGTATTCTCCTCGTAAGTGGTGTTTGTGGGCCACAAGATGGCGCCCGCGATAAACTGAGCTTCAACGGAGCCGATGAGATGCCTTACCTGACGATGCAGTGTCTCGAGAAGTGTCTTCCGAACTCAAGCCGGAGCAGGTCTCCTCAAAAAACGCTTGGCGGGTTCGGCGTTGCGCTGCCGTTGTAAAGCAAAGAACAGCTATGTTGCCCCGCTCGTCGCCGAAGCGGCCAATGGATCGACCGAGCTTTGCTTTCAAAAAAGTGCCTCATGAATCTGCCAGTTGCGCCAATTCAGCACCCTCGGCGGCGGCGCCTGTCGATTTCCGTCGCACCGAGCTAAACCAAGCGAGGGCTTGTGATGTACTGGAGAGCACGCACGTGCGGGTGAGCACCCGAGATTGCGCTGCCTGCGGCTATAGCTGGGGTGCCGTTGCACAAGCCGAGAATTCAGATCGCCGCGAATGTGACCCCACTTGAATTCGCTCATGAGCCTGCCTCAATGCATCCGCGGACGGATTGCCAATCATATCTGCGTGGCCGGTGTCTGACTGTCCACTCTGCCTCCAACCTGTACGAGTTTCTTAATCGAATTTCGCGAGAATGGAAAAATCGAGCTTTTGCATAGCTATCATCCATACCGTGGATGAACATGTAACATGCTCAATCAGTCGGGCTTGGGCATAAGGTGTTCGTCTATAGCCCCCGTCGCGAGTCGAACGTGAACGCCTGGAAGGAAGCCTCCCGCGAGCTTACGAACGTGTGCTTGTTGCTGGTCGCTATCACCAAAGGCGATACCTCCCCTTCTCCACCATTCCCTCAAGACCGGGCTTGATCTGCAGCAGCCGGTGTCAGCGACTTTCCGGTCTATAGTCCCGATCGCATCTTCATCGGCGTCATTGGCAGCCTGCAGGGGCCAAAAAATCGCGGCGAGGAACAGTCACAGCGCCTTAGATGTTTCTATGCGAGCGTTCATATGGCGCTGCATTTTGCGGTTGCTGACCTGCGAGAGCAGGCGGCCGATTGGCTTGATGAGCATCGTCACCGCGTCATCAGTGAGCTTCTGGCGGAGTTTGATGCCTGCGTTATGATTGTCGCGTACCGACGGCTGGCGTTGAAGTCACCAGCGAGCCAGGCTGAGTGGCGTCACCCTCGCGGATGTCCCGCCCCCCAGACCGGATGCGGGGCCTGCAAGCGAGGATCGATCTCGAGCGCGTAAGCGTCAGCTCCGATCAGAGCTGCCTACCACGACGCCGGGCAATGGCGCGGGCCGCGCCGACCCATGCGTTCGATCACGGTCGCCATTGGCAGCAGGGCCCGGCGTACCCGGTACGTAGCACTGATTGTTTTTGCGATCGTTGACCCTGGTCTGTCGTTGAAGCTGTCTCGATGGCTGCCCGCAGCGTAGCGCGCTGTCCATGTCGGTTGGGCTTCGACTTTCAAATAGCGCAGCAGGTGTGCGATGTGATCGCGGCGAGTTTCCTCACGGCGAGGGTAAAAGGCAATAGCCTGTGATCTGCGTCGATATATGTTCGGAAGGAGTGCCCGGCCGGGATAGCCCACCAGGCACAGTTGCACCGCAAAACCAAGCTGGTTGCGCCTGCGAAGCTTGATTTCCAGCCGATCAGCCGGCGACAGGGAATAATGGGGGCGGCTCCGGTAGGGGGCGAAATGACACCGTAAGGGAAATCCTGTTGTATCGCAGCAGGAAGGGCAGAAATTTGAGAAAACTGAAAATTGAGATCTTGAGCCCTCCCTGCGTACGCGCCTAACTTGCTGGATCGCTGCGGTTCGTGGTGGTTTTTAACGGCCAACCTCGCCGAAGATCGTCGACTGTCAAGGCGGTGAACGCACCCCGCGCCTCCGCTGTGGATCCGGTGTGTATTGAGGGGATCAGGCGGCAATCTGTTCGCTTGGATCGTCAATTGACGTGGACCATGTGGCGGGTTGGAACTCTTGAAATCCGCTCTGTCTGCGCTGATATTTTCTTCACTTCTTTTTCATCCGGCTTGAATGCGAAAGGAGGACATCATGCTCAACCCGGAATTGGTTTGGATGACTCCCGTCACCGTTCACATGAAGGACGGGGCGTCCCAGGTCTTCGCTTCTGTCAACGACGTGCTCGATTTCCTCGAAGGGGATTGGGCCATCTATCGCGGCAGAAAATACAATCGGGCGGTTCAAACGTGCCGCCGTGCTCTAAACCGAGTGACGCCAGTCGCCATCGCGCGCGAAGCGTTTATTGACGCCTGCCGAGGCGCGGGCATGTCGACAGGCGCGGATGGACCGCCTGGGGCAAAGACAGGTACCGGCGGTCAACGCTCGCTTACCTAGAATGGCTGGGCTGGGGCACTTCTTAGTGCCCCAGCCTTTCGAGCATTCGCTGCGGCGCATCGGAGCAATTCGCCATCCCCCTTAAAGCGTTCTGATAGAGCCGCCAGATGCGATGTCCGGGCATTTCGATTGATCATGTCAGGCCCATGTTCGCCTTTACGGCCCCTGGGACGCCATGCGGGCGGAGGGTGCGGGGCGTAGATCTCGTCATTCATGGTTGGCTGCCCCATCACGAAGACAATCGGGCTGTTGAAGATCAGTTTCCGCAAAATTACGTCGTTTCGACGCCGCCCTCGACGGGCACGGTCTTACCGCGCTGCCTTGCGCGGCGAGATCGAAGCTGAAACCGCACGCGGCTTGTTTGCCGCCTTCGCGGAAAAGCACGATCTGCTGGCGCCGGAAACTGACCTCGTCATGGCGACTCATGCGAGGTGGAGCAGGAAGCCGCACGTAAGCTGAGGTGAACCGATGATGGACGATTTGTTTAAGCAGATTGCCGCAACTGCCGTGAACATCGGACCGGAAGTTCTAGCATCTCACTGGTCGCCGCTTCGACGTCCAATGGATGTGGTGAAGGCTCCTGCACTTTCTGTCGATGATAAACGGGCCATTCTCGCCGCGTGGGCTTCGGACTTTTACGCTATAGATTCGAAGCCGGCTCTCCGTCATATGCCAGGAACGCCTGAGCCGGTTTCAATCGATGAGGTTCGGTCTGCCCTGCGAGAGCTCGATTCGCGGTACGATATCTGACGGAGCTATCTGGCGCCTGCTTCAAAGCCTTGCCAGCTTTCCGACGGGCGGTCCTCATATGAGGCGGCCCGTCAAAGATACTGGGAATTCAGTTCACATCGAAAGAATGCCTTCTTCAGACGGCGCGGTGCCAGCTTTCGCTTTTCATTATTGTTCCGGCGGCCGCTTTTAGGCCTGGAGGAGCGGTAGGCTGTGGTGCGGTTGAGCCGCATCTTCTCCTGGCTGATCGTCTCGCCCTGGCTGCTTCAATTCGCGGCGAACATGAACGCGATGTGGACCCATGTGGTCCTCGGCGTGCTCGCCACCGCCGTATCAGCCTGGGCACTCTGGGACTATCGGCGGAACCCGCATGCACATGTATGATCGAGAAAAAGGAGAGCACGGCCCGCCGCTTCAGCGGCGGGCTCTTCCGGATTGGCGATGCCGATCGATGCGCCGATCGCGCAGCAACGGGGCTTGAATGGTAGAGCTTGCCGGCGATATCAACGAAAACTAGGGACGGCGGCTCCTGTCGTCTACGACGGTGCAATTCAGTTTCTGTCGCTTTGCGTAGGCAATGGCGGCATCGCGGGTTGGGAAATGCAGTTCAACCTGAGTCAGCGTGTCACTCCCGCCAGTGTAGCCCATCAGACAGTCGATGACGGGTGGGGCTTGCCGTTCGAATACCAGCAGCCAAGGTCGCCCCGAGACGCGCGCCGAAGTCATCACAGAGCGTGACGGGCGAAAAATGCGTGCTACGGGATGAATGTTTGGTCGTGGGCAGTTGATGTCAAGGGGCTGGCTGGTGCTGACGTGCTCCACGAACTTCCGGTCAGCGCGGCCGGATTGTCTGTCTCGCGCAAGGGGTTCCGTCAACCACGTCATCGGTTTTTGCTACGCGAATAACCAGCCGGGCACGTTAGCACCCGGCTGGCTTGCGGCGGTCGGTATTATTTGGTGCTGTCGATGGTGATCCGCTTGACGTTGGCTCGCGCCTTTTCGCTCTTCGTTAGCGTCACGGTGAGCAGACCGTTCTTGAACGTTGCGGCGACCTTGCCCTCCTCGACCTGGCCGCCGAGGGACAGCCGTCGCTCGAAGCGCCCGTGGTAGCGCTCGCTGAACCGACGATCCTTATCCTCGGTTTCCGATTTGCTTTCGCCGCGAAGCGTCAGCATGCCGTCTTCCAACAGGACCTCGATATCGTCTGGCTCGATGCCCGGAACCTCGGCTAGCACGCGGATCTCGTTGTCATTCTCCTCGATCTCCACGTGCGGCCACGAACCACGGAAGGGCGACGACCCGGCGAACGACGATGGCGGGGCGAAGCCGCGGAAGACTTCGTCGAACAGGCGGTTGACATTGCGGTGCAGCGACAGGAACGGATCCATGTCATCACCGCGATAGCTGCTCGGGAGCTGGCTGCTGCCACGGCTCCACGGGATCAGGTCACCTACATTCATGACTTCATCCTTTCTTCGGTTTTCTTTTCTCTCCTTCTTGGCGAAGCTGCTTTCCTTCACCTGTTGGCAACGGCGAGGATCAAGCAGCATGTTCTCAATCAGGCCGCCTTGTCGCCTTCGATCTGCTTTGAGGCAGGCTTCGTCATTTCGGTTTCGATGGCGATCCGACGCGGCTTCATCTCCTCAGGTATTTCCTTCCTGAGGGTGATAACGAGAAGCCCGTTTTCGAGCTTCGCGCCCTCGACGATGACATGATCGGCGAGTTCAAATCGCCGAACAAATGGTCGTACAGGAAGCGCATGATGGAGGTACTGTACCTCTTCGTCCTCCGATTTCACGCCGTTGACCACGAGCATGTTCGCTTCATGGGTGATCGTCAGTTCGTCCTCGGCGAAACCCGCCGCCGCGATAGCGATTCGGTAGGCATCTTCGCCAAGTTTGACGATGTTGTAGGGCGGCCAGTTGTCAGCGTTGAGGCTGGCGTTCTCGAGCAGCTCGAAGATGCGGTCAAAGCCGATGCTTGACCTGTAGAAGGGGGCAAAGTCGAGGTTTGTTCTCATAGCTACATCCTCCGTAGAGCAACATAGATACGAGGGAGCGCCAAGAAGCTTGGGGCTCCCTGACTGTTGTCGACCCCATTTTGGCGGTCGGCGAAAATGAGGTGGGGATTACGATACCTTCCGTCAAGAGGGAGCAAGAGTTTTCGAGCGGCGGCTCAGCGAAATAGTCTCATGAATTCATGTCGGTAGCACTCGATGGGCTAGAGTGCTAAAAAATTTCTGGTTCCCCCTTGAAACTCGAAAAGACAAAAACCAGATCGATTTGCGCGCGATCCGAAAGGGTCGGCGCGCCCCGCGTCGGTTCGCCCCGAATGCGGCGCGGAGGACCTCTTGAAAAACCTGTTTGTCCATGAGGAGAGCGACATGACGTTCCGTCCCTTGCATGACCGAATCCTGGTTCGCCGCATCGAGGCCGAGGAAAAAACGGCCGGCGGCATCATCATTCCAGACACGGCGAAGGAAAAGCCACAGGAAGGTGAGGTCGTTGCCGCCGGCCCTGGTGCGCGCGACGACAGCGGGCAGTTGCGACCGCTCGATGTGAAAGTGGGTGATCGCATTCTGTTCGGCAAATGGTCGGGCACCGAGATCAAGCTCAATGGCGAGGATCTGCTGATCATGAAGGAATCGGACGTGATGGGCGTGATCGAGGTCGACGCCGCAGCGAGAAACGCAGCCTAGTGTCGATCCCGCCCCCTGCTAACAAGGAATGCTGCCTCAGGAAGGAGTACAAAAATGGCTGCCAAGGAAGTGAAGTTCCATTCCGACGCCCGCGAGAAGATGCTGCGCGGTGTCGATATTCTCGCCAATGCCGTCAAGGTTACGCTCGGTCCGAAGGGCCGTAATGTGGTAATTGAGAAGTCATACGGCGCGCCCCGCATCACCAAGGACGGCGTCACCGTCGCCAAGGAGATCGAGCTCGAGGACAAGTTCGAAAACATGGGCGCACAGATGGTGCGGGAGGTTGCCTCGAAGACCAGTGACATCGCTGGTGACGGCACCACCACCGCGACAGTTCTCGCCCAGGCGATCGTCAAGGAAGGTGCGAAGGCTGTGGCGTCGGGCATGAACCCGATGGACCTGAAGCGCGGCATCGACAAGGCCGTAGACGCCATTGTTGAGGAATTGAAGACAAACGCGCGAAAAGTTACCAGGAACGACGAGATTGCCCAGGTAGGGACGATCTCGGCCAATGGCGACACCGAGATCGGTCGGTTCCTCGCCGACGCGGTCGAGAAGGTTGGCAATGAAGGCGTCATCACCGTTGAGGAAGCCAAGACCGCGGTGACGGAGCTGGAAGTCGTCGAAGGCATGCAATTCGACCGCGGTTATCTCTCGCCGTATTTCATCACCAACCCAGACAAGATGCGGGTCGAGCTCGAGGAACCCTACATCCTGATCCATGAAAAGAAGCTCTCGAACCTGCAGGCGCTGCTTCCGGTTCTCGAAGCGGTCGTTCAATCAGGCAAGCCGCTGCTGATTATCGCCGAGGACGTCGAGGGCGAGGCGCTGGCGACGCTCGTCGTCAACAAGCTGCGCGGCGGCCTGAAGATCGCTGCCGTCAAGGCGCCGGGCTTCGGCGATCGCCGCAAGGCCATGCTGGAGGACATAGCGATCCTAACAGGCGGAACCGCGGTCTCCGAAGACCTCGGCATCAAGCTCGAGAATGTGACCCTCAATATGCTTGGCCGCGCCAAGAAGGTCGTCGTCGAGAAGGAAAACACGACGATCGTCGACGGCGCAGGCTCGAAGACGGAGATTCAGGGCCGCGTCGCCCAGATCAAGGCGCAGATCGAGGAAACCACGTCGGACTACGATCGCGAGAAGCTGCAGGAGCGGCTCGCCAAGCTTGCCGGCGGCGTTGCCGTCATCCGCGTCGGCGGCTCGACCGAAGTCGAGGTGAAGGAACGCAAGGACCGCGTCGACGACGCGATGCATGCCACGCGGGCGGCCGTTGAGGAAGGCGTGCTACCCGGCGGTGGTGTCGCTTTGCTGAGAGCCGTGAAGGCACTGGACAACGCTCAGACGGAGAATGCCGACCAGAGGCACGGCATTGAGATCGTCCGCCGTGCACTCGAGGCGCCGGTGCGCCAGATCGCCGAGAATGCGGGTGCCGAGGGTTCGATCATCGTCGGCAAGCTGCGCGAGAAGACCGAATTTGGTTTTGGCTGGAACGCCCAGACCAACGAGTTCGGCGATCTTTACGATCAAGGGGTAATAGATCCGGTCAAGGTTGTTCGTACCGCGTTGCAGGACGCCGCCTCGGTCGCCGGCCTGCTGATTACCACCGAGGCAATGGTCGCCGAGAAGCCGAAGAAGGAAGCACCGCTCCCGCCGATGCCGGGAGGCGGCATGGACTTCTGACGGAAACGATCGGTCGGCGCCCCGACGCGGCGCCGACCGATCGATAGATTGTGAACCATGCGTTGCGCCGGATTGGGGCAGCGTTTGGACGTTGGACTGGCGCAGGTGGCCGGAGCCAAACGGGGCTCCGATGAGGCTGGACCCGATGGCCCGCCCGCCTGCACCCAAGGAGGATCTGAAGAATTCGGGGCCAAAAATGACCGCGCGTCCGTCGAAATATGTTGGCGTATTCGCCGCACTCGTCCTCATCCTGGTTCCTGCGCCGTTACCGGCGGCGCGGCCGCCGTCGGCGATTTCGGCAAGCATTCAGCCGTCGCTCGCTGATGTCCTGGAGGACGTCACGCCGGCGGTCGTTAACATTGCAGTGAGATCGCGCGCTCCCGCCGAAACCAATCCTCTCTACAACGATCCCTTCTTCCGCCGCTATTTCAACCTGCCTGAGCAGCAGCAGCGGCTGAGCGCGGGCTCCGGCGTCATCGTTGACGCCGACAAAGGCTATATCCTCACCAATCACCACGTCGTCGCGGACGCCGGCGAGATTGCGGTAACCCTGAAGGACCGCCGCCGCTTCACGGCCGAGCTGGTCGGCAGTGACGAGTCAACCGATATAGCGTTGCTGAAGATCGACGCGGAAAAACTGAAGGCCTTGCCCTTAGGCGATTCCAACGCGCTCCGGGTTGGCGACACCGTCGTCGCGATCGGCAACCCGTTCGGGCTCGGGCAGACCGTCACCTCCGGTATCGTCAGCGCCCTTGGCCGTGGCGGCATCAATGTCGAGGGCTATGAGGACTTCATCCAGACGGATGCCTCGATCAATCCCGGCAACTCGGGAGGCGCGCTGGTGACTGCAGACGGCCTGCTGGTCGGCGTCAACACCGCAATCATCGCGCCAGCCGGCGGCAATGTCGGCATCGGCTTTGCGGTTCCGATCGCAATGGCGTCGGCCGTGATGGAGCAACTGATCGAGCATGGCGAAGTGCGGCGCGGCCGGATCGGCATCTCCGTTCAGGACCTGACGCCCGACCTGGCCGAAGCGCTCAGCATTGAGGAAAACTACGGCGCCGTCGTCGGCAGCGTTGAGCAAGATTCGCCGGCGGCACAGGCGGGCCTTCAGGCCGGCGATGTCATCACCGCCGTCAACGATCGCAAAATCACAGGCTCGGCAGACCTCCGCAATCGTGTCGGTCTGGCTCCGGTCGGATCGGAAGTCGAAATCGAATATCTACGCGATCGAGTTCGCAAAACGGTGACGATGCGCATAGAGCCGGACGAGACGATTGCCAAGTCCGGCTCCATGTCCTCCCGCCTTGACGGCGCTGAGTTCCAGGACGCGGCCGGCAACGTTGTGGTTTCAAGTGTTGAAGATGGAAGTGCTGCCGCCCGAGCCGGTCTGCGCATGGGTGACGTGATCGTTGCTGCCAATCGCCGGCCCATCGCGACAGTGGCGGAACTCGAGACAGCCTTAACGAACGCCAGTGGCACGATAGTGCTCGATCTGTTTCGCGCCGGGTCCAAACACGTGCTGGTGATCCGGTAGGTGGTTGCCCGACGCAGGACGTTAAAATTCAATGTCGCGTGAATGGAGGAGAACGATGAAACACGATTGCTTTCGACATCCCGTCACAATCCTTGTGGGTCTCGGATTTCCGGCTGAGATTCGCGGCCTGAGAGAAGCCTATGCCTGGCTGAATGAGTGGCCGCCATCGAAACGAAATGCAACCCACGCCATCGCGCTCAATGCCTGCAGAGCAGCACTTGCGGGTGAGATTGATGTCGAAACCGCTCGCGGGACGTTTGTCGCCTTCGCGCGACGGGCCAATCTTCTCGCACCAGATACCGAGGCGATCATCGCCGGTGGCAGAGCCGATGCGCGTGCGCAAGCGGGAAACAGTAAATCGGTGTGATACCTGGGACCGAGTAGGTGATGAGCGATATTCAGTTTCCCGTTCCAGTGAGACTGCATCTGAACTCTGCTGGCGAGCGGGTTGTCGCCAATTCCTGGGAAGCACTGGAGTGTCTTCGCGACCATTGGCCCGAAGGCGCGAGAGGGCGAACCTATCGCGCAGCCTATCGGGTCTGCCGCGACGTCTTGGACGGCTGGAGACAGCCGTACGAAGCAAGGCGCGCATTCGTGAAGGCGGCACGCCGCGCTGGGCTGCTAGAGGACATAGCGTTGGTTCCCCCGCCAAGCAACGCAAGAACAAAGCCGGATCACCGTCACGCAGTGCGTTATTTTCGCCCGATCAAAGGGAGGTAGCGTTATGTGCCCCAGCATAGACTTCTATTCCCTTCCACTCTCGCCCGATGACCTCGATACGCTCCAACGAATACTGGATAGAGAATTGGAAGCTAGACACATCTCAAACGACAGCGACGAAGCGGGCATGCTTGCACGAACTCTCATAGAGCTTTTTCAGACCGGCGTGAGAGGCGAAGATGCTCTGCGCGAAATGGTGAAGGCGACCTAGGCGTACCAAGCACGGCTCCTGCAAGGCCGCAAGCAACTGTTCGGGATGATGAAGTGAGGCGGTGCCCACACGGAAGGAAACGAGTACGTCGTGCACCACCCCGCCATCAGCCCCGGCTGGGGCCGGCGACGGCAACAATCTAGCAGTGCGCGGATACCTCAGGACCCATTGACTAACGGGCTCCCGTTCCGGCCGGATGTTGCCCCGCCACGGTGATATGCAAGAGAACAGAACAAAACTGGTCAGCGTTCACCATCGGGGTATTCTGTGGGACGCCGCGACGGTTCTGTTGCCCGAAATCGCTGCGCAACGTCAGCAACCGTATTCTTGCTAATGCCAAGGTCGCGAGCGATCCAGCGGTAGCTGCGGCCTTCGGCAATCAGAGCTAACACTCTCGGAGCGAGCCGATCTGACTTAGGACGCTGACCCATCCGGCGGCCTAGTTGCTTTCCCCGCGCTCTTGCCGCCGCGAGACCGGATTTGACCCGTTCGCTGATTAGATCGCGTTCGAATTCGGCGATACCCGAGAGAAACGTTGCCAGCATGCGGCCGTGCGGCGAGGACAGATCGAAGGTCATCCCGTTCATGGCAATGACGGACACCTTCCAGTTTTCCAGTTCTCGCAGGGTATTGAGAAGGTCGATGGTCGAGCGTCCCCATCTCGACAGTTCTGTGACGAGCACCGCATCGATCTGCCGGGCCTGTGCGAGCGCCATGATCTTACGGCGCTCAGCTCGGTCAAGCTTCGCGCCTGAGCCCGTTTCTTTGAAAATTCCCGCCACATCGTAGCCGGCGCGGCCGGCAAATGCCGTCAGGTCACGCTCCTGCCGCTCACATGACTGGTCGGCGGTTGAAACGCGACAATAGATGGCGGCGCGTTGTCCCAATTGAACCCTCGTGGATTTTGGTGCCCGGAAGGCCTTGATTTGCACGGGCTGAGTGTTGTCCAAAACAGACTTAACTTCAATAGGGACAACTCCCGTATGCCAAGGCGACATATTCTCACCGAGCGACAGCGCTCGGCCCTGTTCGATCTGCCAACCGACGAATTGTCGCTGCTCAGACACTACACGTTGGCCGACGACGACCTTGAACACATCCGGGAACGGCGGAGGCCGGAAAATCGGCTTGGGTTCGCTCTACAGCTATGTGCACTTCGTTATCCAGGTCGCGCGCTCGCACCTGGCGAGATGATCCCGCAAGAAGTTCTATCCTTTATCGGGGCTCAACTCGGCATTTCGGCTGACGCGCTCCTCACCTATGCGGCTCGGCGCCAGACCCGCCAGCAGCATATGGAAGCGTTGCGCAAGATCTACGGCTACAAGACGTTCGCAGGCCGTGGCGCGCGCGATCTGCGGGACTGGCTTTTCGATCAGGCTGAGGATGCCAGGTCGAACGAAGATCTTGCTCAGCGTTTCGTCACGCAATGCAGGAAGGCGCTGACAATTCTGCCGGCGGTCTCAACGATCGAACGACTTTGCGCTGATGCGCTCGTTACGGCCGAACGGCGGATAGAGACACGGATTGCGGAAAGGCTTGACGCTGATGCGCGAGAGCGGCTGGATGGGCTCCTGGCCGAGGTGATGGTCGGAAACATCAGCCGCTTCATCTGGCTTCGTCAATTTGAGGTTGGCAACAATTCCGCGTCAGCGAACCGGCTGCTCGATCGGCTGGAATTCCTGCGCAGTCTGGAAATCGATCCCCGAGTGCTCGCCGGCATTCCACCGCACCGCATCGCACGGCTGCGTCGGCAGGGCGAGCGCTACTTCACCGATGGTCTGCGTGACATCAGTTCTGATAGACGTTGGGCGATCCTCGCCGTCTGCGCCGTGGAATGGGAAGCGGCAATCGCCGATGCCATAATCGAGACCCACGACCGCATCGTAGGGAAAACTTGGCGTGAAGCGAAACGGCTGCACGACGAGCGGATTGCAGGCTCCAAGGCAGCGGTCACTGATACGCTTCGCGCCTTCACGGCATTAGGCGCTACGCTGCTCGAAGCACGCGACGATGGTATTCCGCTGGATACGGTGCTGGCCCGATCGGCCGAATGGCATCAGCTTGAACAATTGGTCGCTGCAGGAACGCAGCTTACCAATACGCTGGCCGACGAGCCGTTGGCTCACGTCGAACATGGGTATCATCGCTTCCGTCGATATGCGCCGCGGATGTTGCGATGCCTGAAGCTCAGGGCCGCACCGGTGGCTGAGCCTTTGATTGCGGCCGCAAAAACCATCGGTGAAATGCGCGTGTTCACGTCGGCGGATGTATCTTTCCTGCGGCCAAATTCTAAATGGCATCGCCATCTTCGCGCGCAACATCGAGGCGATGGTCGTTTATGGGAAGTCGCGGTCCTGTTCCATCTCCGGGACGCTTTCCGATCCGGAGACATATGGCTGGATCATTCCCGTCGCTACGGTGATCTCAAGCAAATCCTTGTACCGATAACCTCGGCGCAGGCGAACGCCAGACTTGCTGTTCCTCTCGATCCTCAAACTTGGCTGGCTGATCGCAAAGCCCGCCTTGCGGACGGCCTGAAGCGGTTGGCGCGTGCCGCTCGCGATGGGACCATTCCCCATGGCAGCATTGAAGATGGAACGTTGCGGATCGACCGGCTGACCGCAGACGTTCCCGAAAACGCAGAGGAGCTGGTTCTCGATCTTTATCGTCGAATGCCGCCCGTACGGATTACGGACATTTTGTTGGAAGTTGACGCTGCGATCGGATTCTCCGACGCCTTTTCCCATCTGAGAACCGGAGCGCCATGCAGCGACCGGGTCGGCTTGCTGAACGTCCTGCTCGCCGAAGGGCTGAATCTCGGCCTTCGAAAGATGGCGGAAGCCTCGAACACGCATGATTACTGGCAGCTCTCGCGCCTTGCCCGCTGGCATGTCGAAAGCGAGGCCATGAACCAGGCGTTGGCAATGGTCGTGGCCGCGCAGGGCAAGCTGCCGATGTCGCGGTTCTGGGGCATGGGAACAACCGCATCAAGCGATGGTCAGTTTTTTCCTTCGGCAGGACAGGGCGAGGCCATGAACCTGGTCAACGCGAAGTACGGCAATGAGCCGGGGCTCAAAGCCTATACCCACGTCAATGACCAGTTCGCGCCGTTCGCCTCACAGACTATTCCCGCAACCGTCAGTGAAGCGCCGTACATCCTCGATGGCCTGCTGATGAATGAAGCCGGCCGGCAGGTCGGCGAGCAATACGCCGATACGGCGGGATTTACCGATCATTTGTTCGGGACCAGTGCCATGCTCGGCTACCGGCTCGTCTTGCGTATCCGCGATTTGCCGTCGAAACGGCTTTATGTCTTCAATCCCGCGGGGACGCCCAAAGATTTGCGCAAGCTGGTCGGCGGCAAAATCCGCGAAGAGCTGATCGTTGCAAACTGGCCTGATCTCTTCCGCTGTGCTGCCACGATGGCCGCCGGAAAGATCAGACCGAGCCAGTTGCTCCGGAAACTCGCATCCTATCCCCGGCAGAACGATCTGGCGGCTGCTCTCCGCGAGGTCGGACGCGTCGAGCGTACTCTTTTTATTATAGAGTGGATTCTCGACACCGACATGCAGCGGCGCGCCCAGATCGGCCTCAACAAGGGCGAGGCCCACCATGCGCTCAAGAATGCCCTTCGCATTGGCCGCCAAGGTGAAATACGTGATCGCACCACCGAGGGGCAACATTACAGGATCTCCGGGCTGAACCTGCTCACGGCGATTATCATCTACTGGAATACCGTCCACCTCGGCCACGCCATCGCCGAGCGGCGAAACGAAAGCCTCGATGTGCCACCTGAGCTTCTAGCCCACATCTCTCCGCTGGGCTGGGCGCACATCCTGCTCACCGGCGAATATCTCTGGCCTACGGAGGCAAACGCTTAGGGTGTCATTCCGCCCCGAGCCGGAACCGACCCCATAATGGCGGATCAAGCTGTCTTCATCGGCTGGAATGTCGAAAAGTCCTGTTGCGCAAGTCAGATGGAGAACCTTGCATGACCGCGAATGTGGGCGCGAGGAATGTCGGAACCGATTGTCCTGCCAGTTGGATTGCGGCGGCATCAGCATCGAACCGCCGAGGCCAATGCGCTGGATACCTCCATGTACCTCTACCGATCCAGTGTCGGGCGAAATCGGCTCGGCGGAGTTCTCCTCCGATAAGCTGAGCTGCAGATGGCCAACTGCTGCTCAAACCCACCTGGTCCACCGGCGCGTCGTCCGATTCCTGCCTCGCACGCAGCAGCTGTTGCTGCTCAGCGTACCAAAGATCCCACCTCTTCAGCACAAGCATCGACGAGGATTTACGTGGACTTCAGTGAACACTACGCCGCGCAGGACGCCCGACTCATGTCACCTTTTGGGTGGTCACCGTTGTAAAATGCTGCCGGTTTGGATTGCTGTAGCGATTGGCTAGGCTTCGGAACAAATCATCAATCTGATCTGATTGCACAGTAAATTCGCCGAAATTAGGATCGAAGAGCGTGGTGTTTCCATCCATTGCCGAGGTCGCAACGGTGTGTGCGCCGCCCTCAGCGAAATACAAGCTGAGCAAATGGTTGGATCCGTCGGCTGTAATCTTGGTCAGCATGCGCGAGAAGTTAGGCTCGCCGACGTTGTATACTTTCTCCTTTCCGGATGGAGCAAGGCCTGCTTTCTGCAACATAGTGTTTTGCGCCGCGAAGTCGGCCTCAGAAGGTCCTGCTCCTTGTCTTCGTAGGTGAACCTTCAGATTCTCGTACTCCTTCTGCCGAACAGCGGCTGAGGCGTGCCTTTGCGATCCGGGTACTAGGGCCTCCATTCGGATTGACGGATGACTGTTGAGGTTACGCAGCCACTCAGCAGTCAAACCCACGCAGATTCCATCTGCGTTCGCCTGGGCCAATTCGGCCGTTCTGTATCGGAATAGGGAGGTGCTCGGTCTCGCAGGAGAGGAGGTACTGGGATTGTTCGGATCACGCAGCACCCCATCTTATCGGGGCACTCCGCACTTGGTGATTTCGTCCGGAGTTCAACATTCGCAAGCGTCTCCCTGAAACCATCGCTGTTCGCTGGATGAATCGGATCGTCAACTTGCGTAGAGCTTGTGAATGAACCACTGATGGGACTGTGCATGGCGTTCGTTTCCCTTCGCACGGTTATTGCCAATATGGGGCCGCTTAGACCGCGCTTCGCACGATGCTTCGTTAAGCTGACGGCGAACTTACGGTCCGTTACTCACCTCGCGAGGTGCATCGGTTTCTTTAAGCTTCAGCTATGCCGGCAACGGTGTTGGCTGCCTCAAAAATGGCCCACGCTTGGCGATAGCCGACCCGCTGTAGAAGCTCAATTCTTGGCGATCTCCTGGTGCCGCGCTCCTGACCGAGGATGATGTTGAAACCCTGAGCGGGGATCGGGGAGCGCCCCGAAACAGCTTTCAAGATAAGGAATGGCGGTTTCTGCTCCACGAACTGCCTATCTCAAGAATCCCCCGGCCCTCCAAATGCAACCAAAATAGTCAAATGCGATTTCCTCCTCCCCTGCCCCGGGCCGGAAGCCCTGCTCCTGATATTCGTGCCCAGGGGTCCGGTTAAGCGCAAGGAGGACCCGAGCCACGGCATGCCGGCGGTGGCGAGGCCGGATTACGGGCCGAGCGCCTGCTGAGGGCCGACGGCCCGCACGCACCAGGCACGGTGCAACGGCGGCTGACCTACCGTAGTCCGCCGCGCACATTCACTATCCCCCGGCGACAGGTTTTCTATTGTAGTGCGGCGGCACGGGCCGATGCTCTCGCAGGTCAACCACCACAAAAAGCAGCGCCATATAAACGCCCGCATAGAAACATCCAAGGCGCTGCGACTGTTCCGCCACACGATTTTGGCGCTCCAGGCTGCCAATGATGCCGATGAAGATGCGATCGAAAGTCGGCTGGATTCGGCTGCTGCAGATCAAGCCCAGTCTCGAGGCGATTGTGGAGAAAGGGAACTTATCGGTGATGGCGACCGAGCAACATGCATACGTCCGTAAGTTCGCTGGAGTCTTTCTTCAGGCATTCAAGTCCACTCGCGCCGGCGGCACCATCCGCTGCTTGCGACGATCGCGACTGATGTGCTCCGAACTGAGCAGCGAGACGTGCTTGAGCAGTTCGTCGGGAGAAGGATCGACCGGTGCCCTACTCCCCTTCGCCAATTGGGCCTATTTGCATGGAGACGACACGGCGCTCAGGCATGGAAGTGATCAACGCACCAACGACGATAGCCAGTGCCGCAGACATCCCTGGACCTGTTAGCCGTTCCCCGAAGAACACGGCTGCGAAGAGCGCGGAAAAGCTTCCATGCGAAGATAAAGCTGGCGTAACCTAGTGGATGGAATCTAACACTTGGTGCCCCCGTTTGACGGCAGCGATGATTTTGTCGGGATCGGCGGTCCAGGTGAAGGGCTTGGGTTGTTGGTTGTGCTCTGTAAGGAAGCGGTTGATGGCGGCCTGGAGGTCAACGACCGAATGAAAGACGCCGCGCTTGAGGCGACGCTTCGACAGTTTGGCGAAGAAGCCCTCGACGGCGTTGAGCCACGAGCAGGACGTCGGCGTGAAGTGGAAGGTAAAGCGCTGATGGCGGTCGAGCCAGGCGCGCACCTTGGGATGCTTGTGGGCGGCATAGTTGTCGAGGATGACGTGGATCGCCTTGTCGGCCGGCACTTGGGCGTTGATGGCGTTGAGAAAACGGATGAACTCCTGATGCCTGTGACGCTGCATGTTCCTGCCGATGACGGTGCCGTCGAGCACGTTGAGGGCGGCAAACAACGTGGTCGTGCCATGCCGCTTGTAGTCGTGGGTCATGGTGCCGAGCCGGCCCTTCTTCAGGGGCAGGCCGGGCTGGGTGCGGTCGAGCGCCTGGATCTGGCTCTTCTCGTCGACCGACAGCACGATGGCATGGGCCGGCGGGTCGACGTAGAGGCCGACAACGTCTTTGAGCTTGGCGACGAACTGCGGGTCGTTGGAGAGCTTGAAGGCCCGCCAGCGGTGGGGCTGGAGACCGTGCGCCTTCCAGATGCGGCGCACCGCGCTGGCGCTGACGCCCACCTCGGCCGCCATCATGTCGGCAGTCCAGTGCGTCGTCTCGCCCGGCGGGTCGGCAAGCGAAAGCGCCACCACCTGCTCGCCGATCTCCGGCCCGAGCGGCGCAATGCGCGAGGGGCGCGTCTTGTCGCGCAAGAGACCCTCGAAGCCTTCCGTGGCGAAGCGCTCCTGCCAGCGCCACACGCAGGTCTTCGACTTGCCGGTCTGTCGCATGATCTCGACGGTGCCGACGCCATCGGCACTCAGCAGGATGATCTCGGCGCGCCAGACGTGCTTCTGCGGCGCATTGCGATCACTGATGAGGGCTCTCAGGCGTTGGCGATCGGTCGGCGAAACGGTGAAGGCTATTCCTGTGCGCATGCGCCACACTCGCATACGCACTCGCCAAAGGGAATCCCATACGGACTCTTATGTTAGGCGGATACCACTAGGTCGGCGACAAGAGCGAGGCTGACGCGACAATGCTTCCGGTCGTCAGGCCGTCACCAGCAATCAGGAAGCTGCCTCCAAGGAAGGCCATGATCATAGATGAGATCTGCTTTGACGCTTGGCATGACGATCGCGTGGGCAGAACCTCCATTGCATGCGAGTTGGTATTCGTTGACGAGCCATCCCCGATTGTTTTGGAAACACAACCGTCAATGACCACGGATTGAGCAACACCAAGACGCCCACCGAGCGAAGTGCTGCTGCGAAGCCCTCCGCGCGTTCGATGCAGGCACGGGGATTGTTGCGGAAACCAGCGATGTCAAGGCGCATCGGCCGGTTCCAAATCGCGAGAACGGCGTGGCCGTTTCGCGATCCCATCGGGGTCGCATCATCTGAGCGCAGGTAGCTGACGGCGGAAGACCCTCGACTGCCGGAAAGAAGGGCGGATGCCTCTCTGTAAGCCATCGACAAAGGGAAGTACCATTGCATTCAGCGCGCCCTCGACGTGGACAAAGCGTCGGTGCGGATCGATCCCGACTTGGTCCAGAACCCTGATGCAGGACGCGATATCGTCGTGCGCCCCTTTCATGGTCGTTCCACAGGTCAATGCGAGAATGACGGTGCGATGGCGATTTGCGTGAATATACCTCTGAGAGAGCATCGGGGGAGATAGAGCCGGAATGTCAAGCGAATCGAAGAACTGACCCCTCCTATTGCCTCACCCAGGAATGTTACTGAAGTTGGGGGCATTGAGATGGCCCGTATCTCCTCCCGCCGCGGCGGGAGGAGATACGGGCGCGCGCTTCATCCAGTCGCCATCGAGTATGATCTGCCCGGCTATTTCCATGCGCCAAGCCTTGACGGCCATTTGCACCGTCCGCAGCGCTTTCTTGGTGAAGCGTGACGGATCGGCGCTCACAAGGCGCTGGAGCACCGCGGCTGCCGAGAGCGCCGGATCTGCCTCAAGCCACGCTCGAATCTGGGGCTCGAATGGCTCCAGCATGCTCGGCCTTTTCGGGTAAGGCTTGGTCCGCCGATAGGGCCGCCGATGTGTCGGCCGTTTCTCTCCAGCCTGCCAGGCTGTCTTCAAGCTCACGGTGAATCGCTGCAGATCGATGGCGAGCGGTTCTTCGGTCCCGGCATTCAAGCCACGGCGATCGACCCGCTTTCCGAGCTCCTCCTGTGCGGCACGAATTCCGGCAAACAGCATCACCGGATCTTCCCTTTCCAACATCGCCTGCAGCCGCTCCTTATCGGCCTCGGCCACACCGGAATGGGCAACCACCCGCGCGATAGGCGGCACGGGCGGATGGTAGCGTTTGACGACGCGGGCGCCGATCCGTGTCTTCTCTCGCAGCTGAACGAAGGCTGGAACAGATTGCCGTACAGACGCACCACGTCGTAGAGACGCCCAAGGACAACCGTCGCCTCCGCGCCGACGAGCCTTCCGTAACCGACCAGCCGTCGCACGATCGCGCCGTTCTTCTGCTCGACCCAAGCCTGATCGTTCTTTCGATACGCTCGCGAACGGGTCACCTCCAATCCCTGACTTCGGCACCAGCAGACCACACGTTCGTTCATGAAGGCGCTATCGTTGTCGAAGTCCACGCCCTGCAGCGGGAATGGAAACAGCGAGCGGGCCTGATTGAGGGCAGCGATAACGAGACCGCTTTCGCGCGTGCGGACTGGCACGCACTCGGTCCAGCCCGTAGCGATATCGGTCAGCACCATCGTCTGAACGAAACTACCGGACGAAGAGTCTGCGGGTTTCGGCAAAGTCCGGACAGGATTTCCGGTAATCTCCGGACACAGTTTTCAGTAATTCCCGGACAGTGATTCCGCTAAATCCCGGACAGTTTCCGGCGGCGGTTTGACGGTTGGTTCGCGGCTGCGCCGTCTTGTTGATTAGGTCTCTCACGACAACGTTGAGAGGGGCCGATGCCGAGACGGAAGCAAGCAAGACGAACGACAGTGAGGGATATCCGGACCATTCTGCGCCTGACCCACGAAGAGGGTCTTTCGGTGCGCGAGATTGCCGAGCGGTTGAAGATCGGCAAGAGCTCGGTATCGACCTATTTGCTGCGCGCTCGGGAGGCCGGGCTTTCGTGGCCGTTGCCAGTCGGCGCGGACGAGGATGCAAAGCTGGAGCGGCGACTGTTCGGCCGAGCCGGTCGACCGCCGCGCGATCTCAGCGAGCCGGACTGGGCGCTGGTGGTTCGGGAGCTGAAGCGCAAAGGCGTGACGCTGACGCTTCTATGGCAGGAATACCGTGCCAACCATCCCGATGGTTACGGCTTCACGTGGTTCTGCGAGCAGGTTGCCGCCTTCCGGCAGCGCACGAGTGTAGCGTTCCGCAATCGGCACGCGGCGGGCGCCGTGATGCAGACCGACTATGCCGGGCCGACGGTGCCGGTGATTGATCCGGCGACCGGCGTCATCCATCCGGCCCAAATCTTTGTCGCGGTGCTGGGCGCCTCCAACCTGACCTTCGCCCATGCCAGCTCTAGCCAGCAGTTGCCAGATTGGATCGACGGCCAGGTGCGTGCTCTGACCTTTTATGGTGGGGTCACCAAGGCAATCGTGTGCGACAACCTCAAGTCGGGGGTGGCCAAGGCCCTTTGGTTCGAGCCGACGTTGACTGCCACGTTCGCCGCCATGGCGGAGCATTACGACACCACAATCCTGCCGACACGCAGCAGGAAGCCGCGTGACAAAGGCCGGGTCGAAGGCGCGGTATTGATCGTGGAACGTTGGATTCTGGCCCGGCTGAGGAACCGTACCTTCTTCTCGCTTGCCGCCCTCAACACGGCGATTGCCGAATTGCTCGAGGAGCTGAACAACCGGACGATGCGCCACGTCGGCAAAAGCCGCCGCGAACTGTTCGAGGAGATCGAGCGGGCAGCATTGAAGCCCTTGCCGGCGGTGCCGTTCGAATATGCGGAATGGAAGTCGGCGAAGGTACACCCGGACTATCATGTCGAGGTCGACAAGACCTTTTATTCGGTGCCGCATCGGCTGATCGGATGCACCCTGCAGGTGCGGCTCACCCACCGGGTAGTCGAGATCTTCCACGATCACCAGCGTGTCGCCAGCCATGTTCGCCGCTCCCAGCGTTCCGGCCACGTCACCGTCAACGACCATATGCCCAAGGCGCATCAGCGCTATGCCAACACCACGCCGGCCAATCTGATCGGCCGTGCGACCCAGATCGGCCCCAATGCCGCTATCCTGGTCGAACGCATGATGCGCGACAGGCCGCATCCGGAACAGGGATACCGCTCGGCCATGGGCATCCTGTCGCTGGCGCCGCGCTATGGATCGCAGCGCCTCGATGCGGCCTGTGAGCGGGCGCTCACCATCAATGCCATCAGCTATTCCTCCGTCGCCTCCATCCTCAAATCCGGCCTCGACCGGGAAAGACCGCAGGCTGAACACGCGGCCCCCACGCCTGCCCATACCAATATCCGTGGCCGATCCTACTATCAGTGAAGGAAGCAAGAATGCTGACGAACCCCACCCTCAACCAGATGCAGGCCCTCGGGCTGACGGGCATGGCCGCCGCTTGGCGCGAATTGACCGAGCAGTCCGGCACCAATGAGCTCAGCCGCGATGAGTGGCTCGGACTGATGCTCGACCGCGAAGTCACCCTGCGTGCCGACAAGCGCATCCGTAACCGGCTCGCCTCCGCCAAGCTACGCTTTGCCCAGGCCTGTATCGAAGATATCGACTTCGCCGCCGCCCGCGGTCTCGACCGGCGCAACACCATGGCGCTGGCCCAGGGGCAATGGCTCACCGCCCATGAAGGCCTGATCATCACCGGCCACACCGGCACCGGCAAGTCATGGCTGGCCTGCGCCTTCGGCAGGCAAGCGGCAAGGCTCGGTCACTCCGTGCTCTATGTGCGCGTGCCGCGCATGTTCGAGGACCTTGCGCTTGCTCGCCTCGATGGCTCTTTCCCTCGCCTCATCGGTACGCATCCGAGGTGGGCCGCCTTGTAGGAATTGTCGGATTTGGCACTGACTGTCCTTATTGACGTCAAAAAGGACAGTGCGGCTATGGATCGAGTTGAGATTGTCGACACGGGTCGGCGTCGTCGTTTTAGCAAAGAGATGAAGCTCCAGATTGTCGCGGAGAGTTATTTGGAACCTGGCTTGTGTGCGACGACGGCGCGGCGACATGGTATATCGCGTTCGCAGTTATATGAATGGCGCCGGCTCGCACGAGCGTGGCAACTGGATGTTGCGTCGCCTGTGGGCGGCTTTGTCCCGGCGCTGCTTGTTCCAGAGGTAGAGCCGGCAGCAGGGTCATTGCCGAACGCCGGCCGGATGGAGGTTGTCAGCGCGAATGGTCGCCGTGTGATCGTGGACCGCGATGTCGACGTTGAAGCGCTGCTTCGGATCATGCGCGGACTGGAGGCGCTGCGGTGAATCCGTTTCCGATGGGAACAGGCGTCAAGGTCTGGCTTTCAACGGGGTATACGGACATGCGCTGTGGCTTTCCCTCCCTGGCGCTTCGGGTGCAGGAGGTTCTGAAACGTGATCCGTTGTCAGGGCATCTCTTCGTCTTCAGGGGCCGCAGATCGGATATTTTGAAGATCATCTGGCATGATGGTCTGGGCGCCTGCCTTTTTACCCGGCGGCTGGAGAAGGGCCGGTTCATCTGGCCGAATATGGAGGGCGGCGCGGTAGCGATCTCACCGGCGCAATTGTCTTATTTGTTGTCCGGGATCGACTGGCGCAATCCGCAGGAAACCTGGCGTCCGACACGGGTCGGATAGCATTATTGCATTGAAAATATTGAGTGAATCTGATCGAATGGCTTCATGACTTCGAAGCCTGTGGACCTTCCTGCGGACCTTGCGAGCGCCTATCTGGCGCTGCTTTCCGAGCGTGAGATGTTACAGGCTGAACGTGATGTCGTTGTTGCCGAGCGCGATACCGTCGTCGCCGAGCGGGACATTGCGGTGGCGCAAGCCGCCAATGCGCAGGCCATGCTGTCGGACAGTGAGGCCTTGATTGCCAGTCTGGAGCTGGCGATCGAAAAGCTGAAGCGCGAACTGCGCGGCCGGCGATCCGAGCGCACGGCGCGCCTGATCGACCAGATGGAATTGCAGCTCGAAGAACTGGTGATGGCAGCGACGGAGGATGAAGCCGCAGCGCAGGCGGCTGCCGCCAAGACCTCGAGCGTGCGTTCGTTCACGCGCAAACGGCCGGTCCGAAAGCCGTGGCCGGAGGATATCGAACGCGAGCGCGTGGTGATCGATCCCCCAGTCACCTGTGCATGCTGCGGCGGGTCGCGCCTGTCGAAACTGGGCGAGGACGTCACTGAGACGCTCGAGGAGGTTCCGCGCCGGTTCAAAGTGATCGAGACGGTGCGGGAGAAATTTACCTGCCGTGACTGCGAAGCGATCAGCCAGCCGCCGGCGCCGTTCCATGCCACGCCGCGCGGCTTCATCGGTCCTCATCTGCTGGCGACGATCCTGTTCGATAAGTTCGGCATGCATAGTCCGCTGAACCGCCAGAGCACCCGGTTCAAATGCGAGGGCATCGAGCTTTCGACCTCGACGCTGGCCGACCAGGTCGGGTATGGAACGGCCGCGCTCCTGCCGATCTTTGATCTGATCGAGGCGCATGTCTTCGCGGCCGAGCGCCTTTTTGGCGACGACACCACCATTCCCATTCAGGCCAAAGACAAATGCACGACCGGGCGCATATGGACCTACGTGTGCGATGACCGGCCCTACGGCGGAGCGGCAGCGCCGGCGGCCATATACTATGCTTCGAGCGACCGCCGCGGCGAGCATCCGCAGAAGCACCTGGCCGGGTATGGCGGCATTCTGCAGAGTGATTGTTACAATGGCTTCGAGCCGCTCAGTGTCGCCGAAAAGAAAGCGGTACCGATCACCTTCGCCTTTTGTCATGCGCATGCGCGGCGCAAATTCTTTGAACTGGCCGACATCCAGAAAAATGCCCGCGACCGCAAACGCAAAGGCAAGCCGATCTCGCCGATCGCCCTGGAGGCCGTCCAACGGTACGATGCGTTGTTTGAGATCGAGCGCGAGATCAATGGATTGAGCGCCGAAGAACGACTGGCCGCGCGGCAGGAAAAGAGCAAGCCGCTGTTCGATGACATGCACGAGTGGCTAAAACGGGAGCGCGCCATGCTCAGCAAATCGTCCGAGGCGATCGAGCCGATCGATTACATGCTGAAGCGGTGGGATGGTTTTGCCCGTTTCCTCGAAGATGGCCGGATTTGTCTCACGAACAATGCCGCCGAGCGCGCTCTGAGAGGTATTGCACTCGGGCGTCGAAACTGGACCTTTGCCGGTTCCCAGCGTGGCGCCGATCGTGCCGCCATCATGCTCTCCGTCATCACGACCTGCCGTCTCAACGACGTCGACCCAAAGGCGTGGCTCGCCGATGTGTTCGCCCGCATCGCCGATCTTCCCGTCTCCCGCCTGCACGAACTGCTGCCTTGGCAATGGAAGACACACAAAGGGACGGCTATTGCGGCGGCCGCGTAAACAGCTCCCGGAACAACGCTTCCGAACGCTCCAAGCCTTCATCGGTCAGGATCAATGACTTCGACTTGTTGACTGGGTCGCCGATCATGCCCTTCTTGTGAAGCCTATCCGTCGTTGCCCAGTCGAAGCCTTTCCAGGCACAACGCTCGTTATGCAGCGTCAGCCATAACAGCGCCAAAACGGCATCGTCGATCTTGTCCTCATCGATCTCCATGGACCGACGTTACCACGCGCGGCGCCCAAAATCCCGCGGCCCTGCTCGGATGGATACCCTCATCGACAAGCTCACCCGCGTCCAGCTCCTCATCCTCGATGACTTTGGAACACATGCGCTCTCCGATCAGCAGCGCTTCCACCTCTTCGAAATCGTCGAGGAGCGCTATCAGAGAAAATCCACCCTGATCACAGCCCAAGTCCCCGTCGCAAGCTGGCACGACCTTATTGCCGACAGCACCGTCGCCGACGCCATACTCGATCGTATCGTGCACAATGCCCATCGCATCACCCTCCGGGGCGAGAGCATGCGAAAGCAAAAAAGCGCACCCCTCTTGACGGCTGCAGAAAACGGCGAAATCAATCAGCCCTGATGGTAACCAGGCTGCCGACGACCAACCTCGTCAAACTGTCCGGACTTTAGCGAAAGCGCTGTCCGGGATTTAGCGGAATCAATGTCCAGCTTTTGCGAAGCGCGCAAAGAGTCAGAAGCTACACTATGCTGCAATATTAATGCTATCATTATTCTGTAGGGTGACACTTTTGATGCAGAATGCTGCTTAATCGCCTAGGGAACCAAATTGGCTCCATTTGATGAGCCCCCATTTACGCACTACTATTATAATGACCCTGGCCTGCGTGTTGCACCCGTGAGCTCGGCTGGGATTTATCCTGGAGCGCAGCGAACCGATGATGATCGTCAGGACAACGGCAGTTCAGCGGTAACGCGACCCTGAGATAGGCGGATGGGGGCAAGGTCAATAACCGGACCGACAAAACGCTGTACGCCGCGCGCCGGCCGCGCCCTCGGTGTCGAGCGCCACGGACACAGCGCCAATTCAAACCAGAGCCGCTGTCAGAAAATAGGATTAGCCGCTCAGTTCCGTCCCTTTAGTGTCGTGTTCAGCGCTCAATTGCTATAGGGCCTGCCTCGTCCCCAGGCACGCACGACGTGCTGCGTCTGCTTCTCAAAGGTGAATGGTCATCACAGCAACGTTATCGCGATTGTGGCAAAGTACTCTGTTCGGACTTCCCTTCAAACGCAAGAGACAGATTGAGGTTATGGTGCAACATCTGATTCTCTGGGTTCGTTTCGAGAGCTTGCCGGTACAGCTCTTGTGCCGCGTCATGCCGCCCCTCAATGTCCAAGATGACTGCCTTCGCATTCAATGCACGCAAATTGTCTGGGGTCACGACCAAGACGTTGTCTAAAACCTGAAGCGCCTCATGCGGGCGTTTCTGCGCCACCAATGCTTTTGTAAGACGGATTGCCGCATCGACATTGCCTGGATGCTGCTTCAGATCATCCCGCAAAGCCCGCTCTTGAGCATCCTCACCGACGGCGCGCAAAATGCGTTGGCGCGTAGCCGCATTGATTTGGTTGGCGCCGAGCAATTGTGGGGCTGACGTCTCCTTCACTGAAAGAACGGGGTTATCCCACCTAGCACAACCGCCGAGAGGCAGAACGGAGAGTACTGCGAAGAGAACTAAGTTCAAACGAAATGAAAGCAACGGCGCGGCGACTCTATTCTCATGTGAATTCATGTTTGGTTCTCACCTATCATCCAGTAGTGGCAGAAGGGCGGAAACTGCGAGGTTCCCCTGACGTTCCATTACTGGGCGGGAGCCTGATGGATCCGGCGGGTTGAATTTTAAAATCGGAGGCGAGGTCCTGATAAGACAGTACGGCAAGCTCGATACCGTTTCGGGTAAGAAAACCGCGGACGAAGCGTCGGACATCCATTGAAGTTAAGACGATCGGGCGCGTCTGGCCCGGTGCCGTGCTCGAAAAGACCTGCCGCATTTGTGACAGCAGCGCCTCGCTTTGCCGATCCTCTAGTGCGAGGTAGGGGCCTGCAGCCGTTTCCCGAACCGCGCAGCGCACCACATCCTCAGTCTCACGTTCCATGACGAAGGCAGGTAGGACACCGTGTCTGCCATAGCGGTGACAGATCTGCCGCTTCATTCCAGAACGAACGTGTTCCGTGAGCAGGGCGACGTTTTGCTCACGTTCGCTCCATTCGGCCAATGCCTCCAAGACGAGCCGGGTATTTCGGATTGGTATACCTTCGCCCAAGAGGCGGCGCAGCACATCTGCAATCCGGGGGATCGGCGTGGTACGCAGCACCTCCTTCACCAGATCAGAGTATTCCTGCTCCATCCGGCCCAGTAGTTGGCGGGTCTCTTGGATACCCACCAAGCGCGGCGCATGGCAAGTCAACGTCGCATGGACACGCATCGCAAGGAGTTCGCTGGGACTATGATGCCGGATACCGGCGGCTTTGAGCGCCGGCTCGTGGCTTTGTTCAACCCAAATTCTGTGGGTTTCAGGATCATGCCGAAAAGGGATGCCGCTTGACTCAATCTTCTTCAGATCGTCTGCGAGGGAAAGCTGCGCCGGATTAATCAAATCCTGTTCGACGGGCACGCCTTCGACATCTATCCTGAATTGCGACTCGGGCAGCTGCTGGTCGACATCGACTGGGATCGGAGGAACGATAATGCCGAGATCGGCCGAGACTAGTTGGGAAATACGCGCAATGTGCTGCCGCAATTCGACCTGGTCGATCGCATTCGTAAGGCTCGGCGCGAGGAAGACGCCAATGGGATTTGGCTGCGCAGCCACGTTTCGCGTTTGAGACTCCGCCGGAGTTACAGTTGTAGCATCGACTTTGTCGGCATCTAGGACGTCACCTTTGACGAAGCTTGCCGCCGCGAAGACTGCGGCCAACATAAAAAAGACAGGCAGAGGGAAACCAGGAACGAAGCCCATGGCCACCAGGACGCAGGCCGTCAACCGCAATGCTCGTGTACTGGCGGTGAGTTGATTGGCTATGTCCTCACCGAGGTTGAGTTTCGAAGCCCCAGTTACACGAGTAACCATGGTTGCCGCTGTAATTGAGAGCAGCAGGGCGGGAATCTGCGAGATTAACGCATCACCTATCGTCAGCAGAGTGTAGTGATGCAGCACCTGGGCGAACGACATGCCCTTCGAGAGCAGGCCGATGGAAATTCCGCCCAGCATGTTGATGCAGATAACCACTAGCCCGGCGATGGAATCACCCTTCACAAACTTCATCGCGCCGTCCATCGCCCCATAAAGTTTGCTTTCTTTTTCTAATGCGGCGCGCCGCCTGCGGGATTCGTCGGCATCGATGTGACCGTTCCGCAACTCTGCGTCGATCGCCATTTGCTTGCCTGGCAAAGCATCGAGGGTGAAGCGCGCCGCCACTTCTGCCACGCGTTCGGCGCCTTTCGCGAGAACCATGAACTGCACCATGGTCACTACCAGAAATATAACGAAACCCACGACAATATTGCCTGAGATCACAAAACTGCCGAACGTGTGGATGATGCTGCCTGCCTCGCCCTCGGCCAGGATTAGTCGCGTCGTCGCGACGGTGAGCGCCAGACGGAATACCGTGGAAATCAAAATGACGCCGGGCAAAGAGGAAAAATCAAGTGGCGTGCTGACATACAGGGCCGCCATCAGCAGCAGTACAGCCAAACCCATGTTGAAGCCTATCAGCGCATCGACCGCCACGACCGGTATTGGCATGACCATCATACTGACGGCCAGAAGCAGCATCAACGCGACCATCAAGTCCGGGTTGGCCGGCGCATACTCGGTGAATTTACGCAGGGCGTTGGCCATGAGGTCCCTTCACGATCGTTTCTGAACACTCTGCTGCTACACAGGTGCAACGTAGCTCCAAGACCGCAGGCGCGTCGTCCGTGAGGCCGACCCCTGCAGCGGATGGCTGCGCATAAGATTCAAAGGCAAGTGCGAAGTTGACCGGTCATCAAGTCTGTCCAAGATCGTCAGCCCTGCGCTGGAATACTTTAATACGGGAGAGCAGCAAGGCGGCCATTTCGGCTTAGCATTACGCGACCGTCCTCGATCCGTTCGACCATCCAACCATCGTCCAAAAGAGCGCCGACGAAATATTTCTCTCCTTTGATGACAAGATACGGAAGCGACCCACGCCAGACAGCTTCGACTGCGATTGCGGATGGCGCCTTCTCATCGTCGATAATCACTCCATTCAACAGCGCTAGAGCGCCCCTCGTGCGATGATCGAACCACTGCTGCACTTTATGCCAACTGATGGCCGAAGCAGACGTGACCGTGCCCTCGACTGTCACAACACCCTCAGCGGCGCTGATCTTAATGTTGGACAGACCGGCTCTGTCGACTTCCTGTTGGAGGGCTTTAGCGGCTGTGAATGCAGTCTCATCATCAGTGCGATTATCAGGCAGCTTGGGTTCCCGGGCATCACCAGATAAATCGGCGTTCGATACAACAGCGTTGTCGTAGTAAGAGAAAATGGCCGAGAGCACGCCGATCCCGAGAGAACCGAGCAACACCAAGGCGAGCACAGATATCGAGAGGCGTGGTTTACCGATCGAACCAGATGACGCTGCATCCTGCACTGACCAGAGAATGGACATCGCGCCTGCATGAATGACGACAGGAAGGGGCGCGACAACCCGCTCGCCTGCGGCAATATTCCCGTTTCCCTCTATGCTGAGACCGGCAGCAAGCGCCTCGACCTCAAGTGTTTTGCCCAGAAGAGTGACGCGAAAATGATGCGGCGCGAGGCCCTGCTCGACGAAGACTATGTCGGCGTCGAGGCCGCTACCGATCAAGCTGGTTTCTAGAGCCGTCGTACCAGTCAGTTCACAATAGAGCCCTGAGATAACTTTGAATTGAAGCGAAATGGCGTCGTTCACTGACGATATCCAGACAAAAGAGAAGCCGCACGGCGAGTGGCATGCGGCTCATCTCGGCTCCACTTCGTGCCAATTGTGCTACGCAGTGCCTAGAGCCCCATCCGCATCACTGTACGCGTTCATCCGCCGCCTTCTTGGTTGTCTGGAGCTCGGTCGTAACAGTGCGCAGTAGCATACTCCTAGCCGTAGCCTCTGCGCTCACCGCTGCCAGTTCTGCGATTTGGGCCTGGAAGGCCGCAGCCCCAGCACCTTTGGCCGCTACGTTCTGGCCAGCCGCGGCGCCAGCTCCAACTGCACTCGTGACAGTACCTATTTTAGACATGTCATTTCCCTTTCTGTTACAATTGTGCCGTCACTAACGGCACGCACCTCCTGACGGGGGCCACCCAGCGTCAGGCATCCTCTTCAGTTTCTGCCATAGCTTCGTCGGCATCAGCCATGGCATCGTTCATAAGTTGCAGCGCAACCGATCGAAGAGCTAGTTCGAAGGCTTCGCTTTGAATTGCAGCCTGCGAGCGATCCCCAGAAATGGTCGGGCCATCCGTAACGCCGCTCCCGCGATCCGGCCTGTTGTGACCAGAGGGCCCGCCTGAATCGCGCGGCGGCTGTCCAGTCGAATGTCCATGCCCCCCTTTGCGGGCCAGGGAAACGCCGATGGAGCCAACTCCACTTCCAATCACTCCGACCATCAGCTACTCCTGCCTTAGCGGCGAATTGTAGATAACATCTACTTATGAGCTCCAGCTTTCGAAAAGCTGACAATTGTCAAAAAAAGAAGCGCTATTGCATATAAACGTGCTGCACGATCTGGACTCCCTGGAACTCCGGCAGGCCGAGGCGGCGCTCAGTCCGATGCACTTGAGTGACATCAGCATACAACGGGCATGCCGACAGCAAGCGACAACCTGTTCGAAGAGCCGGTCGGCTCCAGGACAAAAAAACGCTAACGTGTGCAGTTGGACCAGCAGGGCGAGAAATTCGGCATTTTGCGCGAGCGTGAAGCTCTCTCAGGTTCGATGAAGCCTCGAATGCGCAAAGGCTTGCTTTACACGAAACTTCGGGCCGGCGAGACCAACTGCTTTGCGTATCGCCATTGCGGTGTCGGAGCCACCCGATGGCAAAAGAGGCCGGGCATCAAAGACGCTCCGGCCTCAATGTAAAGAACGGCCTCGAGGTGTTTTACGGGACTCGGGAGCAAAACCCCGAACGAACTACTACGATGGTCTCAAAGAAACCCTGCGTTCAAGCTCCTTTGCGCCTAAACACCGAATGGGTATCGCTCGTTAGCGCGTGGCAGTTTGTAACGCTCTTTCGTTCCCTGTCCATGACATGAGGGCCGGTCTTGGCAGATGGGGCCCGGCCGTCGCGACCAAATCTGGCGAGAATCCGGTCACATGAAGTCATCTTCGTAAGTCTCGTAAGAGCAGCTGGTTGAACACTGTGCGGTTTCAGCATCCTCAAATTTGCGGAGATAGAGCGGCGGTTTGTCTTTACGCCGCCATTCAGCGGCACTGGTCTGCGTCCATTTGTCGGGATGCTGTTTGGGGTCAAGGACCATGTCGCAATCATCCACTTCAACAAACCCCATCATCGCTGCACGGGCTTTCGCCTCTGGGTTTTCCGCGCGCCAGTTCAGCAACGGTCGTTCGCCGTCCCTCCGAAGTTGGTGCTCGAGCAGAATATCGCCTGCATTCTCAACGAGAGGATGGGCGACTTGAAGATCCACGGTGGAGGTAATCTCTTGGTGACCAGGAAATTGGTCTCTCCAACTTTTGGATTCGAACTCTTCTTCCATGCTGAACCCACCTTCCGTTCTCATCAGTCCAACACACTGGTTTCCCAACTGGTAACTGAAATATCGAGCGTTCTCAGAATCCCGACGAATGCCGTATTGCTGAGCAACGTCCGCAGTGCGTCTGGCTTTTGCGGACACGAAGTCTGAATATTCCTGTGGATTGTCGGCGATGTCAGTGATTTCTTTGCCATGAAATTTCCTGATCTCCCTCCTGAACGTCTTCAGATCAATCGGCACGACCGGAGGTTCGTGATCGAGGGTATATCTGGATGAACCGCCGTTGGAATCCGATCTGTCTAAGTGCATTCGGGCAAACGTGTCCGCGAACTCTTGGGTTTCTGCATCCGTTTGCTTGCTGGCACTCTGCGTGTAGTGGAAATCGGACGAGCTATCAATTCGACCGTACATGGCGATCTTGTACTCCTATTTTTTCGCATTGAGAGCGGCTGGCTAGGGGAAACGGGTCAAGATAGACCCGCACAACTGACGTTCAGCTGACTAGTGGGACTTTCAGCGCGGACAAAAAGCTTTCTACCGCTATTTGCCAATACTCGGGTTCACTGGCTCTGTTGCTGCTTGCGCGGACGGCCGGAGCTCGGAACCATTGAACCATTATCGGCTTGGGTGGCAGATCTGGCTGGAACGGACGTGTCGTGGAAGTTTGGGCTTAAGCCTACTGTTTGCGCCGCCGCGTTTCCAATTTGCTGAAGCGTCGACGTTATCGCTGAGGTTCGCAGCATTTGACGCCATCTGTAGAAAAAAATGAACGATCGATCTCGTGGCGACGAGCAATGTCCGCCACAGACGTGTTGCCATTCGAAGTCTACGACCCTGTTGCTTTAACCCGGGCACGCGTCATGACGCGGGAACTCTGCACGCACGGATATGGCGGGGGCGCCGGACCAGCGTCCCTGCGGCCGCCGTTACGTCCGACCCCAACACGTGCGGCACCTCTATCGATTCTCAGCCACAACTACCATTTGAAACAACGTGTCGCCACCGACGGACATGCCAAACCTGAACGACAAGCGCGAGCCACGTTTGCCGCCATTCGCAGAACCGATTGCCAGATGATCCCGCCGTGCGATGTGCTTGCGGCAGCACTGTTTCTTCCTGGGCCATCCATTGCGTCCCGACTTAAAGCCAAAGGAATCACGCCCGGAAGTCAATGTCTTCAAAGTTCTTTTCCGAATTCAGGGATGCTCAGGCCAAACCTGCGGCCAAGAGTGCTCTCGCGATGGGCTCGAAATATTGCATGGGGATGGCGGTGCCCAGTTTCGTTGTGCTCATGAGTTGGTGCGCTAGGACATGATCATCGACAATCTTGAGACGCAGATTCTGCGCCTCGCGAAACATATCTGAAGCGGCCTCGCCCTCGGCGCGGCAAACTAAGATCGGAACTCCGGTCTCACCACGAACGTAACGCAGACCGATCAGCACCGCAGTTCCTCTGTAGACTAACGTGGCGCGATGCACACCAAGCGGAGGCTCGCTAGCCATCTCGTTGCGAATGCGACGCCGTTCACCCTTCAATTCTGGCGTTCCTTGCTGTTCCTTCAACTCGCGCTTTATTTCCGTCTTCGTCATGCGCATTTCACGCAGAAATAGCGCACGCTGCAACAGCAGATCGATCAGTCCGCCGATCAGAAGTGCGCCGGCGCCAATTCCGATCAGCTGTTTCGCTCCGGTAAAGACGACGCCGAAACAGCCCATTCCGCAGACCGGCAGATACACCATCGTCTTCCATAAACCGAGAAAGAAGAGGGAAAAGGTCCCGCCGAGAACCAACACCTTGAACAGCGTTTTGCCAACCTCGACTGCCGAACGCGCCGACCCCAAGCGCTTCAGCCATTGAAAAGGATTGATTTTTTCGAAGTTGGGCTTCATTGGCTCGAGAGAGAATACAAATCCTCTATTGGCCAGTAATGCAGCCAAGATTACCGCGCCAAAAAGAGCTGAGAGCAGCGGGCCAACGGTTGCCAGGGTGAGTTCGACTAGCAGAACCAGCGCCTGCCGGACCGCGAGATTGAAAGGCAGGTTTTGCAGCTTGTCGGTTAATAGTAGCGCTTCCCTGCATTTATCTTCGATAACGCTACCTCTTAGCCATAAGTAGGCAAGCCCAGCGCAAGTGGCGGCCGCGCGGACAAAATCCGAGCTACGCGGTATTTGACCTCTTTTGCGCGCGTCGCTCAGCTTCTTAGGGGTAGCGCCGTGTGATTTCTCTTCGCTCGTATCGCTCATTTCAGCAACTTGTCGAGCCACCCAAGCGTGCCGTCCGCTTGCGTGATCTCAAGTTTAATGCCCTCGAGCAAATAGGTAGCGTAGGTAACCATGATGATCGGAAAGACGATATTCTTGATCGGCGGGGAGAGCTGGCCAGATTTGAATTGTGGCGCAAAGCGACGTAGCATCATCATTGATATATCAATCAGTCCCAAAAAGAAGACTACAGGCCCCGAGACTAATAATGTCGTGCGCATGATGTGGTCGAGGAGCCCGAATAACTCCACTGCGCCTTGGGTACTCAATGTTGGCTGAAACCGATATACGGGCCAGATTGAGTAGCTACCATAGAGGGCGCTGAGCACAGCTTCCACGCCCCCCGCTGCGACGAAGATCGTAATTGCAGTGATTCCGAGAAATACTCCCATAGCGGAAGCCTGACTGCTCGTTGCTGGGTCGGCCTGAGTAGACGGGCTGGTGATGCCGCGCTGGTTGTCGATAAACTCACCCGCAGCCTGAAGGCCCCATAAAGGAATTCCGAGAAAAGTGCCAAGTAGCACGCCGACAAACACCTCCTTTAGTCCGAGCAGGGGTATCTGGATCAGACTTGTTTCCGGATCCAGCGCCTGCAATCCGTCGCTGACGTGTGCCAAGCAGGGTAGTCCGAAGGCGATAGCCAGGCAGCCGCGGATCAGCCCGCCAATTTGAGATCGTGTAAATACAGGAAGGATCAGCATTATGCCCAGCGCGCGGGCCGCTCCAAGACCGGCTGCCGCAACGAGTTCGATAGCCGCATGGAGCAAGATCTGAATCTCGGCAGGTGACAAATACATAGCGCAGACTAATAGCCGAGTGTCATTGCTGGAAACTCGGTAAAGATCTGGTCCGCGAGCTCGATGAGCGGAGCGCTCAGCACAGGCGCAAACAGGCCAATCACCGCGACAACGACCAGGAGCTTCACAGTGAGTGGCAGGCTTTCATCCTGGATCTGCGTTGCTGCCTGGATGATGCCAATGGTTAGGCCAACAATCACCGATGCAATGAGCGGTGGCAGAATCCAGATCATGAAAACCACCAGTGATTGGCTCATTAGACTAACAATACTGGATCCGGTAATCATAAAGCTCCCGGCATCGTATAACTGAGCACAAGTCCGTGCATCAATCTTGACCAGCCATCAATAGCGACGAACAAGAATAGTTTGAACGGGACAGCTATAATCGTCGGGGATACCATCGACATCCCCATGGCCATCAATATCGTCGTGACGATAAGATCAATGACGATAAAGGGTAGATAAAGGAGGAAGCCGATTTCGAACGCGCGCTTTAGTTCTGATATCAGAAAAGATGGAACAAGAATGGCGAAATCATCTGCTGTGACTCTAGCGCGCATTTCCTCAGGCCAGACCTTTTCCGTCGAGGAGAGGAAAAATCGCCGCTGCTCTTCGTTTGTGAACTTCTTGAGATGTTCAAGCAAGGGCTGACTTCCTGCTTTGGCGGCTTCAGCCCAGTCGTCGAGCGATTGATAACGGAGTCTCGGATCTGTTATCCGATCATAGGTCTGCTCAGCAATGGGTGCGCTGACGAACATGGTGAGGATAAGTGCGGCTGCGTACAGCACTATGTTAGGTGGTATCGTCTGGGTCCCGAGTGCGTTGCGGACGAGGAACAGAACAACTGATACTTTTACAAACGCCGTGGTTGTGACGACCGCTAACACCAGCAAGCCGAGTGCCGCGGTTATCGCAAGAAGGGCCAGAATTGCCGGCTGCATTTCAGTCATTGCATGCCAACCTTCCACGGAGTCTGATGCCCAACTCATCTCCGATGCGCACGATGTCGCCACGTCCGATACACCGACCATTGGCAACTATGTCTACAAGGCCATCGATTGGCCGCCCGAGTTCAAAAACATGCCCATCGCCGGCACTCCTCAAATCGCCCAAAGAGATGGGCCAGCGGCCGCATTCAAAGACAAGCACGATCTCTATGTCATCGAGATCGGCATCCGACGGCCTTAGTTGCGATTCGGTTTCTGTCATATGCGCATACTCCAAGGGGCGTGATTGCGGGCGGAAAGGTCCCCGCAGGACTAGGTGGTCGCCCTCAAGGTCTGCCCTGGTCCATAACTGACCCACAGACAGAGCGATTTGGCCACGGCCGAACGGCGATATGTCTGGCAACAGAGCATCACCGACGGATGCTTTTCGAAGGAGCGCCGCCGAAGCTCGAAGCGTGCCGATCTCACCTGCAATTATGACCGGAAGGTCTGGGGAAAGCTCGCGCGGTTGCCGCGGCAATTGGCCAAGCAGTTCGGCCAGCGCGCGGAACGCAAACGGCACCAAGCCATCAAGAGGCGAGAAGAGGGACAGGCGACCCTTGCCACTGACCGAGCCGAAGACGATCTCCAGTTCCACATAAGGAGCCAATGTTATGGCTTTACCCACGCGAAGGAGATGCAAGGTCCGGTTCGTCTTATCCTCCAGTCGAGCGATAAGCGGCTCGAGCGCAAGTTCGAGAATGAGCGATGCAGTTGGCTCGGTAGGAAAAGCAAGCCCGCTCTGCACTGTCGAGACGAGCGCCTCTACAAGCGGTCGAGAGAGCGACAAGACGACCGTTTCACCTCCCAAATCCCAAATGCAGTCAAACATCGGAATGGCAGAAGACTCGTGTTGCCAAACAAGTCCTTCCATCGACACCGAAAGTGGTTTGTCGCCGACACGGCTCTGAAACGGCCCGCGTGAAGCCGCTATGTCGTTGATCCACGCGACGACCTCGGGGGACAGTGTCAGCGCTGGTTCGAATATGGTGCGTCTGGCCACGCCAGTCATCAAAGCGGATCTTAGGTGCACGATGCGGTCAATCCGAAACTTGCAGTTACCGGAACTCGTTGCGTGATCTCTGGGCGAGCGAACCCCTCCCATACCGCAGTAATATCTCGTCGTCGGCCTCTATCTCACCTGCGGCTTCAGAAAGAATATCGACGGCGCGCCGGAGGTCATCCTGGATCTGTTGCCATTTGTGCCGTGCTTCCGAACGCTTCACCAACAGGGCCTTTGCCTCAGACGCCGCTGTCTCGGCCTGCTCTTGAGCGATGCGCGCGTCGTCAAGTACCTGGCCTCTGATAGTGATCTCAGCCGCAAGCCGCTCTATATGAAGGTGGTGATGGTCGAGTGCGGCGCTGGACAAGGTGTTCAGCGACGTTAGTTCTTGGTAGAGTTGAGCTTCCTTTCCAGCACGCTGTTGCTGTGCGATTTCAAGCTCCCGAGAGGCATTCTGTGCGGCTACAATGGCCATGTGGTGCTGAGCTTCCTTCTTCGACAGTTTCCTACGGGCGTCGCGCTCGCGCATTTCCTTTAAAAGCCGTAGCCTTGAAGCGTAAGCATAATTCACGAGGTCAAACGCGACATCCATCCGACCGTCTCCTCAAAATCTGATACCTCGTCTTCGCTCTGGCGCAAAAACTCTTTCAACTCACCAATTGACGCGACGGCGCGGTCAGTAAGGGGGTCGCCGCCTTGCTTGTATTCGCCGACGTTGATCAGAAACTCGCACTCTGCATAGCGCGCGAGGAGATCACGAAAGAAGGATGCTGCCTTGCGATGCGTCTCAGAAACGACCGCATCCATAACTCGGCTGCGACTCTGCAGCACGTCGATAGCTGGGAAATGGGATCGCGCCGCAAGAGCGCGTGAGAGGACGATATGTCCGTCGACAATGCCGCGCGATTCCTCGGCGATCGGATCGCCTGTGCCATCACCTTCGACAAGCACAGTATAGAAGGCTGTGATTGAACCGCGCTCACCCATGCCGGCGCGCTCCAGCAGGCCTGGCAGTGCGGCAAAAACAGAAGGAGGAAAGCCCCGCCGGGTCGGCGGCTCTCCCGCAGCAAGACCTATCTCGCGCATCGCACGGCAGAAGCGCGTCAGCGAGTCCAACAGGAGAGCGACACGCAGCCCTTGTTCGCGAAAGTACTCCGCCAGGGCGGTCGCCATAGGAGCACATTGCGCCCGCTCCGTTGCCGAGCGATCGGAGGTCTCAACCACAACTATCGCACGGCGGAGGCCTTCCTCCCCAAGATGCCGCTCTACGAATTCACGTACTTCGCGGCCACGCTCGCCTATCAGCGCGACTATGACGACATCGGCGGCAGCACCTTTTACGATTTGTGATATTAGCGTCGACTTGCCCCCGCCAGGCTCGCCATAAATCCCGATCCGCTGCCCCTCACCGCATGTGAGGAGACCATCGAGCGCGCGCACCCCAAGCGGGAATGGCCGCTCAACCATGCGCCTCGTCATTGGATTGGGCGCCCTGCCGTGCAGCGGACGAACTTCGGTGGTTTTAACTTCGCCTTTGCCGTCGAGTGGACGGCAGCGGCTGTCGATCACACGGCCAAGCAAATCGGGGCCGATCGGCACTTCACGCATTCGTCCAGTGGAGACGACTTCCGCGCGGCTGGACAGACCCGCCAAGCCTCCGATCGGCGTGAGCAGCACGCCATTGTCCAACAAGCCGATTACCTCTGCTTCGAGCGACAGACCGGTTCGCGTATCCTGCAGCAGACAAAGTTCCCCAATCCGAGCCTCTGGCAAGACGGCATGGATCAGGGTACCAACAGCCCTCGTGATCCGTCCTCGCACGACGCGCGTATCGATTCTCTTTGCCGTGGACCACAAAGACGAGATCGCTGGCTCGAGAGGAGTCCCCTCAAGGCTATTATGCTGTGGTACCGGAGTGATCACAGTTCTCCTTCTTCAGAAAGGTACTCGAAGCCAAGGCGCAGCGCGCGCATCTGCGCATCAAGTCCAAGAGCGACGTTGCCATACTCGCTCCACAGCACACACTCTTGCGGCGACAACGTAGGATCCGTTTCAATTCGAACCTTCGGCCGCTTCTCCCGTCCGTCGCAACCGGCGAACTCGCGCGCGAGCATATCGACTTGCGTGGCACACACATGAAGGCAAACTTCTTCCGCGCCGTTGTATCTGCGCTCAATCGCGTGACGAACAGCCCTCACCAACAGCTCACCCGGATTGAAAGCACCTAAAAGATCGCTCAGTATCTCTATGACAAGCTGTGGCAATTCCTTTTCCAGAACTGCCTTTCGTTGCGCTACTTCGGTGACTGCTCGTGCAATCAGCCCTGACATTTCCTCGGCGCCTGTATTCAACCCCTCGGCGTAGCCGCGGGCCCGCTCCCTCTGATAAGCGGCGCGTGCCCAGGTACGGACCCGCTGCTGATGCCGTTTTGCTGCGGCAAGCGCATCTCCAGCGCTGTGCCAGATATTAAGCTCACTCGCGGGTATCAGTGGCCCCAATGGGCGCATCTGCGGCGCGACGGGTGCTGCTGAAATGTCGGCTGTCATATCACGGGCTCTCCATCTCGAAATGGGCTATCACGAGCGAAAACAACCCGCTTGAGGCACCATCGTGCTCAGGCGCCGGGTTCTCCGCGGCTGTACCGAGCGGCAAGCGTAGAAGCACGCGGTTCCGCTCAAGCGCTGGTCTTATGTTGAGCCAAGCACCAAGACAAGCATGTCCATCGTGTTCTATTTGCAACGCGAGTTTTTCCGGATCAGAGATCAATTTGTCTGCGATAGCATGCGCCAGATGTCGGATGCCAAATGCGTGCGCATCAGCGCCAATACGTTCAACGAGACGGGCGAGGTCACGCTGAGAAACGACTTTCAGAAGCGAACGGGCATGCCAAATACTTCCGGCAAGAAGAGCAGCGCGACGAGGATCATGGCCGCGCAGGAGATCGGGCCCCCATCCGATTCGGTTCCAATCCATGTCATTGCCAAGCAGCAATTCTGCCAGTCGTGGCTGAAGCCTCGCACACTTCTGCAACTGCACCACTGTCGCAGCCGACAACTCCGGATCGAGACGGGCGGCAAGACGCGTCGGATGGGTCGACGCAGCAAGCTCGCTCCTGGGAACGGAGTGCGATTGGAACGAAACATCAGGTTGGGTATTTTGTATCGCTATCGGCATTGGTAATTTCACCTACGCCCTAGCGCCGGTATCTTTTTACGAATAGCCGCGAGAGCGGAAACACCGGGGCGCTCCTGGACTCTAGATAGTTCGCCAGTTAATTGCCTGCGCCGATGCCCAAGAACGATGAACAAGAGGTAACACGTCACAGCGAACACTGCAGCGCCAACACCCACCGCGACAGCCAGGAGCGGCACTGGGATAGGCCTAGATGCTTGAGCCAAGTCAGGCTCCAGTAAAGACCGTTGCTCTTGTGCGGACCTTTCCACCGGCACCAAAACCACTTCTACCTTGTCGTAGGCCAAGCCTTCGATGCTTTCGGCGACGAGCATCTTTATCTTAGGCAGCAGAGCTGGGAGATTCGTTTTGGCGTCGTGGCGGATAAAAACCGAGGCCGATGACGGTGTGTCGCCTGCTCGCAGCAGGTCGTTATGCGGCAGTACCACATGAACACGCGCCGAGAACACGCCATCGATATCGCTGATTGTATGCGACAACTCTTCGCTAAGGGCATAAACGTAACGTGCACGCTCCTCGGTCGGTGATGCAATAAGGCCCGAACCTTGGAATATTTCGCCAAGGTTCTTGAAAGATTGGCGCGGCAGCCCCTTGCCATTCAGGAGCTTGATTGAGAAGGCGAGCAACTTTTCGTCGACCTGGATTGTGCTGGTGCCATCCTTACCGGCCACCCGGACCGCATCAACCCCGTTGTCCATCAGAAGCGCGAGCATCTCATTCGCCTCGCGCTCTTGCAACTGGGTATAGAGATCGACCTTGCAACTGCTCAGAGCCAGGAGAAGTGGCAGCACGACGAGGCGAAGCGGTCGCCGGCCAGACGTGTCGCTGCTCGTTGTGTCGCCATGGGCTGAGCCGAACATGCGCGCTACTCACCCTTCCTTTAATAGTTTGTTTACGGATGAGGTGATGCCGCTGATACCCTTCGAAACAAGAGCAACTTGGGTCACGCCATTATAAAGATCCCGCAGACCGGCAACCATCACGTCAAAATCATGCCCCCCTTGCGGGATTCCCAACCTTTCGGTGCCCGCCCCATCTTCGACAGGGAGCTTCTGCGACGGCCCGGGCGGAGCGCCGCTTATAAGGGCCGCCTTATGGTTGGGCGCGGCAGCAGCAACTATACTATCCGGGCAAATCGCAGAAATCGTCTGCAGCACGCGGTCCTTCAGCGGGCTCGTTGGCGCCGCGCGGTGAACGTCCATCGGCGGAGAAATAGGCGCCGTCCTCACTGGCGTTGAAGCAGTATCGTTTTTCATCGAATCAGCCGCCTGTGCCAGAGCACGCTCAAACTGAGCTTGCTCGCCGAATGACGATGACGCGACCCTGGGGAGACTGTTAGAGATTGACGTGACAGGCAGCATCATGAGAAGGACTCGATTACTTAACTCTTTGACGTGGAACTCTAGCGAGGCGAGCTGACGACACGCTGACTACCGGCAGCGTCGCTTGCCCATTGAAGAGTGATGTTAGTCGAGTTGAACCGCATGGGAGATTTTCAGATTTGGTTTATCAAGACGAGATGCCGACAACGCCGATCCCATTCACACCGCTTCATATGTTTAGGAGACTGCTCTGTGTCGGGCTTTTTCTATTTGCCGGAATCCACACAACCCTCGGGGCCACCCTGCCGCTCCCCTCGACCTCCTATAAGTATACGGTTCTAGATCAGGATCTCTCTGCCGCGTTGCAGGAGTTCGGCAACAACCTGAAAATCAGTGTTAACATCAGCGCAGAGGTGAAGGGGCGGATTCGCGGGCGTATACCGGAGTTGTCACCGCGCGAGTTCCTCGACCGATTGACCGATCTCTACGATCTCCAATGGTATTATGACGGGGTTGTGCTCTATGTGTCTGCTGCAAAAGAAGCACAAACTCGGATGCTTGTGTTGAGTTCAGTTCACTTTAGTGCTTTCAAGCTCGCCCTCGATAAGCTTGACATCTCTGATGAGCGCTATCCGGTGAGACCCGCGCCGGGAAATGGCCTGGTCTTAGTGTCCGGCCCGCCGCGCTTCATCGCGCTCATCGAGCAGACGTTGAACGGTCTACTGGCAGTGGCGCAGGCGCAGCCTCGCGCAACCGATACGCCCGCCAGGGAATCTGTGATGGTACTGTTTCGGGGCTCCTCCACCACGGTCGTCCGCGGCGGGAGACCGGAAGTCTTTTATACTTCTGAGATGCTGCCAGAGAACGACGATGGCGGGAAGGCTGAGCTGAGCAAGAAATGAAATTCAGACTTTAGGATTAGCACCTCACTGCGGTCACCTCTTGATTGTTATTCGTCTAAGCCTCGTCAGTTTCTCGAAAGCTAAACCGCTCATGATGTGAATCGGTAGCTCCAACGATGTCGCCGACCATTGTGCCGGAATTGACCTTTGTAGCTAGCATGGAGCGAAGCAATCAAAAAGCATAGTTACTCCAGCGGAGGCTTTAAGATTGTCACTTCGTGAGCGCAAGCGCCTTATAGAAGGTCCTTGTGGAGGGACAACATCACGTCTGAGGATGCACAATGTCGGCCAGCAACCTTTTACCAATGATCAGCTCTAATCCTGCACAGTTCGCCCAGGCGTCGCTCGCCAAAGCTTTCGCGCCTCGGGTAGCCCAGGGGCAGCAAAGCGTATTGTCCTTCGAAGCGATGCTGTCCACTAACATGCTAGACAGGATTGGTCCTTTAGCCAGTCGGGAGGACCTGCTGCCGCCGGATGCCGAGTCGACCTTGGAGGATTTGCAGAAGGACCCATTGGCCCTGCTGCCCCCCCACATGAGGGCGGCGATCGAATCAATGGATCAGACCCCGCAGTCGGCTGTTGCGATCGACGACCATTATGTCGCGCCAGCTCCCATACAAAGCTCGAGAATTACATGGAACGGTGGATCGCTGACTAAGCCTGAGTTGCAGATTGTCGCAGTGCTGAACCGTCACAAGGATCTGTGCCCACTCAGTTGGGAGTCGCTGGAGGCTAAAGTCAATGATCCCTCTACACCGCCGGATCTGAAAGCGGCAATCGAGGCATTGCTACAGGATCCCGAACTTTTTTATGCAATCGGCTCGCAGGGCGATGGTCGCTGTGGAGGCAAGATCACTGCGAAGGACTTGTCTGAATTTTCCAAACATCACCCACAAGTTGCCGCATTTCAGGAAAGCCAAGCGCAAAGCTACGCGCAGAACTACATCCCATCCGACAGCGCCGAGAATGCCCAGCCATCGGTCATGACCGAGAACGATGCTCTACGGGAGCTTTATCGGTACTCGGAATATCTTCCCAAGAACCTGAGTCTGGCCGACTTCAAGCAGATCGTCGACGGCGAAGCGAAAACAGGCAAATGTCCACCCCAGGTCATTGCGGCGGCTCAATACTTCGTCAGTCATCCGGAAGAATGGAAGAGGTTGTACGGTGGTAATATAGATAAGGTCCACAAAGAGGACTTCCTGCAAGTGGCCTCCTCGTCGATGAGCCTCACACAAGCCGAGTTGGACACGCTCAAGACAATTAACAGCCATCAGGAGTTATTTTTCGGGAGCGGTGATCTCACACGCGACAAGCTGGCGAGTATGGCAGACGACAAGAGCTTGGATCCGAAAGTACGTGAAGCTGCCTCGCAGCTCCTTTCAGATCCTCTTCTGTTCGGTCTGCTAAACAATGCGATTACGGGCTATAAGACTCATCATGGATTTTTCGACTTCGGCGGCGGACATACGGTCGATTCTGGCAACGTCAGCAAAGAAGACTTTGGCCGTTTCTACACAAACATGACTACGGCAAACCGCACCGTTCAGCAGCCAAAGTTCCATGTGCCGGAAACTGAGGCTGCGCAGAACGCTGTCGCAGACATGAAGATGGGCCTGGCGGACCAGCCTGACATCAAGTCACCGAAAAAGAACGGCGGAGCCCTCATGCATGTCGTCGACTCCGTGCTGCGGGTAGGGTCTAAAGTGCTTGACTGGGCTGCAACGGCCGTGGGAGTGCTCAGCTTCATCCCGGGAATCGGACAGGTGGCCGATCTCGTATCCATGACGCTTGCATGCGAGGCGCAAGCCGCAAATCTCCTCCGTACAGCGATTACCGGAGGCAATATGAAGCAGGCGCTGATAGAGGCTGGCATAGGGGTCGCAGCACAAGCAGTCGGCCTTGTCTCGGGACCCGGGGTCAAGCTGGCTATTCGCAACGGGCTCGCAAGGAAGGCGATTGAAGAGGCCGCGACGGCCGGGATTAATCTGCCGCTTTCAATGGCGCAGCACTATGCAGAAGGCTATCTGAACGACCTGAAGGCACGCCTTACGGCCGACCATCCGGCCTAGGCCGTCGGCCTTCCCGGCTAGTTCATGACCCATTTTCCCATGTGGGTATCCTCACCGCGCCTCGCCGGCCGCTGTCGCTTGCACATTTGCGAGCGACGAGGCAGCGAACGCGCAGGAGACTAGACGTGAACGCGGATAATCAAGATATGTGCGATGCGAAAGAGCGAGCGTGAGGCCGGACCGCATGGAACATTGCCCTCTCTCCGCAGCACAATTGATCCCAACAGAAGAGGTGAACCCTGACAGGGTCGATGCACTGCAGGCCCAAATCCTGCAAACAGGCTCATGGACCGTGCCAATAACAGCCGAGAAGGATGCCTTATTCGTGATTGACGACTATCACCGGTTGACGGCTGCGCATCGCCTCCGGCTCACCAGGATGCCGGTGCTTCTTCTCGACAACGATTCGGTGCGGGTAGAGAGTTGGCGCCCAGGTGGGAACATTACTCCGGCTGAAATCTTCGCGATGGCGCGCAGCGGCCGCAAGTTTCCCTACAAGACGACCCGGCACGTTTTTGCCCACGGCTTGCCGACATGCGATGTGCCGCTTGAGCTTTTGAGCAGTCCCACTCCGATGGACATGGCGCCGGTCTTTTCCGCGGGGGCGCTGTGATGACGAAGATCGGCCATGGGCTGCCACCGATTCTGCGATCGGCGACTGCGGACCTTCTCACCAAATACGGTCCTCTTCTTTTCGATTGGGCCGCCCGCCACGGCTCCCCGCTCAATCTGGTCTGGCCGGATGCGTTGCGGGAGAATCTTGCCGCCTTGAAGGGCGTACTGACGGAGCGCCGCGTCGAGCATGCGATCTATTACGGGGCGAAGGCCAACAAATCGCCCGGGCTCATGCAGGCAGCGCTCAGCGCAGGCGCCGGGCTCGACGTCTCCAGCCTCTACGAGCTTCGCGACGCAAGGCGGCTTGGGGCCGATGGTGCCAGGCTTGTGGCGACGGGACCGGCGAAGACGAGCGCATTTCATCAAGCGCTGATCAATTGCAACGCGCTGATATCGGTGGACTCGCCGGAAGAACTGGAGGATCTCATCCACGGTCTGCCGGCAGATGCTGGCCAACAGCCGATCCTCTTGCGTTTGCGACCGAGGGACCAAAGCAAGAGCCGCTTCGGCATGCCGCCCGACGCGATTGTTCATTGCCTCGTTCGGCTTGCCGGCGAAGGCAGGCTCCGTTTCGACGGGCTGCATTTCCACCTTAGCGGCTATCGCCGGGAGACCCGTGTGGCAGCGCTCAGTGAGGCCGCCGACCTCATTGCCGAAGCCAGACGGATGGGATTTTTTCCGGGCATGATCGATATTGGCGGTGGCCTGCCTATCCAATATGTCGACCGAGCCAGGTACGACGCGCATCTCGCGGCGCAGGCGCCCGAGGACTACCGCACCGGGAAAATACCGGACTCTTTCTATCCCTATGGCAGCACTCTTTCAGCAGCCGACTGGCTGCACCGGCTCTTGGAGGCGGAGATGAACCAGGGCCGAAGCGTAGCCGGTTACCTGGCGCGTGAGGGTCTCACGCTGGCGATGGAGCCCGGCCGCGCTCTGGCCGACCAGGCGGCGATCACTGTCTTTCGAATCTCGCGGGTGAAGGCGCTCGGTCCGGATTCGCACGTCATCTTTGCAGCTTCAGCGCCTGCGAAACTTGGTTCGCCTCCGAATTCCTGATCGACCCTATTCTCGTGCCTGCCACCAAGGCGACCGTTCAATCGCCGCCGGTCCGCGCCTATCTGGCCGGCCATAGCTGCCTCGACGAGGACGTCATCAGCAACCGGTGGCTGACGTTCCCGACCGCGCCGCGCGCTGGCGACCTGCTCGTATACGCCAACACCGGCGGCTACCAGATGGACCTCCTCGAAAACGAGTTCCATCGCCATCCCATGCCCGCTCGCTTCTGCGTCATCGAAGACGCCGAAGGGCGGCCCAATCTCGTTCCCGACACAATTGGAGAGGTTTAGATGCTGCACACGACCGTAACACAATTGATCGGCCAGACGCCGGTCATGTCGATCGACGTGCCGGGCCGCAACGCCACCTTGGTTCTGAAGATCGAGAAGAACAATCCCGGCGGCTCGATGAAGGATCGTATGGCTCGCAGCATGGTGATTGCGGCCCTTGAGGATGGGCGCCTCGCTCCGGGCGGCACGATCGTTGAATCATCGTCGGGAAATACTGGCACGGGGCTGGCGCTCGCAGCGCTGGAATTCGGGCTGCGCTTCATTGCCGTGGTGGACCACCATGCAGCGCCCGACAAGATCCGCATGATGCGGGCGCTAGGGGCTGAGATCCGCTATGTCGAAGGCGACTTTCGCGAAGACGAGGTCGCAGTCGTCGAGCGCCAACGCCTCGCAGCGCAACTCGGCGCGCAGCTTCCGGGCGCGCTGTTCATGAACCAGTCCGACAACCCGGCAAATCCGGCAGGCTATACCGGCCTCGTGGACGAACTGGTTGCCCAGCTTCCCGACGGCATCGACGCCTTTGTCGGCTGCGTGGGGACCGGCGGCTCGATGACCGGAATCTCCCAGCGTGTGAAGCGTAACAATCCGGCCGTACGCACTATTGCCGTGGAGCCGGCCGGCTCGATCGTTTTCGGCAAGCCGGGGCACCCCTATTACCAGTCAGGAACGGGCACGCCCGCCGGCGATGAGGTCGGCAAGGTGCTGGACTATGGCTGCATCGACGAAGGCGTGCAGGTGACCGATACGCAAGCCTTCGAGACGGCGCGGTACATCGCCCGGCGCAAGGGACTGCTCGTTGGCGGCTCGACCGGCGGCGCCATCTACAAGGCGCTGGAGTTCATTGGCGCCGGCAAGCTCACCGGCACGGTCGTCACGACGGTTGCCGATGGCGGCGAGAAATATCTTGGCACGATTTTCGATGAGGAATGGATGGCGAAGCGCCGCCTGCTCGACCCGGCAATCGCTGCCCAGTTGGATGGCTGGCTATTCGGAAAGGCGCGGGCAGCATGAAGGTGACCATTTGCGGCGCTGGCCGCACCGGACATTTGAACGCGGTGCTGTTCAAGCAGAACCCGGGCATCGATGTTTCGGTCCTGACCACGTCCGCCACCGTGGCCGCGCGATGGGCGAGCGGGGGCGATCTCTGGCAAGCGGTGACGCGAGACGGTCGCACCCTGAGTGCTAGGCCCGACTACAGCGGAACCGACCCGAGCGCGGCGCTCGACAACGCTGACATGGTCCTCATAACGCAACCCGCCCAGGCAAGATCCGCGCTCTTGCATCGTATAGCGCCGTATTTGCCGACGGATAAGAGCGTCTATATCGGCGCGATTCCTGGCTTTTGCGGCTTCGACTGGCTCGCGGCAAAGGTGCTTTCGGGGCGTGACAATGTGGTGATCTGGGGCATGAAGGACGTGCCCCATATCGCCTATGATCTGATTGCAGGCCAGCGCGTGCGGATGGGCGGCGCCAAGGCAGAACTCTTCGTTGCCCTGGATCGCCGGGAAAGCGCTGCGAGCGCCGCCGCACTGATGGCGATGTTGAATCGCATCTACGAGGCGCCCGTCAACCTGCTCAAGGACTATCTCGAAATCACGCTGACGCCGGGCAACGCGCTGATGCACCCGGCCGTGCTCTACGCGCTCATCGGCCCCGGCGCACCGTGGGAAAAAAGACCGTTCGACGAAGCCCTGTGCTGGTGGAGCGACTGCCCACAAGCAGGCGCCGAGCTCCTGGAAGCTTGCGATGCGGAAAACCAAGCGATCCGCCGGGCGAGCGAGGCACGTCTCGGCATTGATCTCAGCTCAGTGAAGCCGCTTCAGCAGGAACTGATCGAGGCCTATGGCGACCAGATTGGGGATGACCGAACCATGTACACGCTTCTACGCACAAATCGCGCCTATGCGGGCATTCCTGCCCCCCTCGTTCCCAATCCACATGGCCCGGGGCTCGTCATCGATCGCGGAAGCCGCGCCTTCCATGAGGATATCGCTTTCGGACAGGCGCTGCTCGTCACGATGGCAGAACGGCTCGAGGCGACGGTACCGGCGATCGCCAAGACCTATCGCTGGGCGTGCGACTACCACGGCAAATTGGCTGCGGGTACACCAGACTATGTCCCAGCCGACTGGCCGGAGGCCGCCTGATGGACGAGAAGACGCCTTCCGTGACGAATCCCGTCGAGAACGAGGATCTTGCGCTTTTGACGCAGGCATCGCGCAACGCGATCAACCGGCTGGTGCGCTGCCTGTTCGCCGAGCGCCTGCTCGCGCCGAACGCCTTGCTGTGGGCACGCGAAGGCCGCCAGGCCTGGTTCCCCCTCTGGCCCTCGCAGCGCATGCTGCACTTCACCGATCTCAGCCTCGCGCCCGCCGGAACCTTGCGGAACCGTGGACAGATCGAAGTGCTGGACGGCACCGGGGCACGGCAGCGGATCGATGATCCGGCCGCCCTGATGCGGGAGGTTGCCCCCTCTCTCGCGATCACGCCCGCTTCTGACGGACTGGAGCATTTGCTGCGCGACGTGGACAACAGCATGCGCAACGACATGCTGGCGCGCCGCGAGCGCGGGCGCTGGAGCGCCAGGCTGCGCCAGGAAATCGCCGAAGCCGGTGCGCCCGGCTTCCTTGCCTATCTCGAAAGAAGCTTGCCGACGCATTTGGCCGCGATGACCCTCGACCAATGGGGCGCGCTCGAAGGCCACCCGTTCTATCCGACCTGGAAGGCCAAGCCCGGCCTGGCGGCGGAGGAGGTCGCCGCACTGTCCCCCGAGTTCGGCGCGCGCGTGCCCCTGCGCATTGCGGCGCTCCGCAGCAGCTGGGCCTACGTCGAGAAGATGCCGCATGTCGGAAGCTATTCGGAATGGTTCGCTGAGAACTTCCCGGATCTCTCGCGCGATTGGGCGGAGGGCCTGAAAGCGCGGGGCCAGTCACCCGAGGACTGGCTGCCTCTGCCGGTCCACGCCTGGCATCTGGAGCACTTCGTGCGCCGCGAATTCGCGGCAGAGATCGAAGCCGGCATTTTCGATCCTGACGGCCCGGAGATCGTGACGTTGCCGTCCATGTCGTTTCGCACGATGCTGCCGAAGACCGAGGCGCCAAGACCCTTCATCAAACTGCCGGTTGCGATCTGGATGACGAGTGAGCAGCGCACGCTGCAGGCGAAGTCGATCCATATGGGACCGCGCCTCAGCACGCTGATTTCCGACATTGTGTCGGAGGAGGATGACCTCAGGTGCAGGCTGGAGATCCTTACTGAAGAGCTTGGGGCGATTCTGCGTCATCCCGAAACCGGCGACGAGCATCTCGGCCGCTTTCTTTGGGTGGTCTATCGCAAGGCCGATGCTCTTGCCCGTCGAGATGGCCTGCTGCCGGTAACCGTCGCCGCGCTTCTGACCGCTGGCCCTGTCGACGGCCGGCCACTGATCTGCGAACTCATCGGAAAAAGCGGCGACGAGAGCGAAGCGGCGATCGCTGTGTTCTTCCGGCTCTATGCTCGCACCGTTGTCCGACCGACTCTGGCCATGTATCTCCTCTACGGCATTGCATTCGAGGCGCATCAACAAAACAGCACGGTCCTTTTCGATGATCGCGGCCTGCCACGGAAGCTCTTGATCCGCGATTTCGGTGACGGCCGCAGTTTTGCACCGCTCTTCACCGAACGCGGTTATGAGCTGCAGCCGTTCAGTCGAGGGGGCATCCTGCCAACCACCTTCGACGACGATATCAGCCTCGTGCGCTCGTTCCTCATCAATGCGTGCTTTGTCTGCCATCTTCACGAGATCGCCCTTTGCCTGACCGAGCAATATTCGGTTGCGGGTGACAGCCTTTGGCGCGTCCTCAGGGAAGAAACGGAAGAGGCGTTCGAGACGTTGCGGCCGCGCATGCTCTCGGATGCGTTCTGGCTCGAGGAACGCCAGGCCTTCCTCGAACGGCCCTGGCCGGCACGCTCGGTCCTGCGGATGCATCTCGAGCGCTATCGCGACTACCGCATCGAGCACCAATTGCCCAATCCGTTGGCGAGTGCGGAATGACCAGGACAGTCGCGGTCCTGCGCGGTTTCGGACCCGACTTCGCGCTGCTGTTCGGACTTCAATTCATCTCCATGGGCGCCATGGAGATGAACGGTCCCTTCTGGCCGATTCAGATCAAGGCATTGAGCCCCTCGGACAGCGTCTTTGGCCTCGCGGGTATCGGCGTCTACGTCTGCCCGATGCTCGGCGTATCGCTGACGAGTGCCTTTTGGGGACGTATGGGCGACCGGTACGGCAATCGCCTGATGATGGTCCGGGCCTTGCTGGGCCTGGCGATCACGCAACTGCTCGTCGCCTTCGCCCAGGATGTCTGGACCATTCTGGCGTTGCGCTTTCTGCAGGGGGCCTGCGCTGGCTATATCGCTCCGGCCCAGGCCTACGGCGTTGAGGTCACCGGCGGGCGCGATCGCGCCCGCCTCTTCGCCTGGCTGCAGGTGGCGACGAATGTCGGCTCGCTGGGCGGCGCTTTCCTCGGCGGGCTCATCCTCGACGCCTTGCCTTTTGCGGCCGTCAACCTCACCGCCGGGGTGATCTGCGCATTCTGTGCCGCAGTCGCCTGGACAAGCCTGCCGGTTCCACCAGGAGGAGCGGGACTCACGAAAACCGCGAAAGCAACAACAGTCTCTTGCGCGCCTTCCACGGGGGTGTCCGTGTTCGGACTACTTGCTCTGATGGGATTGCTGCTTGCGAGCAGGATGGTGCTGCAGGTGCCCTTTTCCCTCTATATGTCGGAGGTCTACGGCTCTCAGCATTGGATCACGGGATTGAGCTATGGCCTTCTTGCGCTCGGCTTTGTGGTCGCAGCGCCGGTGTGGGCCCGGACCTTCGAAGGGCGAGAGCCGTCTTTTGTGCTCGGATGTAACGTGCTGATCGCTGGCGGATGCTTCGTCGCCACCGGGCTCGCTGGCTCGACCCGTGCGATAGGGCTGTACGCAGCGCTCTATTTTGCCTGGGGCGCGCTGCTTGGAGGAACGACACCGGTTCTCCTGTCGCTCGTCTCGGCCGCGACGCGAAGCGAAAGGCAGGGATCGGTCCTGGGGCTTGCGCAGACCTGCCAGCAGGGCGCTTCGGTCGTCGGGATCATTGCAGGAGTCGCCGCCACGCAACGGTTTGGGCTCAAGGCAGCTTTCCCGCTCGTCACGGGCCTCTACGGCCTGTCTTTTCTCGTGGCGCTCGGCCTGTGGCTGAAGGCGCGCCAATCACGTCGGTAAAGAAGAAATATCGTGTTGAAACATTGTCTCTTGGCGCGTGCCATGTTGACAGCTGTTGTCTCTATCATCCTGGATCTGTCGACGGGCTTCGCCAGCGACGCGACGTTCGAGCGAACATAAGTCCGGTCTTCATTCGGTCCATCTGATTGTCAGCTTCTCGAAAGGTATCTCTCTTACAATTGCAGGGCGAATTAGACGGTGATGCCGCCTCCGCATCGGAAAGGCTTGGGGCCTCCATATTTCAAAGGAGAAACAGGATGGATATCAATTCAACCCGCCCACTAAACGCAAGCCCACAGCCCGACTCTCCACCACCCGCCAACGAGAGTGCATTTGCGCATCAGCTGAGCGGATTTCAATATAGCCCTCCACATGCCGCTGACTCACTATTGCCGCAGGTTGAAGCCGATTCCCCATATTTGGACACCGGGCATCCCTACTCGCAGTATTTGGATTCGGCATATCCTTATCCATCACCTTGTGAATGGCAGCATGACCTGTATACCAGGACTAGGGAAAGGTCTCCCCATCCTAGCGAGCAGCGACCGCATGCTCGGGTGCTACAGGACGCGCCCGAACACGACCAGGATCAGCACGTGGAAGCCGCGGGACCGCGAGCTGGATCATGGCAAGTGGGGCCATCACGATCTGGACCGTCGCAAGCCGGGCCATCCTCGTCCGCCACCCCACTGAACGCAAGCCCACCGCCACATGCCACCGACTTAGAAACCGAGCATCCCTACTCGCAGTATTTGGATTGGGCGAATCCGTCATTGCTTGATTGGCAGCATGACCTGCATACGCGGGCTACAGCTTCTCCCGCGCCACTGACCGCTGAGAGGGGAAAGTCTCCCCAGCCTAGCGAGCAGCAACCGCATGCTCGCGCGCTGCAGGTGCCCGAATACGATCAGGATTTGATATGGCAGCGCGTGGATGCCGCGGGGCCGCAAGCTGGACCGTGGCAGGTGGGGCCATCACACTCTGGACCGTCGCAAGCCCGGCCATCGCACGCTTGGCCGTCCTCGTCCGCAGGGGCCGAGCCGACTGAACTTTCTGATTTCGTTATGGATAGCGGCGTTCGTGCGTGGGACCACTGGTTCTTAGCTCCTCACATGGCCTCAGAAGACCAGATGAGCATGCTAAGAGCCACGGGGCTAATGCCAACCGCAGAGGTCCCGACAACAACGTTTTTGATGATGGGCATGCCGCACGTTGCCGAATTCCGAGGCGAGGGAGTTATTCGCATCAGGCCATCGCTGGATTTTGACATTTGATCTGCGGACTCGGGTGCGGGCTTTCCTGCAGAGTAGGCGTTCACGATCGAAGCGCACAGCGTATGCCCGCAGCTGACAGGGGCAGGAATTCTTAGCACCCCCGTCTGACAGGCGCCATACGTTACAAGCGTCAAGATATTGACGCCAGCCAGACCTATATACACGTCGACTCAGCTTCGTATCGGCGAGACTGACGTACCGACCCTCTAACTGGCTGTCTGGGCGTCGATCGATCTTGCTTATGCACAAGCGCCGATAGGGGCTCAACAATTTCCGTGCCGACTGACACCCCGGCAAGTGATCATATGTGGACGCCCCCTATGGCAAGGGCTTTTTGTCGGGTGGTTTGATCGGTTGCTTTCATATGTCCGGCCTGTTTGTGCGGTATGAAGTTTGACCGCTGGCCCTGATGGAAATCCGCCGATGAGGACCCTGATCAAGCTGGCGCGCGTTTGAAGCGCATTGAATCAGACGGGTTGGCCTCACCATTGGCTCGATCGTTACACATCATCGACTGCCGTTACCAATTCCGGTTCTCTGGGATTGAACTCAGGCGATCATTTCATGGGCCCGATAGGCTTCCTTGCGGGTCAGCACGACCCATGCGATCCGCGCGAGTTTATTGGCGAGGGCAACGGAGACCAGCCTGAACGGCTTTTTCTCCAGGAGCTTTCTGATCCAGTTCGCCAGGGGCGTTGCCTTGTCCTTCGTATGACGGATAACGGCGGTGGCGCCGACGACGAGCAACCTCCGCAAGTATCGGTCTCCCTGCTTGGAGATGCCGCCGAGCTGGGTTTTTCCTCCGGTCGAACACTGCTGCGGCGTCAGGCCGAGCCAGGCGGCAAATTGCCTGCCGGAGCGGAATTGCTCGGGATCGGTGACGGTGGCGGCGACCGCCGTGGCTGTGACTATGCCGAGGCCGGGGATAGCGGAGAGCCGGCGACTGGCCTCGCTGTCGGCATGCCAAGCGAGAAGTTGCTGATCCAGCGCAGCGATCTCATCGGCAAACACCAGGATCTGCCGGATCAGAATGTCCAGCGTGGTCCGGGCATAGGAGGGCAAGCTGCTCTCGCCAGACAGCGCTTGCTGCGCCAACTTTGCCAGATTGGCAATGCCTGGATTGGCGACTAAGCCGAGTTCAGCCAGATGCGCCCGCAACGCATTTGCGACCATGGTGCGTTGGCGAACGAGCAGCGACCTGGCGCGATGAGTCATGAGAATGCTCTGCTGCGCCACCGTCTTCACAGGCACGAACCGCATCGTCGGGCGCTGCACGGCTTCGCAGATTGCCTCGGCATCCAGCGCGTCGCTCTTGCCGCGTTTGACATAGGGCTTCACGTAGGATGGGGGAATGAGCCGGACCTCGTGCCCCATGGCGGCGAGCGTCCGAGCCCAATGGTGCGCTGTGCCACACGCTTCCATTCCGATTAGGCAGGGTGGCAGCTTCGAGAAGAACGGCAGCATCTGCTTGCGATGCAGCCGTTTCACCAGCACGGTTGCGCCTGTCTCATCGACACCATGCGCCTGAAACACGCTCTTGGCCAAATCCAATCCAACGGTCGTGATCTGCATTGTCAACGCTCCTCTTTTGCTGCGGGTAACTGGCCGGCATCATAGCGGCAACCGCCGGCGCGGGGGCGTCCACATCATCATCCCATCCGATCTCGCCACACTCTAAGTGACTGCAACCGCGGTAAGTCGGGAGCGCCGCGCCGCTCATGCGAATCGAGTGCGTTGAGGGGACACCCAACCCGGATGAAGCGATCATCGGGAACAGTCGCGTTCCTGGCTCATAAGCCACCTTTACCCGTCGAGGTCCTGTAGGTGGTAACTGGTATGGCCGCCCGATCACCATCGCTGGGCTTGACAAATCTATTGCCGAGCAAATCGCGCGGATCGTTGATCATTACTGCCAGATTATGGCTCGTCGAACAGCCGATCGGCTGGTCGAAGAATTCGTCATTAAGTAACTGGCTGGAAAGCGACCGGCAGATTGGAGGGAGGGCATGATAGACAACGGCCTCTACCCGCAGCTGCCCGCGGTCATTTTGGTCAAGCAAATGGATGTTGGAAGCGCCGATGCCCATCTGTCTGGCTTGATGGACTGCCTCTGCGCTGAGCCGGGACGACCCGCTGATAACGAGGTGAAGGGCATCCCTCCGGCCGCGACTGGCCTTCCATAGGAAGGCAAGAAGACGCTGCTGTTCGGAAGCGTGAAGGCTCTCCAACTTCAAGACGGTGGACTCCTGTCGGACAAAAATCGGTGTCGATTGCTCGACATAGATCGGTGCAGTGCTTGTGCAGCCTGCTAGGCTTGCTGTCAAAGCGAGCAGGTGAGCTATGATCCGCAACGTCATTCGGCAACACTATTCGATGATGAAGCCGAGATCGCCCTTGACGCTTGGCGCGTCGGTGCTGATAGCAGCGCGGGCTCGCGGCGGAGTGCCCAAAGCCGGAGCCATCCGGTCCGTGGGTGCGCTCATTTGGTTGGGGTTGGAGCCTGGCCTGACGATGTAAGGCGTAACCAAAATAACCAATTCCGACTCCTCCTTTTGAAACGAGGACGAACGAAACAGAGCGCCAAGGATGGGTATTCGGCCAAGCCAGGGAAATGCACTGATATCATTGTTGACGTTACGCCTGATGAGACCGCCAATCACGAAGCTCTGCCCGCTCGCGAGCTCGACGACTGTATCGGCACGCCGCGTGGAAACTGCCGGCACGGCGATCCCGTTGACTTGAACGGCACCTTGTAACGATAGTTCACTGACTTCCGGCTTTACGTGAATGTTGATTAGGTTGTTGTCGAGAACAGTTGGTACGAATTCAAGACTGACGCCGAAGCGGCGAAATTCCACCGAGGTTTGCCCATTTTCCTGCAGGACAGGAATGGGAAATTCGCCGCCGGCGAGGAAGCTGGCAGTTTCACCCGACATAGCAGTGAGGTTCGGCTCAGCCAAGACGGAAGCTATGTGCTCCTTAGCAAGCGCGTCGAGAACCGCGCCGACGCTGACAGCATCATTGTCGAATCCGATTTCTGCTGTACCGCCGCTACCAGTTGCCGAACCAAGTCCAGCACCTCTGTTTAACACACCCACCTTGAAATTGCCGAATTGACCGAAGGCGGACAAGTTGATGCCGAGTGCCTTCAGACCGCTGCGGGAGACTTCCGCTACGCGCACACTGAGATTAACCTGCAAAGAGCCGGCGACCTTGATATTGTTGACGATCGGCGCACCGTCACCGAGAAATTGCTCAGTAACTCTTTTTGCAATGTCAACGACTTCGGCATTGGGCGCTGTACCGCTGAGGATTGCGCCGCGTGGCGTATAGCTGACGTGGATCGGGTAGTCGCCGACCTGGTCTCGCAACATGGCACGCAAATCCCCGATCGGCTGCGTTACTACAACATGCAACTCGGCGAGAGCCTCGCCATTTTCGTCCAGAGCGAATAGGCTGGTCCGACCGAACTTCTTGCCAAAGACGAAGATCGTTCTATTGGAGGGTGCCTGATAATCAGCAATTGTTGGGTCGGCCACAAAGATGGTCGCGGCTGGCGCGGGCAAATGAACTGTCTTGCCCAGCGAAGAGGAAAGGTTCAGCGTGGCGTTGATGCTGTTGGGAGCGGCACGAGGCACCGCTTCATCCCCGTTGTTTTCGGCAGCGGCGGACATAGGCGACAACAGAACGAGCGCGTAGAGAAGATTGCTCCAGTATGGAACAGTTGGCCTTGAACCGACGATGGGGGTCGGCCATCGATCGGCGCTAGCATGACCAGTTGGAGTGGCTTTCAAGGCAGTCCTTCCTTCAAATTCGACTATGCTGATGACGCGTCAGTCAATTCAAGAACGTAGCCAATGCCGCGCACGGTCCTGATCCGCAACGTGGCACCTGACCTACTGAGATACCCGCGTAAGCGGTAGATTCCGGCTTCAAGCGCGTTGCCTGAAACTTCGTCGTTGAACGAATAGAGTTGATCTTCCAACCGCGCACGCGGCACGATGCGACCCGCGCGGTTAAGCAGATGCTCTAGAATGCATAGTTCGCGACGTGCGATCATTAACGGATGACCGTCAACCGACACCTGTCGGCCGATCGGATCGAAGTGGAGGTTGCCAAATTCAATGATGGGGCAAGTGATCTGTGTCGATCGGCGCAGAAGGGCCCGCATTCTGGCGATGAGCTCATCCGTAGAGACGGGTTTACGGAGAAAATCGTCCGCGCCACTATTGAATACCGAAATTCGTTTCTCGAGATCGTCGAGCCTGCTCATAATGACGGCAGGAACTGAATACCCGTCGCTCCTTAGCTGCCTCAGCCAATCCAGTCCATCGCCATCTGGCAGTACCAACTCCAGCAGAAGAATTTCATAGCTCGCTGAAAAAAATGCGCTCGACGCCTGTTCCAGCGTGCCAACTACATCAACGGCAAAGCCGCCGTCACCGAGCGCGCCTCGGACCGCGCGGGTAAGATCCGTATCCACGAGCAACGTTCGCATTTCATTCTCCTATCAAGGCAGGACAGCCAATTGAGCACGTCACCGCGGACTATGACCGGGGTGACAGCAGTACCGCGCGACTGATCGCAGTATTCGTACCCGCTCCTTGCGAGGGCTAATCGAAGGAGCATGTAACCCAAACACCTGTGATAGCGGGGGCGAAGGTCTGTTGACGAGCAGAAATACACCGGTCGGCGAGCCCATGATGCCAAAAATACACCTGCGATTTCTCTGCGCATTGATATGCCCTTACACCTTCATTAGATCAGCCTTTGCCTTAAGAGAAACTGATTGAGCAAATCGATTCTTCGGATCGAAGGCATCTGCATCATGAATGCATTTCGCTACATTTACTTCGGGGGTCGAGCTGTCGTCGCACACTGCTCTGCCGTTACATGAACCACTCAGGCTGAACGGCGAGCTCCGGTTCGATCAAGGATCGCGAGACGAACACTGATGGACATCCAGAACACACTAGCGCGAATGACTATTACCCAATCCTAAATTCGCTGGAAGAAGTTTTGTGGCTGTACATGAACAACGCCCTAACCCCTCCGCGTCAGCTTTCTGTCAGCCAGGCTGATTAACAGCAGCAGTAGATATTGGGCGCAGATTTAATGGTGCTCTTCGGAAACCAATGTGGAGTGGGGCACGTCTGGCATCAATGGCTCATCACATCGGATCAACGTTTGGTTCCGACGCGGTTGAAGTGAGGCGATTCGCGGCGAACTAAGAAACTAGGAGCAAGCTGGCATACAAAAAGGCTTCGCGGGTGTGTCGCCTGCCGTCTGCAGTCCGCGATGTCAAGCTCCTGAAGGTTCAATCAGGAGCTATTCGTCCTCTGCGAAAGTGAGAGGTCGGGCGTTTTACTCCATGTGTGGGTCAGGACTCGTCGGCTGGCAGCACTGATCCTGGAAAGAGTTTAGAACCATATCTCAAGCGCATGGCGGGATATGAACTTTGCATAGCGCGACCGGGTCGATGCGGCACTAGTATCCGCCATCGCTTCGTCTGATTATCAGAAAGATGCCATTGATGCACTCAGGAAAGTTCCAGCCAGGCGGCACGCCCGCACAAGACAATGTGATCCTGGGCGGGTCGTCCTCTCCTGATCCTGCTGCCGAGACATTAACCCGACGCGTCGATCGGGTTGAGGAGGTCGGCGTCGCTAAAGAGGGTCGAACTCAAGGTCTTTGCTGGCACGCAGGAGTGGTTCATTGAGGCGATGGGCGAAGAGTTCCACAGCCGCGTGCCAGATCGGCTCGAAAACGGCGGACTGCCCGGAGCCACTGATGCACCCCAGCAGATTGGAAACCACGTCCGAAATTGAGACCGCCCGCAAAACCAATATCGCATTGAAGAACAGGCTAACCAAGCCGGAGGATCACTCCCTTATCGGGGATCAGCTGGTCACCGACGTCAGCTCTCGAAAGTGCCGGGGTCCGGGTTGCACACCTTTCTCATCAGCACGCTGGAGAGGCCTCTGCAAGCCGAAGTTTTGTCCAACGCACCACTCATTTGGTGTGTCGAATGTGGTGGGATAGTCCCACGCTCTTTACGGTACTCGGGACGGAGTGCGCTCCACTCCCTCATGCTCTTCTGAGCAGCGGGAACAAGGCAACGGCGCTCACTCTGTAACATCACTGAAAACTACCTGTTCTATGAGGGTAGAAACGCTTTGGTTGAATTAAATAATGCGTTTTAAGGGACTTGATCTTAATCTGCTCGTAGCGCTCGATGCTCTGATGACAAAGCGAAGCGTTACCGCAGCTGCTCGCAGTATCAACCTCAGTCAGCCGGCCATGAGCGCCGCCATCGCCCGCCTACGCACCTATTTCGGCGACGACTTGTTCACGATGCGAGGTCGCGAACTTATCCCAACTCCGCGTGCGATAGCGCTCGCCCCCGCAGTCCGCGATGCTCTGCTGCACATCCAGTTCTCCATCATTTCTTGGGATATGTTTAACCCAGTTCAGTCGCAGCGACGCTTCAGGATCAGGCTTTCCGACGTCATAATGCTGGTGTTTTTTGAAAGAGTCGTGAAGCGGCTGGCGCGAGAGGCGCCTGGCATCGGCTTCGAGTTGCTGCCTCTCACTGAGGATCCCGATGAACTTCTCCGGTACGGTGACGTCGATTTCGTGATCCTTCCGGAATTGTTCGCGTCGAGCGATCATCCAAAGGCGAAACTGCTCGACGACACGCTGGTTTGCGTAGGTTGCCCCACTAACAAGCAGTTAAAACGGCAGCTTTCTTTCGAAAACTACGGATCGATGGGTCATATTGCGGCTAAGTTCGGACGTACGCTAAAGCCCTCCATCGAGAATTGGTTGTTGCTTGAGCACGGTCTCAAGAGGCGCATCGAAGTCGTCGTGCCGGGATTTAGTCTAATCCCGCCTTTGCTGTCGGGAACCGATCGCATAGCGACCATGCCGTTACGGCTGGTGGAACATTTCGCAAAAACAACGCCGCTGCGGGTCGCCGAACTTCCACTGGCACTTCCACCATTCGCCCAAGCTGTCCAGTGGCCTAGCCTACACAACAGGGATCAGGCGAGCATCTGGATGCGGCAGGTACTACTACAGGAAGCGTTGCACATGACAACTCCGCGTGATTCAGTGGAATATCGACCCTAGTCGTTCGCAGCCGCGGATTTGACCGGCTTTGAGACACCCTGCTCACGATCAATGTGCCGCCCCGCCATGATCATGAAGCAAGACCCTGGTACACGGCTTCGGCCGCGGAGTGGGCTTTTGTGTGACGATTTGCGGATTCCGACCTGAAGCCGGCCACCATTCCGATCAAAATCCGGCCACCGTTCCGATTTGAAGCCGGCCACGATTCCAATCAAAGACCGGCCGGTTTCCGGCTCTGAAGATACCCCTTGGGTCAGCAACTTTGGCATCAAGCCTCCCGTTACACGAGGAGAGTTTGATGCCAGCGAAGAGAAGGCTGACCATGCGACAATTACGACAGATGCTCCGGCTTGCCGGAAGCGGGACAAGCAGCCGAGAGATTGCGGTGATCCTCGGCGTTGCCCGCAGCACCGTCCAGGATAACCTGAAGCGGGCTGCGATGGCGGGGCTGAGCTGGCCATTGCCGGGAGAGCTGACAGACGATGCTCTTGAGTCTCGGCTTTTCGCCCGCGCCGGCGTCAAGCAGGGCCAACGGCGACGTCACGAGCCGAACTGGGCACAGCTCTCTATCGAATTGAAGAAGCCCGGCGTGACACTGCTGATCCTGTGGGAGGAATATCGCAGCGTCCATCCCGATGGTTATGGCTATAGCCGTTTCTGCGAGCTGTTCCGCGGGTTCGAGCAGCGCCTTTCGCCGACGATGCGCCAGGAGCATGCGGCCGGCGACAAGGTCTTCGTCGACTATTCCGGTAAGAGGGTGCCGATCGTCGATCGCAAGACTGGCGAAGTCCGCGAGGCGGAGCTGTTCCTTGGCGTGCTCGGCGCATCGAGCTACACCTTCGCCGAGGTGACCTGGACCCAGACCTTACCGGACTGGGTCGGCTCACATGTGCGCATGTTCGCCTTCTTCGGCGGTGTGCCCCGCCTGACCTTGCCCCCAACTTTTATCCGATTTTGAGTTCGCTCCAGCGGTTTTTGGTTGCTGTATTTGGGGCGGTAGCGGCGGGTTGCGGTGCGGAGCCATTTCGGCTGCGCAGCACCGCATCACGTCGCGGGTTGATGGTCTGAGCGAACTCGGCAGGGGTCAGCCAGCCGAGGCCGGAGTGTGGTCGGCAATCGTTGTAATCGCTGCGCCAGTTTAAAAGCGCTGAGCGAGCATGAGAAAGTGACGAGAACAGGGTTTCATTCAAGAACTCGTCTCGCAGCCGCCCATTGAAGCTTTCGATGAAGGCGTTCTGGATCGGCTTGCCAGGCGCGATGTAGTGCCAATCCACCTTGCCCCGGTCCGTCCATTGCAGGATCGCGTTGCTGGTGAATTCGCTGCCGTTGTCGCTGACGATCATCCTGGGCTTGCCGCGTGCCTGGATGATCCGGTCCAGCTCACGGGCAACCCGCAGGCCGGACAGCGAAGTATCGGCGATGAGGCCCAAGCATTCTCTGGTGCAATCGTCGACGACCGTCAGAATCCGGAACCTGCGTCCATCGGTGAGTTGATCCGACACGAAGTCCAGCGACCAACGATCATTGGCAGTCATCGGGATCAGCATCGGCGCTCGGGTGCCAATCGCTCGCTTACGGCCGCCGCGCTTGCGCACCGTCAGCTTCTCCTCCCGATAGAGCCGGAAGAGCTTTTTGTGGTTCACTAGGTGTCCCTCACGTCTGAGCAGCACATGAATGCGTCGATAGCCGAAGCGGCGGCGTTCATGTGCCAGCGCCTTCATTCGCTCGCGAAGGCCATGATCGTCGCTGCGCCTGGTTTCATAACGGATCGTCATTCGGCAAAAGCCGATGGCTTTACACGCCCGCCGTTCGCTCATCCCATGTTGGCTCATCAGATGCGCGACAGCACTCCGCTTGGCTGCGGGCGTCACCACTTCTTTCCCAAAAGGTCTTTCAGAGCAGCATTGTCGAGCATCGCATCCGCCAGAAGCCGCTTCAGCTTCGCGTTCTCGTCCTCCAGCGTCTTCAGCCGCTTGGCTTCGGACACGTCCATGCCGCCGAATTTGGCCTTCCATTTATAGATGCTCGCATCGCTGACGCCGTGCTTGCGGCAAAGCTCCGAGACCGGCGTGCCCGCCTCGTGCTCCTTCAGAATCCCGATGATCTGTTCGTCTGTGAAACGGTTGCGCTTCATTCTCTGGTCCTCTCAATGGGCCAGAGCTTACTTCAAAATGGATTATTTCAACGGGGCAAGGTCACGCCTGGTCGTGCCCGACAATCTGAAGTCCGGCGTCAGCCGCGCCAGCTTCTACGATCCCGAGATCAACCGCAGTTACGGCATGATGGCGTCCCACTATGGTGTCGGCGTTCTGCCGGCCCGACCGCGACGCCCGAAGGACAAAGCGAAGGTCGAGAACGGCATGCGCTTCGCCCAGAGTTGCCTTCTCGGCCGCTTGCGCAAACAGACGTTCTTCTCGCTCGCCGAGGCCAATGCCGCAATCGCCGACGTGCTGGAGCGCATCAACAATCATGTCATGCGCCGGTTGGGTGTCAGCCGCCGCCATCTCTTCGAGACGGTCGAACGCGCGGCGCTCGCAAGCTTGCCCGCCGAGGAGTACGAGTTCGCCGAATGGCGCTTTGCGCGGGTCTCGACGGATTACCATGCCGAGTTCAGGAGCTTCTTCTATTCCGTCCCGCACGCGCTCATTCGTCAGCAGGTCGATATCCGGGCGACCGCGCGAATGATCGAGATCTTCCATCGCGGCAAACGCGTCGCGGTCCATCAGCGCCGCTATGGCGGGCCGCGCTATGGAACAGACCCCGCGCACATGCCGAGCTCCCACCGCCGATACGCCGAATGGACGCCGGAGCGCTTCCGGCGCTGGGGCGCGTCCATCGGTCCGCAGACCGAAGGGCTGATCGTCGCCATTCTCGCCAGCCGGCCACATCCCGAGCAAGGCTTCAGAACATGCCTCGGCATCCTGCGCCTCTATCGCGACCTCAGCCGCGAGCGCGCCGAGGTCGTTTCGGCACGGGCCGTCGAGATCGGCGGCCTGACCTGCAAGACGATTGCCTCGCTCATCGCAACCCACAAGGCCCTCAGACATTCCACCGAACCCGCCGCCGTCATGGAACACGCCAATCTGCGTGGCCCCGGCTACTTCCATTGAGGAGACACCTGATAATGCTGACCAATCCCACCATCGACATGCTGCGCGAACTCGGCCTGACAGGCATGGCCAGCGCCTATCAGGAGCTCGAGGCGCAGCCGGAAGCCAGACACCTCGAGCATGGCGAATGGCTCGCTCTGCTGCTCGAACGCGAGGCGACCACGCGCCGCCAGAAGCGCTTCGAGGCAAGGGCTCGCGCCGCGAGGCTGCGCCATGATGCCCAGATCGAGAACATCGACTTCCGCGCCGCCCGCGGCCTCGATCGCAATCTCGTCCTGAAGCTCGCCAACTGCGACTGGATCAGGCAACACCATAGCCTCTTGCTGATCGGACCCGCCGGCGTCGGCAAGAGCTGGCTGGCCTGCGCGCTCGGACACAAGGCATGCCGCGAGGACTTCTCCGTCGCCTATCATCGCCTGCCCAGGCTGTTCGCCACCCTTGCGCTGGCGCGCGGCGACGGCCGATATCCCAAGGTCCTCAAGGCGCTCGCCAGAACCGACCTGCTCATCCTCGACGACTGGGGTCCGGAGAAGCTCAACGACGAGCAGCGGCGCGATCTCCTGGAGATCGTCGAGGACCGCTACGAGAAGCGATCCACCATCGTCACCAGCCAGGTGCCCGTCGATCACTGGTATGACATGATCGGCAATCCTACGATCGCCGATGCAATCCTCGACCGCCTTGTCCACAACGCCTACCGCATCGAACTGCACGGCGAGAGCTTGCGAAAGCAGCGTCAAACACCATCCGCCGCTTGACCGCGCGACAATCACGCGCCATGCAAAACAACGGCCCAGGGGAGCATCAACTGGCCGGCTTCAGATCGGAATGGTGGCCGGAATGAAATCGGAATAGGTGGCCGGCTTCGTTTCGGAATCAGCGGCCGACTTCACCGGAATACGCAACGATTAGTGCATCATCCCCTCGTGCTGCTGATCTTGGCTATTGTTCCCTTCAGCCGATCAACATAGGCCTGGACCTCACTTCGACTTTCCGTCGAGAGCCTGCGTAGTTCGGCGCATGCGGCCGCCTGCGGCACTACTCCTAGAGGGACCGCCACTGAAATCCAATCAATTTCGTGGAAGAGGCTCTGCCATCCGCTTCCGACATACGGTTGGATATCGATAAAGCGCGGTGTCCGTTTTTGGAAGCAAGCCCTCAGGTTGGCATATCCTTCCGGCAACTCGGCTGCGGCAAGATCTCGCCAAAACGGTGTGTCAATTCGCTTGGAATCGTAGTGCAGCCTCAGGAAGTCCCGAACACCCGTTTAGCACCGTGCGTTCGCGCTGTTATAGCCTTCGATGGCCCGAGCGGGCACAATGCCGCTTCCGTTGGCGAGAATGCGCTCCAAATTCCTTAACGCTTCGAAGGTGTGGGCGGCAAGTGCAGCCTCCAGGGGCTCAACAAAACCCGACGCCGTTCCCAAAGCCACGAAATTGTTAACCCATGCGGTCGAAAAGTAACCTTGATCCAGCGAAAGCTCGTGTTTCGCCTCCACACGGAATCCATAGTGATTCTCAACCTCGGCGATTGCCATCGCAGCGTCCGCATATCTGCTGCTGAATGCATAACCGGCACTGATCGAGCGATTCAATGGGGCTTCCCACATCCATCCGGCTTTCATGGCGGTAGCACGGGTAACGGGGGATGATGCCCGCGGCTCAAGCTCAAAGATGATCGCACGATCAGTAGGCAGCACATTTGCGAACGAACACCAGCGCGTATTAAAGACTTTGCCGAGACCCAATCTGGCAAATCCGGACGCATCGACGGCGAAGTCGACTTCAAGTTCTTCGCCTCCGAGCTGGAAAGCGTTTACATGCCCTCGGTCGTCGAGTCTCATCCCGTGTACCACAGCCCTACGAGAAGTGATCCCACGTGCCAGTCCGACACGCCTTAGAGCCTGACTCGAAAAGGTCTCAACAATATCCGTACCTTGCCAAGCGTCGTGTCAGGACCCGGATGTGGGCGATAGTGATCCAAGCCTCGGCTGATGCGATGGACTTCTCCCAATCCTTAGCCAATCGTCGGCATCTGCCAAGCCATGCGAAGGTGCGCTCCACGACCCAGCGCCGCGGCAGAACTTCGAAGCCCTTGGCCTTGTCGGTCCGCTTGACGATCTGGAGAGTGAAGGCAGCGATCTTTTGGAGTGCGCCCTTCAGCTTCGGTCCGGCATAACCACCGTCGGCGAAGATATGTCTCAGCCACGGCCAGCGCTTGAGAATGGTTTTGAGGACGGCAGGTGCGCCGTCGCGATCTTGGATATCGGCGCTGTGAACCCTGAGGCCGACCATCAACCCGAGCGTGTCGACGACGATATGACGCTTCCGTCCCTTGATCTTCTTGCCCGCGTCATAGCCCGAAATTCCGCCGCTTTCCGTGGTTTTCACGCTTTGACTGTCAATCACGCCAGCAGATGGCGAGGCTTCCCGGCCTTCCAATTCGCGCGCCTCCATCACAAGATGATGGTTGATCCGACCCCATAACCCTGTCGCTCGCCATTCGTAGAAATAGGACTGGACAGTTGTAAAAGGCGGAAAATCCTTGGGCATCATCCGCCACTGGCACCCCGTCGTGGCGATGTAAAGCAACGCATTCACGACCTCGCGAAGATCGGTGCTGCGCGGCCTGCCCAACCGCCGCGGTCCAGGCAGGCAAGGCGAGATCAATCCCCATTCCCGGTCCGTCAGATCGCTTGCATACCGCCTTGCGCGTCGGGCATATTGCCGACGGGTGAAATCAGTCCAGCCCATTGTGGTCTCCGTTCGTCCTAAGCAAACAAACAGAATCACAACTGGCTGATTTCACTCAACTCTTTTTCGGTCAGGCTCTTAGGTATCGCTCGAAGCCGGCGTGATTGAAGTGAAACGAAGGGTAGAGTCCAGACTCACCCGTTGCCAGCAACTCGTCGATTTCCACTTGCGATGCCTTCTTTATGATTAACTCAAAGCCAGGGATGCACGTGTGAAGGTTCTCACCTGCGGCAATTCTCGCCGACAGCAGAGGGAAGAAACCGCCGACGCGACATTCGATTTCCGGTATGCCCGATCCGCCGAACATGCGGTAGTAGCGATCCGGGATTCCTCCACCCCTCCAATTCTCATAGAGCACACCAAGCTTGTGGGTGGCGCCGGCTTCACCAATGAAAACGTCCAGGTCGAGCTCATTGCGACACAACGTGTCAATCAGGTTGAGCGAGCCCCCCTCCCCTGGGCCAAGCGGAAACACCGTCGGAGCCTCTATGACCGTTACATCGACATCAACGTCGAAAACACGGCGAAGCGCTATCGCTGCAAGCCAACCGACAATGCCGCCGCCGATAATTCCTATGCGCTTCGCATTCGTCAGATCCAGCATCACTTTTCACTATCGTCAAGATTATGTTAAGAGGCGGCGCATCTGCAGAGAGAACCAACAGTAAGACTCAATGTAGGATCATCTGAAGCGGTAGCATTCCCCAGATTGTGCCGTCGGGCAGCAATCCGGCAGCGCTAACCTGAGCAAAGGCGCCAACGTATTCTCGGCGACTACCATGATCAGCTCCATTGATTGGAAGGTCCTTGGCGACATTACGCAGATTCCATGTTCGCTTTCCAGAAAGGCTGCAGCTTACGCACTCTCTTGTTCCGCGCTTCAAGGGCTGACGCGGTCGCACGGCGCTGGTCCTCGGTGACAGTGAAGTCGGCCAGAAATCCAGCGTGGGCACTTGTCCTTGCACACCGAAAGCAAACCTCAGCGGGGATTTAGCCGCACGAGAGAGATTTCATGAAGCGGTTAGCAAGGGGCCTATCGAGAGTCCTCGTCCTCGAAGCACGGATCCCCATCAGTGCGCCCGTGAGTGCCCGCTATACGAGGGTCCCCCGGCTGTCCCTCTCCATGGAATTGCCCGGTCGTTTGACGAGCTCTCCGGGCGCAGTGAGCCCGCCAGAGCAGAAAGAGTACGTGTCCGAAATATGCTAGCTGCAGAAGCAGCGAACCAACCACAGTCGTGACGACTGCGTCACTGATGGACCCCGTTACGAGGTAGACTATAAGAGTGTTGGCGCATAGGAACAGCCATAGAATTCGATGAAAGATACCAAAAGACAACGCCGTTTTCCTGGTTTTGTTTGTGGGATCATGCGGCAATGTCGTCGGCCGCAACATGATTCTGGCGGTTTGGCCAAACACGCACTCCGGCTCCGCAGCCGATACAGCGGCCGGCGCTGTCGCCGGACATGATCACATGATCTGGTTGCTGGAATGATCGTCCTCGGCATCGCAAAAGACCGAGAATTTCACCTGCGTCATTGATCCCGTGAAGGTGCATACCTCGCGCCCCGAGTCAGCAGCCGCAGCCGATGCATAATAGATATTCCGGCACCAGCTGAAGCGGCGGGTCACGAACGAGCTTTTCATCGTGAATTCTCCGACGCGGCGAGTTCTCTTTTGGCAGCGTCCAACTGAGCAAAAGCGTCGAATGTTTTTTCGGCGACGCCCACTATTTCGGTCCAATAGTTCGGAAGGCACTCGGCAAGGTCATGCAATTGCGTCTTCGCAGTCGCAGCGCGTGACTGCAGTTTTTGAACCCTCTGCTTGAGTTTTTCAAGATCTGTCATGGTCTTATTCCTTGCAGGCACATTATGCCCGCGCCACGTCCGGATAAGCTTCGATGCTTTTGATCGCATCCTTGACCAACTTCGTGCCAGTCTTGGCGCATTTGCCAAGTGTATTGAAGCCGAAACGGTGAGCGTCACGTAGGGTCTTCGACAGCACCACCAGCCGCCTGGTTGTGAAGAGCACTCGGCCGATGCCCTCATCGCTGATCTCCAGCGTTCGCGAGATCAAAAGCCCCGAGCGCTCCTCGATAGCGACGCCGACGGCGGCGTAAAAAAGGTCGAGCCTCAACAGCACGTCCGGCTCGGGGTCGCCGATGACGGGGATGGCTCGCCGCTGCTCCTCCGTAACTGTGAAGTTGGCCAGCAACTCGGCGTCACATTTATCCCTCCATAATCCGTAGGAATCCTGAGCGCGGACCAACCGCGCGAGGCATTTCATGAAAGGAGTGGCCAACGATCCATCGTCACTGACAGCTCGAGTAAACCGGGGATCAGATAACGCTGTCATCATTTAGTCCTCGTCCTGAAGCACGGGCCCTCTTTAGTCGAGGCGATCCCGTGAGTGGCCGACAATACTACACAACCGTCTGTCTCTCTCCATGCAAAATTCATATGCCGCTATGCCCCTTTAGAATGATCAGGTGGCTGTCCGAATGCACTTCCGAGCGCAGTTCCGATAGCGCATGAGCTAAACGATCAGCCCATTTCAACGCTCGCGATCCCATGGTGCGGCTCCCGGGCCGGCGTTTTGCCGACCGCCGCTCTAGCGGGTCAGGTCATAGGAATAATCGGTCACCGCCGTCTGCATCGTTTCGCGATCGAGGCGGTCGAAGATCGTGTCGAGGATCGTCGTCAGCAGGCGCAGGCCGCCCTGGTAGCCCATGAGCGGAAAGCGGTGGTGGTGGTGGCGGTCGAAGATCGGGAACATCAGCCGGATCAGCGGCGTGCCGGTATCGCGCTCGAGATACTTGCCGTAGGAATTGCCGATCAGCAGGTCGACCGGCTCGGTGAAGAGCAGCGAGCGCAAGGCCCAGAGATCCTTTCCCGGCCAGACCTTTGCCTGCTTGCCGAAGGGAGAAGAGGCGAGCAGCTCGGTCATCTCGGCCTGCCAGGCCGCCGTGCCGTTGGTGGCGAGGCAATGCCGCGGCTCGCCGCCGGTCTCCATGACGAAGCGGGCCATGGCGTAGACGAAGTCCGGATCGCCGTAGATCGCGTATGTCTTGCCATGCAGCCAGGATTGGCTGTCGGCCATGGCGTCGACCAGCCGGCCGCGTTCCAGGCGTATCGTCTCGGGGATTTCCCGGCCGGAAATCGCCGACACCTTCATCAGGAACGCGTCGGTGGCGTTGATCCCGAGCGGGTAATGGAAGACGGCGGTGGCCTGACCGACCTCCCGGCAATATTCGAGCGTCTTGCGGCTGTTGTAGTGCTGCAGCGACAGCGTCGCCTCGGCATTGAGTGCCGCCCTCAGCGCCTTGATCGTCGTGCCCCCGTCATACATGCGGTATTCGCCGTCGGACGGCGTATCGAACTGGTCGGAGGCATCCTGGATGAAGGTGTAGGACACGCCCATCAGGGTGAGCAGGCGCTGGAGCTCGCGGTTGTTGCCGACGCAAAAGCCGTCGAAGCCCGGGATGATGTTGATCGTGCCGGCCGCTTGCGTGCGCGCCTGGCCCTTCCAGAAGTGCTCCAGGATGCCCTTGACCATGCTGTCATAGCCGTCGACATGGCTGCCGACGAAGGCGGGCGTGTGAGCGAACGGCACGTCGAATTCGGGCGGGACTGCGCCTTCGCTCTTGGCGTTCTCAATGAAGCCATGCAGGTCGTCGCCGATGACCTCGGCCATACAGGTGGTGGAGACGGCAATCATCTTCGGATCGTAGAGCGCGTAGGTATTGGCGAGCCCGTCGACCAGGTTCTTCAGGCCGCCGAACACCGCCGCATCCTCGGTCATCGAGGACGAAACGGCCGAAGCCGGCTCCTTGAAGTGGCGCGACAAGTGCGAGCGATAATAGGCCACGCAGCCCTGACTGCCATGGACGAACGACATCGTCCGCTCGAAGCCGGCGGCTGCGAACACCGCCCCCAACGGTTGACAGGCCTTGGCGGGGTTGACGACGAGCGCCTCGCGGGCGAGGTTTTTCTCGCGATATTCCCAGCCCTTGCTGTATTCGCGCTGGTCCGTGACGAGCCGTTCGGGGTGCGGACATTCGAAGTTCAGCTTCTTCTCCGCGAGCATCTGCCGGTATTCCGGCTCGCGAAACAGCGGCGCATGGTCGAGTATCTTCTCAGCCGATTGCGGCATGGTGTTTGACCCTTCTTGATCTGGCCTCTTAGGCCAGGGATGTTCGAGAGGTTTCCGGTCTTGCCGCGGTCCTCGTGCCGCGCAAGACCGGACGATCATTCGGCTGCAACTGCGGCCGTCGGCACGGTCATTTTCTTCCAGGGCGCGTCGTAAAGATCCCAGACCGGATTGTTGATGGCGAGATCCATGTCGCGGGCGAAGATGGCGAAGCCGTCATAGCCGTGATAGGGGCCGGAATAATCCCAGGAGTGCATCTGGCGAAACGGGATGCCCATCTTCTGCACCGGATACTTCTCCTTGATGCCGGAGCCGACCAGATCGGGGCGGATCCGCTCGATGAACGTGTCCAGTTCGTAACTGGTCGCGTCGTCATAGATCAGCGTGCCCGTCTTCACGTAGTGGCCGGTGCGCTGATAGTCGTCGTTGTGGGCGAATTCGTAGCCGGTGCCGACGATCTGCATGCCGAGGTCCTCATAGGCGGTGATGACGTGGCGGGGGCGCAAACCACCGACATAGAGCATCACTCGCTTGCCCTGGAGGCGCGGCCAGTACTTGTCGATCACGGCGTCGACCAGCGGCCGGTACTTGGCGATGACCCTCTCGGCCCGTTCTTCGATCGTCGGGCCGAAATGCCTGGCTATCTTGCGCAGAGAGGCTTCGATCTGGGAGGGGCCGAAGAAGTTGTATTCCATCCAGGGGATGGCGTATCTTTCCTCCATGTGCCGGCAGATGTAGTTCATCGACCGGTAGCAGTGGATGAGGTTGAGCTTGGCCCTGGGGGCCCGCTCCACTTCCGCGAGCGTGGCGTCGCCCGACCAGTTGCCGACGACGCGCAGCCCGATCTCCTCGAGCAGGATGCGCGACGCCCAGGCGTCGCCGCCGATGTTGTAATCGCCGATGACGTTGACATCGTAGGGACCGGTTTCGAACTCGACGTCCGTCTTGTCGTCCGCCTTGTCGAACACCCAGTCGCGGATGGCGTCGTTGGCGATGTGATGGCCGAGCGACTGCGAGACGCCGCGGAAGCCTTCGCAGCGCACCGGCACGATCGTCGTTTCGTGTTCGACGGCCTTCTTGCGCGACACCGCTTCGATGTCGTCGCCAATCAGGCCGATCGGACATTCGGACTGGATGGTGATGCCGTTGTTGAGGGGAAACAGCTCCTCGATCTCGTCGATGACCTGTTCCAGCTTCTTGTCGCCACCAAAGACGATGTCCTTCTCCTGAAAGTCGGAGGTGAACTGCATCGTCACGAAGGTGTCGACGCCGGTGGTGCCGACATAATAGTTGCGGCGCTGCGACCAGGAATACTGACCGCAGCCAACCGGGCCGTGCGAGATGTGGACCATATCCTTGACCGGGCCCCAGACCACGCCCTTCGAGCCCGCATAGGCGCAGCCGCGGATCGTCATCACCCCGGGGATCGACTTGATGTTCGACTTCACGTCGCATTCGGAGAGGGTCTCGCCCTCCTCCCCGACCGCCTCGCGGTCCGATGCGACACTGAGGTGCTTTTGGCGACGCTTGGCCGCCTTGTGTGGGTACTGCGACAGCACTTGCGTGATCAGCTCCTGATGGAGCGCACTGTCATTCTCGTAATCGAGGCTCATTGGGCCTGCCCCCTTTTTTGCGTGTCCTCCAAGAAGAGGCACCATTGGTGGAATGTCGCACCGGATCACCGTCCCGGGCAGCGTCTGCGGCGGCGGTCACTGGGCCGCTGCCGCCGCTTCCTTGGCCTGAAGTTCGGCAAGCATCTGCTCGTCGGTCTTCATGACGCCGAAATCGAGCAGCATGTCCTCCAGCTCCTCCATGGTGATCGGGGTCGGGACGGTGCCCTGGCCGGAATTGGCATGGATCTTGTCGGCCAGCGCGCGATACTCCGCAGCCTGTTGCGACTCCGGGGCATACTGGATCACCGTCATCTTCCTGAGCTCGGCGTGCTGGACGATGTTGTCGCGCGGCACGAAGTGGATGAGCCTGGAATTGAGCTTGGCCGCCAGCGCCTCGGCGAGATCGAGCTCGCGGTCCGTCTGGCGCTCGTTGCAAATCAGCCCGCCGAGCCGCACGCCGCCCGAATGGGCGTATTTGAGGATCCCCTTGGCGATGTTGTTGGCGGCATAGAGCGCCATCATCTCGCCGGACATGACGATGTAGATTTCCTGCGCCTTGTTCTCGCGGATCGGCATCGCGAAGCCGCCGCACACCACGTCGCCCAGCACGTCGTAGGAGACGTAGTCGACATCGTCATAGGCGCCATTTTCCTCCAGGAAGTTGATCGAGGTGATGACGCCGCGGCCGGCGCAGCCGACGCCCGGTTCGGGGCCGCCGGACTCGACGCATTTGATGCCCTTGTAGCCGACCTTGAGCACGTCCTCGACCTCGAGATCTTCCACCGATCCCTCCTTGGCCGCCAGATGCAGGACCGTGTCCTGCGCCTTCGCGTTGAGGATGAGCCGGGTGGAGTCGGCCTTGGGATCGCAGCCGACGATGAGGATCTTCTGCCCGAGGTCGACAAGGGCGGCGAGCGTGTTCTGCGAGGTGGTGGACTTGCCGATACCGCCCTTGCCGTAAAACGCGATTTGACGCAGACCTGCCATGTTGCTTTCCTTCGTTGTTCGAAACCATCGCGGTTGCCCGCAACACGAATACAGCGGCAGCTTCAAGCCGCCTGCACAAGAGTGGCTACAAGACCCGTGCCAAGTCGAGGAGGGTGAGCCCAGCAGAAGCTGGTTTACTTTCTTTTACAGCTACTTAGATTAGGAGAAGTAGCCGACCCAGACGCAAGCCTGTGTCGCGGAGCCGACAATTTCACAAACAATTGTCGAAAGCGTCCGACGCGCCAATGGTCGTAGTCAAACCGGCGCAGTGGGTCACGATCGACAAAGGCGACGGACCGCTGTAGTCGTCGAAGTGGTGCTCGGCGAACCAGGCTGTGCTGAAGCCGGCTTGCAGACTGTCCTACGATTCATGACAGCCGCGCTGGGCGGCCAGGATAGATGTTGCGAACTTGATAGTCGCTTCGTTTGCAGATCAGGCGCCGTGCAGGTCGCGGTGCCACGTGTCATTCGGCCGGCGCTGACGGTGTGGTCCCCATTAGGACGCGTCAGGCGAGGCCAGAAATCGTCCCCAGTTCATCGTCCCCAGTTCATCACCCCTGCCTTTCGTGAGCCGCGGCCTACGCGACGTCCATTCGTGATCCGGTGTATGTTGCGCGGTTGGGTCTTCGAGACTTGAGGGAGCTGGATGAAGATCAACGTGACTACTTGTGCGCAAGGACCTACGCTGCGGTGCGCACAAGAGACCGGAGCAGCAACCTTGGGGCCGATGTGATCCCTGAATGCGCAATGGGGAGGTGCCCCCTTCCGGCACTGTAAAGTTATCAGCGGATTGATGCAGCGATAGCTGGCGGGGACGGCTGTCAGGCTGCGGCGACACACGCGATTTTGCTCCAGATTTGCATGGCGGCGTTACGCAGGTCTTGATGTTGAGCCGATGACAGCGTATTGCGGGGAAAGTGGAACAGGTTGGCAATCGGATCATGGAAACGAACCGCTGAAGCTGGCGTGCCGACTTGAAGCGTTTCATGGTCCTTTCGCGTCGTCGGGTCGGCTGGTGCGAATTTTCCGCTCGATTATTTAGGCCTTTGTGCGACCGGTGTTCGACACCGGGCATGAGGTCGCGCCTGGCGGCATCATAGGACCGGAGCTTGTCGGTGATCATGACCCGTGGTGTCCGCCCTTGAGCCTTCAGCAACTTGCGCATCAGGCGCTTTGCCGCCTTGGCATTTCGGCGGCTTTGCACCAGCACTTCGAGGACGAAGCCGTCCTGATCGACGGCACGCCAGAGCCACTGCTTCTTGCCATTGATGGCCACCACACATTCGTCGAGATGCCATTTGTCGCCCAGGCAGCCGGCTGACCGTCGCTTGATCTCCCGGGCGAAATGCCGTCCGAATTTCTCCGCCCAGCTTCGAATGGTCTGATGCGTGACGATGATGCCGCGGGACGCCAGCATGTCCTCAACCATGCGCAGGCTGAGCGGAAAGCGAAAGTAGAGCCATACCGCGTGCGCAATGATCTCAGCGGGATAGCGGTGGCGACGATAAAGCGGATCACGAGCAACTTCTGACATGGCCCATGTACGCACATCTTCCTCAGCCGTCGGTTAACTTTACGGTGCCGAGCTGATGGGTAACTGTGAGTCCTAAGCTGCAAGTTGATATATAATTCCATATAAGTCAGCGTTTTGATACGGTTTTGTATATCGGCATTGCATTGCTCTGAGAATCCTCTATATATTATCCTGTATGTTTCGCATCCTGCGATACAGGATAATGATATGGCATATAAAACGGAGCATATAACGCAGCAGCTGCGCGCTGCGCGCGAAGCGCAGAAAATGAGCCAGCGCGAGCTGAGCGCACGATCGGGCCTGACGCAAAGCCATATTTCTCAGATAGAACGGGGCACCATGGAGCCCGGACTTGGCAGCCTAGTGGATGTGGCGCGCGCGCTCGACCTCGAGATAGTCCTTGCCCCGAAAAAACTGATGCCGGCAATCCGCAATATCCTCGATAGTGCATCGGCATCGAGTGATGTCCTGACATCCGACCAGCGCAAACTGGTGGGGCGCCTTGAGCGGTGGTTTGCGCAGCACAGGGGCGGGTTCGGTAGTGCTTCCGAGGCAGATACATTCAAAGATAGCCTCGCGCTCTTACGGCATCTTCCTCTGTCGGCCGAGGAGATGGACACATTCAACGAGGCGACTGCACGCCTCGAACGGTGGCAGGCTGATCCTCCATCCCGTCAGGAACTGAGCAGGATCGCACATGCCGTAAGACACCTACGCAACGCCGCGGTGCACCGCGACCGTGACGACGCGGTCCCTCGCTCGGCCTATGCGCTGGATGAGGAAGACGATAATGCCTAAGGTCACGGTACTCGATGTCAGGCTGTATGGGGAACCGGTTTCGACCCTGACGAATCTGCAGGACGGGCGCACCATCTTCGCGTTCAACGAGGCTTATATCGAAGACGAAAAGCGGCGGACGCTTAGCCTGTCCCTGAAAGACCCGTTCGGGGCGCTCATCACGAAGTTCAGGCCGTACAATATGGTGGTCCCTCCCTTCTTCTCGAACCTACTGCCGGAAGGACCGCTGCGCAAATACCTCGCTGATCGTGCGGGTGTGAAGCCGTCGCGTGAATTCTTCCTGCTCTGGATGCTCGGCCGCGACCTGCCTGGGGCTGTGACGGTGCATCCCTCCGAAGGGGATGACGCGCCTCCGGATGACGAGCAGGCTATCGTCGAAGCGCGGCCGAACGCGCTGCGCTTTTCGCTGGCAGGTGTGCAGCTGAAGTTCTCGGCCTTTAAGAACGACAAAAAGGGCGGCGGCTTGACCATTCCGGCCGAGGGCACGGGTGGCTCGTGGATCGTGAAGCTGCCGTCTCAGCAATATAGCGGCGTGCCCGAGAATGAGTTCGCGATGATGACCATCGCCCGCATGATGGGTATGGACGTGCCTGAGCTCCAGCTGGTTGATCTCGACGCCGTAAGCGGCCTGCCGCAGGGGGTGGGTGAACTGCACGGGCAGGCGCTGGCGATCAAGCGTTTTGACCGCACGCCGGAGGGAGCGGTGCATATCGAGGACTTTGCGCAAGTCTTCGGCGTCTTTCCCGACCACAAATACGATAAGGGCAATTACCGGATGATCGGCCGCGTGCTGGGGATCGAAACCAGCACGGCCGACGTGGCGGAATTCATCCGGCGTCTAGTCTTCAGCACGCTAATCGGCAATGGCGACATGCACCTGAAGAACTGGTCGCTCATCTATCCTGATCGCCGCACCCCTGCGCTCTCGCCAGCGTATGACTTGTTGTCGACTATCCCTTACATCGAGGGGGAAGATACGGCGGCGCTCAATTTCTCCCGCACAAAAAAGATGGCGGCGCTGTCGAAGGACGAGCTGGCGCATCTGGCTGCGAAAGCGGAGCTTTCCGAAAAGCTGGTGATCGACACGGCGCGCGAGACGGTTGAACGTTTTAGGGCGGTATGGGAGGCGGAAAAGAAAAATCTGCCGATGGCCGCCAAGGTCGCCGACACGATCGATACGCACGCACCGACGGTCGAGCTGTACCGTGAGTTCGCGAAGTAGTGCCTTGCGGCTCGGCATTCAAATTATCGAGCCTTGCTGTATATTCAAGTCGTTAGCCCATCCAAAGGATGGCCGTTGGTTCGAATCCCATCAAGACCCACAAGGCGGAAATGGCACATCGGCCGCATAAGTCCAAAAACTCCGGCCGACGAAGTCCAGGTCGAGTAGCCAGCCTCTTTCCTTCGACATGACGCTGACATCTTGAAGGCCCAAGATGTGCCTCCCAGATGAAAGTCGCTCCGAAAACCGGGGCGTCCGGTTACAGTTCTTTGGACCCGACGGCGGAGGTCATGATGCGGGGATCCTTTAACAACCTGGTCTATGCGCAAAATGGCCGCACTCTCGTGAAGGAAATCTGTTCCGTGAGCAAGCGATCGTCTTCGTGGAGCGAAAGCGACTCGACGCGGAGGATCTCGTCGCCCGCATCACTTGGCAGGCGTTAAGCAAATGCCTTGTTGGAGAGATGCATGTGAATGCGGCGCGCGAGACGTTTTTCCGCACGGCGAAAAAGAAGGGCCTCCTTGCCGAACCGGAGATGTCATTGAGCTCAGTTGGCCGGTTGGCTAAGTGACTGAGCTTCCGCTTCCAGGAACGCGGACGGCACGTGCCTTGGAGCGGGCTCATCCACGCCTGGTCGATCAAGATCGTTTACGACAGCACTGGAGCGGCGGCTTCGTTGCCTTTGACGGTGTGCGAGCCGACCAAGGTCAATGTGGCAAGTGGATGAATCAGCCATTTGGAGCCGAAGGTGAGATTCATAGCCGCACCGTTGCCTTGTGTTCGAGATGATTGAGGACAGACATCAGGGCAAGGGCCATGCCCACAACAACGACGCCGATCGCAGCGCCGAGCGGCCAATCGAATGAGACGCCCATCAAGTTGATGACCACGCCGGCGATCATGACGCCCTCGGCACCGCCGACCAATGTAGCAGCAATAAAATCACCGAAGCCGAGAGAGAAGGTAATGGTCGCACCAGTGATGATACCCGGAATGGAGATCGGCAGAACGATTGAAAAATTTCCCAATCGGTCGAACCCGCCTCCTTGCCCGCCTCGATCAGTTCCACGAACAGCGCTTCCAGCGCGTTCCCTGCGTGGGCGATCTTGTGATCGCGGTCGGTTCGGCCGTGCTCCAGCCGGTTCACAGTGGATTTGCCGGCACGCACCGCGGAGTCCTGCCGCTTCGGCGTCAGCCGCTCCGACAAAGGCGCGAGCACCGGGTCATGGCGCATCGTGTCGTGGTCGTCGACATCCTGCTAGGCCAGCGCGATCGCCGCGACGCGCTGGCCGATCAGCGTGCGCACGCTGTGAACCGTGCACTTGCGATCGCGGCCATCGACGAAGCAGGCGGCCATCCGGTCGAACAGCCCGATGGCCCCGTCGACGTGGCGAAGCAGCAGCGCCGAAGGCTTCAAATTCGAGCTGCGCGGAGATAAGTGTGTTTGCATCGCGCCCTCTGCTAATTCTTTGTCGTAAAAGCAACTTCTCAGATTCGTGGGCCCGATGAACCCCCTACTTGGCACCGTAAAGTTAACCGACGGCTGAGGAAGATGTGCGTACATGGGCCATGTCAGAAGTTGCTCGTGATCCGCTTTATCGTCGCCACCGCTATCCCGCTGAGATCATTGCGCACGCGGTATGGCTCTACTTTCGCTTTCCGCTCAGCCTGCGCATGGTTGAGGACATGCTGGCGTCCCGCGGCATCATCGTCACGCATCAGACCATTCGAAGCTGGGCGGAGAAATTCGGACGGCATTTCGCCCGGGAGATCAAGCGACGGTCAGCCGGCTGCCTGGGCGACAAATGGCATCTCGACGAATGTGTGGTGGCCATCAATGGCAAGAAGCAGTGGCTCTGGCGTGCCGTCGATCAGGACGGCTTCGTCCTCGAAGTGCTGGTGCAAAGCCGCCGAAATGCCAAGGCGGCAAAGCGCCTGATGCGCAAGTTGCTGAAGGCTCAAGGGCGGACACCACGGGTCATGATCACCGACAAGCTCCGGTCCTATGATGCCGCCAGGCGCGACCTCATGCCCGGTGTCGAACACCGGTCGCACAAAGGCCTAAATAATCGAGCGGAAAATTCGCACCAGCCGACCCGACGACGCGAAAGGACCATGAAACGCTTCAAGTCGGCACGCCAGCTTCAGCGGTTCGTTTCCATCCATGATCCGATTGCCAACCTGTTCCACTTTCCCCGCAATACGCTGTCATCGGCTCAACATCAAGACCTGCGTAACGCCGCCATGCAAATCTGGAGCAAAATCGCGTGTGTCGCCGCAGCCTGACAGCCGTCCCCGCCAGCTATCGCTGCATCAATCCGCTGATAACTTTACAGTGCCCTTTGAGGTCTTCCTCAAACGCACGGCGCTTACCAGCGGCGCGATGTTCCTGTTGCAAGGATGTGGTTTAGCCGGGTCGTTCAATCGCCGTCAGCAAGGACGGGATAATCGCCTTATGAAAGGGAATGGCAGCGGCAAGATAGAGCCGGCCCAAAAGACTTCTGCGGCGCACCAGGGTGGTCATTCCAACGACCTGGCTATCAGCCGGCCCTTCACGGACATCCACGACCAGGCGAAAAAGCAGGTGATGGTCATCATAGCCGAACACTGTTTGGCTGTCGTCGCTGTGCATGAGTGGGAGGCTGGCGACCAGGTCGGAATGCCTCGTATCCGCGGTTGCGTTCAGACCGATCAAAGGCACGAGGCGGTTTCGAAAGCACAGAAGGTTTCGCACCCAGCGGGGTGCACTCCCAAGCACTCGCCAGGCGGCCTCAGCCGCTGTCATCCGTTCGGACAAGACGAGGACTTCGTAGCGATCAGCCCAATCAGCTCCCGGAAGCCAGGCGTTCGGCAGTCTTACGGTGGCCCTTCGTGGTCTCATCAGCTGCCTGCCTTCCGCTCTTATAGCTTCCGCCCAATCAGGGCGATTACCGTGCATTCTACCTAACATCATGATTGCGCAGGAAGGCGGCGCGAGATAGCGGACCGCTTGCCGCAGTTAAGGGCAATTTGTCGCATTGTGGCATGCACCGACGGGGCGACAGCGATCGACGGTTTGCACGCTCGGACGTTATTCAGGGTGCCACACCGTAAAAGCAGCAGCGGATTGCAGTACTAATCAGACATGATGAGTGGAGACGCTGATCTGGGTGACCAAGAACTCAGGTACGCCTTTGCGGAGCGGCGAGGAGCATCCAGCATCCATCGCGCGGATGGATACCATGCAAACAATCGATTTTGTTTAGCTCGCGGAATGCGGCATAGCCAAGCACCTGGCGTCACAAATCACGTCTCGATCGAGTTGACGGTAATAGACCGCTTCACCGTGGAAAGGAGTAAGATGGACAACGTAGTTTACGTACTGGACCCGGAAACTGCGCTCTTTCGAGCTATTGAGCTTGTCGGCGCCATCAGCCTTAAGCCGATCAGTGACTTGCTCGGCTGTAAGAGCCTGACTCGAAAAGGTCTCAACAATATCCGTACCTTGCCAAGCGTCGTGTCAGGACCCGGATGTGGGCGATAGTGATCCAAGCCTCGGCTGATGCGATGGACTTCTCCCAATCCTTAGCCAATCGTCGGCATCTGCCAAGCCATGCGAAGGTGCGCTCCACGACCCAGCGCCGCGGCAGAACTTCGAAGCCCTTGGCCTTGTCGGTCCGCTTGACGATCTGGAGAGTGAAGGCAGCGATCTTTTGGAGTGCGCCCTTCAGCTTCGGTCCGGCATAACCACCGTCGGCGAAGATATGTCTCAGCCACGGCCAGCGCTTGAGAATGGTTTTGAGGACGGCAGGTGCGCCGTCGCGATCTTGGATATCGGCGCTGTGAACCCTGAGGCCGACCATCAACCCGAGCGTGTCGACGACGATATGACGCTTCCGTCCCTTGATCTTCTTGCCCGCGTCATAGCCCGAAATTCCGCCGCTTTCCGTGGTTTTCACGCTTTGACTGTCAATCACGCCAGCAGATGGCGAGGCTTCCCGGCCTTCCAATTCGCGCGCCTCCATCACAAGATGATGGTTGATCCGACCCCATAACCCTGTCGCTCGCCATTCGTAGAAATAGGACTGGACAGTTGTAAAAGGCGGAAAATCCTTGGGCATCATCCGCCACTGGCACCCCGTCGTGGCGATGTAAAGGCACTGTAAAGTTATCAGCGGATTGATGCAGCGATAGCTGGCGGGGACGGCTGTCAGGCTGCGGCGACACACGCGATTTTGCTCCAGATTTGCATGGCGGCGTTACGCAGGTCTTGATGTTGAGCCGATGACAGCGTATTGCGGGGAAAGTGGAACAGGTTGGCAATCGGATCATGGAAACGAACCGCTGAAGCTGGCGTGCCGACTTGAAGCGTTTCATGGTCCTTTCGCGTCGTCGGGTCGGCTGGTGCGAATTTTCCGCTCGATTATTTAGGCCTTTGTGCGACCGGTGTTCGACACCGGGCATGAGGTCGCGCCTGGCGGCATCATAGGACCGGAGCTTGTCGGTGATCATGACCCGTGGTGTCCGCCCTTGAGCCTTCAGCAACTTGCGCATCAGGCGCTTTGCCGCCTTGGCATTTCGGCGGCTTTGCACCAGCACTTCGAGGACGAAGCCGTCCTGATCGACGGCACGCCAGAGCCACTGCTTCTTGCCATTGATGGCCACCACACATTCGTCGAGATGCCATTTGTCGCCCAGGCAGCCGGCTGACCGTCGCTTGATCTCCCGGGCGAAATGCCGTCCGAATTTCTCCGCCCAGCTTCGAATGGTCTGATGCGTGACGATGATGCCGCGGGACGCCAGCATGTCCTCAACCATGCGCAGGCTGAGCGGAAAGCGAAAGTAGAGCCATACCGCGTGCGCAATGATCTCAGCGGGATAGCGGTGGCGACGATAAAGCGGATCACGAGCAACTTCTGACATGGCCCATGTACGCACATCTTCCTCAGCCGTCGGTTAACTTTACGGTGCCCAATCCGTCAGCCCGATCGCGAGATTGTTATCGATACCGGATCAATACTCCCCAAATGTGCCGTTTGAATCTTCCCCAGTTTGCGCCGTGACCGGTCTTCCGGGGCGCGCCCCGGAAGATTGGTCGCATGTCATCACCGATACTACTTCCGATTGTCGGAAGGGGGATGTTGGTGATCAAGCTCGGGGAGATGATGATGATCTTGGATTTGCATCGACAAGGCTTATCGGTGTCGGCGATCGCCAGGCAGACCGGCGCGGACCGAAAGACTGTCCGCAAGTATATCGATCGCGGTCTGGAAGCGCCGGCCTATGGGCCAAGGAGACCACGCGCGACGGTGATAGACCCATTCGCTGCTTATCTTCGGGAGCGCGTGGCGGCCTATCCTGGGCTAACGGCGCGACGACTTCTGCGCGAGCTGAAGGAGCGCGGCTACAGCGGCGGCTATACCGCTGTCACCAAAGCGGCATAAATTGCCTGACACGCATTCAGCCGCCATGGCTGCGCTCGATTTGCTCGATCAATGCCGCCAGGGTTGCCAGATCATCTGGACGCACGAACGACCTACCGGCCGCGATCTCAATGAAAACATCGGGGGCAGCGACGTCCGTCCATGACGCAAGCAGAGAGCGAAGCCGCCCATCCGCGTCGTAGAACATGACGCGGTCCTCGCCCCAGTTCTGCTTGCGTGTCGACAACACGAAGCGCTGGCCGCGCCACGGATGGAACGGGTGCGTGACCTCGAATTCTATACGCGCTTGAGTGTCAGTACGAACTGCAGTCCTGGACTTGAAAGAAAGCCAAGGTCGAGAGGCCATTCCGCTACATACGCGAAGACTTCTTCCTGGCTCGCTCGTTCCGCAACCTTGATGACCTGAACGCGCAGCTGCGCCATTGGCTGGATACCGTCGCCAATCCCAGGGTGCATGCCACGACCTTGCGCGTCGTCAATGAGGCTTTCGCCGAAGAGCGATCTCATCTACGGCCACTTCCCCTGGCCCGTTTCCGATCGGTCCTGAAGCTGGAGCGGCGAATCTCGCGTGACGGCATGGTCATGACGCTGTTGCAACGGCTATGGCTCGGGAGACCCGCCGATGAGCGCCGCCCTTGATGCTATGCCGTCGATGATCGAACGCATCCGTCACGATCTCGTCGGCCTCAAGATGCCGCGTGCTCTCGAGGCGCTCGACCACGTGGTCCGCCGCCTCGAGCATGGCGAACTCTCAGCCCTGGAAGCAATCGACATCCTTCTATCGGAGGAACTGACCCTGCGTGAGAACAGCCGCATCAAAACGGCTCTTCGCATGGGACGCCTTGCAACCATCACCATCCGCCATCCCAAATCTCCAGCTCTTGCCGAAAACCTTCTGGCAGAATCCTCAATGTTCACAAACACGCGAAATCAATGGGATGTAAGCGGCGCATACGCTCGATTTTACCCTGCAGTAGGATTATTCGCCTCATCGCGTGCCAAACGGAGTCTCATCAGTCGGGGTAACCAACTCGACGTGACTAACACCCAAGGCTTGAGCCAGCTCATAAAGAGTAATCACGGTAGGGTTGCGTCGCCCGCGCTCAAGGCTGCTCAGATATTGTTGGCTGAAACCGGAACGAGCTTCGACCTCTTCCTGTGTCAGGCCCTTCTCCCGACGCAGGCGGGCGAAATTAGAGCCGACCAGCTTGCGCATATCCATGCGCTGAAAGATCGTCGTTTACACACCATAAGTTTATCAACTAAAGTATGTAAACGCGGCGGCTCGGAACGCCCGTCGGCTCGAAGCAGTTGTTTAAATGTCGAGTTTAGATTCAACTGCCTTGCCTCAAGCCCAGAGAATTTGGCTGTAGCGGCTAGACCGATACAATGCCGACCTTGGGTGCTGGGCAGTGAGGAAATCAAATCAGGGAGAAGCGGATGAACGATATGGGCTCATCCGAGGTGAACGACGAAAGCAAGGAGAAAGAAGCGCGCTACAGTGTCATGACCAAGTCAGAGCTTGAGGCACTGGCAGTTTCCGCGATTCGCGAACACCGCCGGCTCCTCTGGGCCGATCAGGCCGTTTACGAGGAGTGGTTGCGCGCAAGCGACGATCCGTCGATTTCCGGTCCGGTCCTCCAGACGCTCCAGGATGAGTACGTTGCACGCCAGAAGAGGTCGGAGGCCCAACAGGAGGAGCTATCGGACATTCTGGACGCGCTTGGCTTTGTGCCCGACGTGCCTTTCGACGATGACAACTAGAACTCAGACCAGGCCGCGATCCTTGGCAATGGCAACGAGTTGCGGCACTGATTCCGCGTCAAGCTTTGCACGTGCTTTATCGAGATAGTGCTGCACGGTTCTGGCATTGATTCCAGTGAGGTTGGCGGTTACGGACGCAGTTTTTCCCTTCGAAGCCCACACCAGGCAAAGCATCTCGCGCGGCGACAGCATTTGCTTGGGATTAAGCACCGTTTTCGCCGCAATGATCTTCAATTGGTAGTGCACCATCATCAGCAATTGAACTGCCTTTTTGGGAGATCGAGCACGCCCGAAATGTCCACTTTCCTTTCCGGCGATGCGAAGGTCAGCATCATCGCGGATCCGTAGCTTCCCTCCACGGGAATGGTGACGCCGCAGCGAATGCCGTGGCTGATTGCCTCGTCACGAAACCGCCGAAGAGGAGACGATCCTCGGGCAGGCCAAGCGTCGGCGGTCCAGAAAAAAACGTCCCGCCGGCGCTTTGCTTCCGCCAGCACGGGATCGATGTTGAAATAGTCGCTACCGAGGTAGATGCTTTCCCATGGTCCGGGATAGGAATGGAACGTCCTAACCTGGGTGCCGTCTTTTTGCAGGTAGGCGAACCTGTCATACCCGCAGGAATGCGCGAAGCTTCTAAGAGCAATCTTGATCATGTGCCCATCTTGCGCGGCTTCCAGCATATCGATGAGCGAGCGAAGGTTTCCGTTCACGGACATCTCTCCTATCTTCTTGACCGCCGAGCTCGTCCTTTGCGAAACGAGCGGCCGTTTGGGCAATCGGGTCATGACTGCGATTTACGCACACAATTACTTTTTGCGGCAACCGCAGGTTAATACAGCATGCGGAGTATTCCCTCGGACCATGTACATTAGCACTACCTGTGGAGATGCAGCTTTCAAGCCACGTCGGCCTAGAAATAGTACAAGTGAGGAAAGGTTTTGCGCTGCAGTGATTGTAGCGCCACACCGCGCGCCAACCAGCGGCAGATACGGAGATCAGATCTGTGGGCCCTGCGCCGCTAATTGTCACGATAGGCGGACGGAAAGATGATGTCCTGGTCAACGAGGACATTGAACTTATAGCCGGGTCGGATGCGGATTGTTGGCTGGACGTTCAGGTTCTTCGATATGGTCTGCTCAGCCACCCGGCCGAACGATTCAGCGAAGTTTCGGCGTACGGCGTCTGAGGCAGTATCCTGTGTCGCCAGCGTCGAGCTCTCGGGCATCGACATGTCGATTCCGGTCCCAATCAGCGCGATCAGCGCTGCCGAACTCCAAGTGCGCCAGAGATGCCGGTCGACCTTGTCCTTGAAGCCACCATAGCCCTCGGCGTCCGTGCCAGCATACCGCCAATCTGCAGGGTCGATCCATTTGGGAAAATGAGATCGGTCCAGACGACGAGAACGCGCTCCTGGCCAAACGAGACCTTTGAGTCATAGCGCCCGAACAGTTTGGCGCCCTGCGGGATAAGCAACCGGTAGCCGGTGGCGCTGTCATAGACATTCTGGCTGACCTGCGCTGTGATGCGACCCGGGAGGTCGGAATTGAGGCCGGTGATCAAGGTGGCGGGAATGACCGAGCCGCGCTTCAACTCATAGACCGACATCTGCGGCACGACCCGATTTGGGAGGTAGCCAACATCCTTGATGTCCTGGTTGAAGAAATCCTCCTTCGACGCCTGGGCGTTCGGATCGAGGTTCTCGCCCATGATCCCCGATTTCATGGCGGCGGCGTAGAGGTCCGACGCATTGTTGGTTGCTGCCGTGGGATTTTGACCGGTGTCACTGGCGTTCCTGGCTACTTTCTCGACATCGGAAATATCCACCTTCAACGGCGAGTCCAAAGCGGTTGCTCGTGCCTGCAGCCGGGCCATCCGCTGCCGCTGGACCTCGCGGATAATTTGTTCGTCCTGCTCGCGCTTCAGGCGCGCCTTCCATTCTTCCTCCGTTTCGAGCCGCGCGCGTCGCTCTTCCGGTTCCGTAGGCCGGTCGACGACAGTCGGTTCCTTGTCGACCTTCTGTTTCATGGCGGGCGTCGGCTGAAACGCTTCCCGTTCCACCGGCTCGCCGATGATACCGTCGGTGACGCCGCGCTTGAGCTGGTCGCCGAAATTCGTTGCCGGGGTATTCGATGCGCTGTGGATATCATTGTTGCGGTTGAACGGAAGACCGCGCCATGCCAGTCCGATGACGACGACGCCGACGAACAGCGCAACGATGACGATGGCGACGATGATCGGCAGGCGATTGAGACGGCGCATGCCGTTCTGATCTTCTGTCTCGTTGGCGGCACCAAGCCGCAGAGACTGGACCATATCTGTCTCCGTCAGTTGCGCTGCATGATGGAAAGCGGACTTGCCGGCACAGCACCCGCTGCCGTTGCCGAGTAGGCCCGGCCAAGCGCGATAGAGGGCGTCGAAAGTCGCGCGAGCACCTGACCGTCAACACCGTCGATCGAATAGCCGAGCTCGACCAGTTTCACGTCCTTGCCGACCCTGCCGACCTTGCCATCAGTCACGACCGTATAGCCCCAGCCTTTCAGCGCCGCCTCAAGCGCGCTCGCGAAATCCGACGAGTCTTTTTCGATCTTGATGGTCGTCGTCGCAGACGGGCCGATCTGCTCGGCGAGCCGGCTTGCCATATCGCCGGCAATCGCGCTCGCCGCGGGCCCGGTGACGGTGGTTGGCGTGGAACTGGTCGTCAGCCCGTCCTCGGCCGTTTGGCAGCCGGAAAGAATAGCCACCGTAACGAAGGAGATCAGAAGCTTCCGCATCGTTCAGCCTCCCCGCCGAATAGTGATCTTCTGCTGCCGCCAGCCGACGCCGGAGACGAGGATCGCCTTGTCGACCGCGTAGTCCACGATCATCATGTCATTCTTCATGCGGTAGTTGACGATGCGGTTTTGGCCGCCGCTGACGACGAAGAGCACCGGCGCGTCCTGTCCGGAGATCGATTTCGAGAATTGGACGTAGGTTTTTGCGCCGTCCGAATAGACCCGTTTCGGCTTCCACGGCGCGCTCCCGCTGACCGAGTAGGAGAAGTTCGGCTTGTCGGGTGCCGTTCCTGGAATGCCGCCGGTCTCGAGCCTTGAATTGATGTCAGCAAGCTTCGTCGAAACGTCCTCCGTATACTCGAAACCGACCCGGGCCATATACTGGCTCGGATGGGATTTCAGCTGGATGTGATAGGTGCGGCGCGACGTCGTGACCACCATCGAGGTCACAAGTCCGGGCTCCGATGGCTTGACGATCAGGTGGATCGCCTGCCCGCCTATGGCACCCGATGTCGCAGGTTCGACCTTCCAGCGCACGCTATCGCCAACGAGAACGTCACGGACGATTTCGCCGCCTTGCAATTCGATATCGCAGACCTGCAAGGGCGAGCAGACGACCGACGGCTGCGTCTCGCCGTACAGGAAGATGACCTTGCCGTCGGGACCAGTCGTCACCAACCCGGCCGTGCCGCGCCATTTCCTCGAAATACTGGTGCCCTTCACCTCATTGGTGGTCATGCTCTGCGCTTCAGCGGCGCTCGCAAAGACGAGTGTTGCCAGGCAGCCGGCGGCTGCGATCAATCCGGTTCTGTGCATTGAGAATTCCCCTGCCCTTAAAGCTGCGCTGTCCAGTCAAAATCCCGGACATAAAGGCCGATTGGATTGAGGCGGATGGTTGCCTCGTCCTGCGGCGCGGTGAGTGTCACCGTCGCGATGCCCCGGAACCGGCGCGTGCCGATCTCCTTGCCCTTGCGGTCCCGTTCGTATTCGGTCCAGTCGATCTGATAGGTCTGGTTTGAGAGCGCCACGATGTTGTTGACTTCGATCGCGACCGTTGCGGTTTTCGCCTTCTCGAATGGCGAATTGCCTCGGAACCAGGCGTTGATCTTCTCCGTCGATGGATGCGAGGTCCGAAGGAGCGCGTAGGTGCGGTCGATATATTGTTTCTGCACCGCGGCGTCCGGCGTGATCGAACGGAAGCTGGTCACGAAATTGCCGAGCGTGGCGCGCACTACCCGCACATCCGCATATTCAATCTGTTCGGGGAAACCGGTCGTGACCGACGTGCCAAGCTTGTCGACCTGGACGATGTAAGGCACGAGCTTGACCTCGGTGCTGAGATACATAGCATATCCGAAACCGATTACGGCCATGGCCAGGCCCAGAATGCCGACTGTGCGCCATGCCGCGGCGGCTCGCACATAGGATCCGTATCGTTCCGTCCATTCCTGCCGCGCGGCAAGATAGGGGTTTTCGGGGGCGCGGTTCGCTGCCATCGTCTATCACTTTCTGATTGCTGTTAGTCTTTGCGTTCGGGAGGTGGCTTGTGCCCGCTATGACCGCCCCGGCTCTCATCGAGCTTGGCGTTGGCGAGGCCGAGGATTGATCCGGCATAGGCGCCGGGTGAACCGATCGCCTTTTCCTTGGCGGCAGAACCAGCAGCACTGCTGGCGGATCCGATCCCCGCGCCGAAACCCCGAAGCGCCGCGCCGGCGAGGGATGAACCCGCCGCTCGTGCCGACTGACCGGCCGTGAAACCCGTTCTCGCGGCGCCGCCCGCGAGGAACCCAGCGCCGGCGGCGAAGGATGCCGCCTGGCCGCCGTGACGGATCGTTTCCATCCCCCCGGAAACCGAGGCGCCTTGCACTACACCTTGGATGATGCTCGGCACGTACATGGCGATGATGAAAACCACGACGGAGATGCCGGCGATCGCCAGGGTCGTGACAAATTGGTCGGAAGACGCGGTTGGAGCATTCGCCCGGCCCAAGAGGACCTGCGATCCAATCTTAGCTATCATCACGAGCGCCATCAGTTTCATGCCGACGCCGAAGGCATAGACAAGATATCGGACAGCGAAGTCTTTCGTGAAAGAGGAACCGCCAAGCCCAAGCATGATCATGCCAGCGAGCAGGCCGACATACATCTCGACCATGACCGACACGAAAATTGCTGCAACCAGCGAAAAGCAGATGACCACGACACCCATCGCCAGCACCGCAGCGATTGCGAGCGCATTGTCCTCGAAGACGTCGAACTGGGCTTGCTGCGACATTTGTGAGGCGACCCGAATGCCAGCGTCGAAGATTTCAGCGGGGGATGCCGAGCCCCCGCCAGCGCCGATCTGGAACAGGCTATCGATCACGGCGCGCGCGAAGGTCGGGCCCTGCGTCAGAACGAAAGCAAAAAATCCGACGAACATGATCCGCCGGACAAGCTCAGCAAACCAGCTGTCGAGCGAAGCCGCCTGGAGCGCCAGCGAGATGGCTGCGATGCCGATCTCGATGGTGGCCAAAATCCAAAACAGCGATTTCGCCGCGTCAAGGATGGTGGTTTCCCATCCTTTCGCGGCTGCCGAGATGTGGTTCTCCAACTCCGTGAGGACTAGTCCTTCCTGCGCGAAAGCGCGTGCCTCGAAGGCGACATAAGCCAAGCCTGCAATCAGCAACGAACGTGCAAGACTGATCTTCACCATCTTGGACCCATCTCCTGACCATCCTTGATCGGCGGAAGCGCCTTCCCCGCGCCGAAGAATTTTTCTTTGGCGGTGCGTTGCTCCTCAGGTGCGGATGGGTTGGAGGCTCTGGAGTTGACGATCAGCGCTGTCGCTGTGGTCGAAACCGCAGGGACGAGGATCACTAAGGCAATGATAACGGCGCGGCTCACCAGCGTGGCTCCATTTTCTGACCTTCCGGAATGCTCTTGACGTCGGCGTTGAAGAATTTTTCCCGCCGTGCTTGCGCCAGGTCCTTGTCGGTCTGCTCCGTCTGGAGCCAGGTTCCCATCATGGTCATCTGCTGCGAGACAAGGCCGCGGAGCTTTTGCATCTGCCCGACCTGTTGGGCCGCGATTTCGTGGCCCACCTGCAGAGCCTTCATCTGCCCGTCAGCGGTCTCTGACATCGAGCGCAGCGAGGACATTGTCGTTTCCTCGCTGTCGAACTGATCGGCCGTGAGGCTCGCCGCATTCAGCGTGCTGGCAATCGTATCGCGGTTGGTGTCCGACCAGGTTTCATAAGTCGAGGAGAATGTCTCATTCCTTGGCAGGTTGGTCTTGAGGGTTGCATAGCTCTGGAACCGCTGCTGCAGTACGTCGTCGGCGTTGCCCATGGAAAAGGCGATGCTCTGACCTTGATCGACGATGCTGCGGAGCCGATTGAGATCACGCTCGACCTGCCCCCACATATGAGACGGAAGCGTCGCCGTGTTCTGGAGCAGGTTCTGATAGATGTTCAGCTGCGTCTCGATCTGTTGTGCGAGCTGGCTGATCTGGGTGAGTTGGTTCTGAATTTGCTCATTGGACTTCCCCACCAGAGCAACCAGCTCCCCATTGTTGAGAACCTGCGTCCACTCGGTTGCGGCGCCAGTGGCGGTGCCGGCACCGACCGGCTCGCCTGTGCCGACCGTTACGGCGACGACCGCCAGACCGGCGAGCAATTTATTCGACATTGAACAGCGACGCGGCATCGTGAACTCCTCTCATCTGAAGCCAGTGGACCGGCCAGTCGCGGTCGTATTCGGAATGAAGTGTTCGGATGCGCTTCAGATCTTCCTTGCCGGATGCGCCAACGAAACTAAGCGCCACCGGACCGAGCACCATATCAAAAAGCCGCCGGCCTTCAGGGGTGACGACATAGTATTCGCGCTTGGGAGTGGCGTTCGAAACGATCTCGATCTGCCGCTCGTTGAAGCCGATCCGTTCGTAGAACTCGCGCGTCCCGGGTTCGCGAGCGGCCCCATTCGGAAGGCAGATCTTCGTCGGGCAGGACTCCTTCAGGACGTCGATAATTCCGGACCGCTCGGCATCCGAGATCGACTGGGTCGCAAGCACGACAGCGCAATTCGCCTTGCGTAGCACCTTCAGCCACTCCCGGATTTTACTGCGGAAAACTGGATGGCCGAGCATCAGCCAGGCCTCGTCGAGCAAGATCAGACTCGGGGATCCATCGAGCCGCTTTTCGATGCGCCGAAACAGATAGGTCAGCACCGGGACGAGGTTCCGCTCGCCCATGTTCATGAGCTGCTCGATTTCGAAGGTCTGGAAGGCGCCGAGGGTGAGGCCATCCTGTTCGGCGTCGAGAAGCTGACCCATTGGGCCGTCGACCGTATAATGATGCAGCGCGTCCTTGATCTCGCGCATCTGCACGCCGCTCACGAAATCGGAGAGCGATCGCCCGGGAGCGCTGGCCATGAGGGTGACCTGGCGGGACATGGCATTGCGATGATCGGGCGTGATAGTGACACCCTGCAGAGCGACCAGCATCTCGATCCACTCCGCGGCCCAAGCCCGATCGGCGTCACTTTCGAGATCCGACAGCGGACAAAAGGCCAGTGCCTTACGCCCTTCCGCATTGTCGCCGCCGATCTCGTAATGATCGCCCCCGGCAGCCAGCGTCAGCGGTAGGAGCGCGCTTCCTTTGTCAAAGGCGAAGATCTGGGAACGATCATAGCGTCGGAACTGTGCCGCGATCAGCGCCAGCAGCGTGGATTTGCCGGACCCCGTCGGACCAAAGATCAGTGTGTGGCCGACGTCGTCGACATGCAGGTTCAGCCGGAACGGTGTCGAACCGCTTGCAACCTGCATCAGTGGCGGAGAATTGGGAGGATAGAAAGGGCAAGGTGCGACCGGGCTTCCCGACCACACGGAGTTCAGCGGAATGAGATCGGCGAGATTGCTGGTGTTGATCAGCGGTTCGCGGATATTGCAATACCAGTTGCCGGGCAAGCTCCCGAGATAGGCCTCGGTCGCGTTGAGCGTTTCGATCCTCGCCCCAAATCCTTCGGCCTGGATCAGCCGGCGGATAGCCTCGGCTTTTTCCTGCAGCGCTTCGCGATCACTGTCGAAGAGAATGATCACGGGTGTGTAATAGCCATAGGCGACAAGCTGCGAAGACGCTTGCGCGATGGCATCTTCGGTTTCGGCCACCATTGTCATGGCGTCCCGGTCGACCGACCGGCTTTGCGTCTGAAATAGCTGGTCGAAGAACGGCCGGACCTTCTGCTGCCACTTCTTGCGCGTGCGTTCGAGCTTCTGACGCGCCTCTTCCGCATCAAGGAAGATGAAGCGCGACGACCAGCGATACGTCAAAGGCATGAGGTCGAGGCTGTTGAGGATGCCCGGCGAGCTCTCGGCGGGGAGCCCGTCGATCGCCACGACACCGAGGAATCGGTTCTCGACCTTCGGCGTCAGACCATGCTCGAGTTCGGCGGTCGCGATCCAGTCGAGATACATGGGAGCAGCTGGCAATCGGATCGGATGGTTTTCGCCGGTGATGCAGAATCGGATAAATTGCAGCAGTTCATCATAGCGGGCGACACGCTCCCCTCCCCTCTCGGCGGCCTCGCGCGTTTCCATGCGCCGGATCGAAAGGGTGTTGGCGAAATACTGCTCGATCTCGCGGATGGCGTTCTTGAAAATGAAGAGCACAGTGTCCGCATAGGTCTTCCTACGGCTCTCCTCGTCCGAGTAGATGTATTTGCTGAGCGCTGTCTTTTTGGCCTCCGACGGCCGATAGGTCAGGATGAGCGCATGCTTGCTTTCGAAATGTCCTCGCTCGCGCGCGAAATGCGCCCGTCGCTCAGCGTCAATTGCGCGCGTCACAGCATCGGGGAAATGGCAGCGGACTTCCGAGGGATAATCGTACGTCGGGATACGGGCGGCTTCGACTTGATGATGTGGACGCCCCGCGCCGGCGGTTGCCGCTATGATGCCGGCCAGTTACCCGCAGCAAAAGAGGAGCGTTGACAATGCAGATCACGACCGTTGGATTGGATTTGGCCAAGAGCGTGTTTCAGGCGCATGGTGTCGATGAGACAGGCGCAACCGTGCTGGTGAAACGGCTGCATCGCAAGCAGATGCTGCCGTTCTTCTCGAAGCTGCCACCCTGCCTAATCGGAATGGAAGCGTGTGGCACAGCGCACCATTGGGCTCGGACGCTCGCCGCCATGGGGCACGAGGTCCGGCTCATTCCCCCATCCTACGTGAAGCCCTATGTCAAACGCGGCAAGAGCGACGCGCTGGATGCCGAGGCAATCTGCGAAGCCGTGCAGCGCCCGACGATGCGGTTCGTGCCTGTGAAGACGGTGGCGCAGCAGAGCATTCTCATGACTCATCGCGCCAGGTCGCTGCTCGTTCGCCAACGCACCATGGTCGCAAATGCGTTGCGGGCGCATCTGGCTGAACTCGGCTTAGTCGCCAATCCAGGCATTGCCAATCTGGCAAAATTGGCGCAGCAAGCGCTGTCTGGCGAGAGCAGCTTGCCCTCCTATGCCCGGACCACGCTGGACATTCTGATCCGGCAGATCCTGGTGTTTGCCGATGAGATCGCTGCGCTGGATCAGCAACTTCTCGCTTGGCATGCCGACAGCGAGGCCAGTCGCCGGCTCTCCGCTATCCCCGGCCTCGGCATAGTCACAGCCACGGCGGTCGCCGCCACCGTCACCGATCCCGAGCAATTCCGCTCCGGCAGGCAATTTGCCGCCTGGCTCGGCCTGACGCCGCAGCAGTGTTCGACCGGAGGAAAAACCCAGCTCGGCGGCATCTCCAAGCAGGGAGACCGATACTTGCGGAGGTTGCTCGTCGTCGGCGCCACCGCCGTTATCCGTCATACGAAGGACAAGGCAACGCCCCTGGCGAACTGGATCAGAAAGCTCCTGGAGAAAAAGCCGTTCAGGCTGGTCTCCGTTGCCCTCGCCAATAAACTCGCGCGGATCGCATGGGTCGTGCTGACCCGCAAGGAAGCCTATCGGGCCCATGAAATGATCGCCTGAGTTCAATCCCAGAGAACCGGAATTGGTAACGGCAGTCGATGATGTGTAACGATCGAGCCAATGGTGAGGCCAACCCGTCTGATTCAATGCGCTTCAAACGCGCGCCAGCTTGATCAGGGTCCTCATCGGCGGATTTCCATCAGGGCCAGCGGTCAAACTTCATACCGCACAAACAGGCCGGACATATGAAAGCAACCGATCAAACCACCCGACAAAAAGCCCTTGCCATAGGGGGCAGGATTGCGTTGATCTGGCGCGATAGTTCGTTGCGTTCGAAGTCTGTGGCGCTGTCGGAGTCCGGCCCGGCAAAATACCAGCCGGCCATCAGGCTTCCGTCTTTCAACAGAAGCACGCCGTTGTCGACCAGGCCGGCATAGGGGACGAGATCCGCGAAGGATGGGCCGGTTGCCCGAAACCGTTTGAGCGCGACCATACCAGCCTCCTCAATACCGCCGCCACGGAGAGGTGGTCGCCTTGTAGTAGGGTTTGTAGGAAATGTGCCGGACATAGACCTGCCGCATCAGCGGATCGGACTTCGCCATCATGCGGAGCAAGCCGACGATCACGATCCACACGACAACCCCGAAGAGCGCCGAGTAGACAGTCAGCACCACAAAGATCAGGATGACCGCGGCAAGCCCGGTGATCAAAACCAGTTCCCGGTCCGCGCCCATCAGGAGGTTCGGCCGGGAGAGCGCACGGTGAATGCGATTGCGGTAACGTTCGGATAGCGCCTCAGCCATGTGCCCCCTCCCCTTCTGCACTCGGGCGCGTCGAAGTGACGCGATCATTGGTCAGGCCGATCGAAGCGCCGGTCGCGCCGAACAGGCCGACAATGGTCGTGGCGCCGAGGAGGATGCCGGCAACAAGCACGACATACATCAGCCGCCGCGCGAAATCGTTCAGCTCACCGCCGAAAATCAGCATGCCGCCGGCGATCGCGACTGCCGCAAGTGCTATGTAGCCCGCGACTGGCCCCGTGATGGACTCCTGGATCTGCTCGAGCGGTCCTTCCCAGGGCAGACTGCCGCCTGAACTGGCCAGTGCCGGTGCTACCGACGCCAAAATGAGTGGCGAAGCAAGAAGCGCGATGGAGATAAATTCATTCTTACGCGACATGCCGCGCCTCCCGTTCTTCGGTGAGTTGGTCGGATTCGATCTCGTATCGGCCGTTGGCGAAGCGCTCGACCTGGATGATGTCGCGCACACGCCGGCCTCGCGGCGTACGCTCGATGGAAACGATGAGGTCGACAACCTCCCCGATCACCTCGTGCATCGGCTGTTGGCTTGCTTCGGCCGTCAGCTGCTCCAGGCGCCGGAGCGCGGAAGTCGCCGTGTTCGAGTGGATTGTTGCCACGCCGCCTGGATGTCCGGTGTTCCATGCCTTGAGCAAGGTGAGGGCAGCACCATCGCGCACCTCGCCGACGACTATTCGGTCGGGACGCAGGCGCATCGTGCTCTTGAGCAGCCGCGCCATGTCAACCGTATCGCTGGTACGAAGAAGCACGGCGTTGTCGGCCGCACACTGGATTTCGGCGGTGTCTTCGAGGATGACGAGCCGGTCTTCCGGCGCGCTCCTTACGATCTCATGGATTACTGCATTTGCGAGCGTCGTTTTGCCGGAGGCAGTTCCACCGGAAATGATGATGTTGAGGCGTGAGTCAATGGCGCTGCGGATCGTCGCAGCCTGGGCCTCGGTCATCACACCGGAGCGGACATAGTCGTCGAGTGGGATCAGGCGAGATGCCCGACGACGGATTGTGAAGGAGGGCTTCGCGACCACTGGCGGCAATAGACCCTCGAAACGATGTCCGCCGATCGGAAGCTCACCGGAAATGATGGGTTGTTCGGTGTCCACTTCGGATTGGAGTGCATGAGCGACCGTCCCGATCACCATTTCCGCCGCAGCCGACGACATCTCGCCAGCGGGCGCGACGCCGTGCCCGAGCCGTTCTATGAACAGCTTACCATCGGGATTCAGCATTATCTCGACTACGTTGCTATCGTCCAAAGCAACGCAGAGCTGGTCGCCAAGCGCCTCCTGAAGCTTGCGGACGAGGCGAGGATGAGAGCGAAGCTGTTCCACTGATTTCTCCTTACGCTGATTGGCCAAAAGTGCTGATGATTTGAGAGCGGTAGTTGGCGGGGCGGAGCCTCATGAATGTGTCTGCCTTTGCCGGCATAGTGCCCGCCACGGCCACGGTCGCTCCGATCGGCCTTGGCTCGCCAATGCGCTGAAGCGGCCAACCGACGCGGGCGAGGATCCGTTCGAACCGAAGATCCGTCACCGTGACGATTTCGGTGTAGCGGTTTGCCACCGACCATTCGATGATCCCCGCGAACATTGTGAGCGTCGCCTCATGAATGGAGCCGTCTCCCCTGCTCTCAGCAAGGAAGGTGTCCACGCAAAAGCGCGAGCTCTCGACCATGGAGGAATGAGCGTCGAGGTGACCGGCAGAAAGGAGCGAGGGGAAAACGTTGGCCACCATCGTGGGGCCGAGCGCAGGCAGTAGGCGAGCACATCCAACCACTCGATCGTTGCTCGATACGGCTAGGATGTAGGTGGGTTGAAGATCGTCGAAAGTATCTGACTCACAGCCTCCGACGACATTGACTTCCCAGCCCAAACGATCGGAAAAGACGCGGGCGCGCAGTTGGTGATGGCTGCGGAGAAGTTGGGCTTCTTCGATATTTCGCGGCTTTGAGATCGCGAGAATCTGCATGAATTTCTCCGTCGTTGTTGGACCGCGGGGAAATCAGCACGAATCGGATTCGAGTGGCAGTTGTAGGATCCTACAAGGTTCCCTGGAACGCGTCGGGCGTTGCGTCGCGTCACGTCTGCCTTTGCAGACCCGAAGCCCCACTTGCGTCTTGTAGGATTCACAGGAGAACAATTCGTGTCCATAGACGGCCGTGATCCGCGTCTAACCCTCAGCGGACAAATACAAATTTGCGAAAGTAATCCTTCGGCTCACCTGAGCCAGGCAGGGTCTTTTCAACCCATTGTCAATCCCAATCTTCTGGACGGTCAGGAAGAATCACCTTCTATTTTTGCGGGGCATGGCCTGTAACGGACAGTACGCCGCCGAGAGGGACAGATGGTGAAAGCAAGTCGAGCAGAACCAGTTGTTGGGCCCCATGAAGAAGTTGGCAGTAAAGTTATGTGCCCCGGCTCTCTTTCCGGGCAACCGCAGCAACTCAGAACTCGAATATATTCACCAAGGCTGAGTCGGGTGAGTCGCGGGGAGCAATACGACCGCTATTTCGCGGTGACGTTTGGTAGCCAGGCGAACGGCCGTATTTCTCCCCTGGAAAAGTGCTGGCGCCTGGCGGAGCGCAAGCGGCTATCTAAGTGCCTAAGAATGAAGGAGAAACACGCATGTTTTGCCGGCGAGCAGGGGCTGCTCGGGACGCGGTATAAACCCTTTGTTAACTCTATATTCCTTGTCAGTCGGCGAGAATCGCACATAATAACGATTATGTCGGTTCTCGGGCCGAAAAACCGTTATTCGAGAGTTCCCCTGCA